>NZ_KB892178.1:0-100464 GCF_000373685.1 Streptomyces sp. PsTaAH-124 | reverse complement strand
TCCCGCACCTGATCGTCGAACTTCTTGATGTTCCCCGGATTCACCCGCACCGCCGCACACCCCGCCTCGATCGCGGCGAACACATACTTCGGCTGGAAATGAATGTCCGCGATCACCGGGATCTGCGACTTCCGCGCGATCACCGCCAGCGCATCCGCATCATCCTGCGTCGGACACGCCACCCGCACGATCTGACACCCCGACGCCGTCAACTCCGCGATCTGCTGCAACGTCGCACCGATGTCCGACGTACGCGTCGTCGTCATCGACTGCACCGACACCGGGGCCCCGCCCCCGACGGCCACCGGCCCGACCTGGATCTGCCGCGACACACGCCGCGCGGCGACCGGCCGGGCCGGTACCTCGGGAACGCCCAAGGAAACGGCCGTCACGGCGTCAGTTCCGGTTTCCCGAGACGGTCTCGCGCATGGCCCGCAGGGACTCCTTGAGGGAACCCATGGTGGCGAGGACGGCGGTGGGCTCGTAGCCGCAGTGCGCCATGCAGTTGGCGCAGCGCGGGTCCTTGCCGCGTCCGTACTTGTCCCAGTCGGTCTTCTCGACGAGTTCGCGGTACGTCGGGACGTAGCCGTCGCTCATCAGGTAGCAGGGGCGCTGCCAGCCGAAGAGCGAGTAGTTCGGGATCGCCCAGGCGGTGCACGGGAAGTCGACCTTGCCCTCCAGGAAATCCAGGAAGAGCGGGGAGTGGTTGAGCCGCCAGCGCAGCCGGTTGCCGCCCGAGAACGCCTTCTTGAACAGCTCGCGGGTCTGCTCGACGCCGAGGAAGTGCTCCTGGTCGGGGGCCTTCTCGTAGGCGTAGGCGGGCGAGATCATCATCTCGTCGACCTTGAGGTCGTCGTTGAGGAAGTTGAGCACCTCGATGATGGTCTGCGGGGTGTCGGTGTTGAAGAAGGTGGAGTTGGTGGTCACCCGGAAGCCGCGTCGCTTGGCCTCCTTGATGGCAGCCACGGCCTCGTCGAACACACCCTCCTTCGCCACCGACTCGTCGTGCCGTTCGCGCAGACCGTCGATGTGCACGGCGAAGGCGAAGTAGGGCGACGGGGTGAACTTGTCCATCTTCTTGCGCAGCAGCATGGCGTTGGTGCACAGGAAGACGTACTTGCGCTTGGCCACCAACTGGCGGACGATCTCGTCGATCTGAGGGTGCATCAGCGGCTCACCGCCGGCGATGGACACCATCGGCGCACCGGACTCCAGCACCGCGCCCACGGCCTGGGCCACGGGCATGCGCTGCTTGAGCACCCCGGCGGGGTGCTGGATCTTGCCGCAGCCCTCGCACTTCAGGTTGCAGGCGAAGAGCGGTTCCAGCTCCACGATCAGCGGGAACTTGTCCCGCTTGCGGAGCTTCTGTTCGGCCAGATATGTAGCGACCTTGATGGACTGGCGCAGCGGCATGGCCATCTGGCTCACCTCCTGGGGAGCAGCACATTACGGTGCCATTCGAAGAAAGTAGGGAGGACGGCACGGAGAACGCGGAAGGCTGATATTCCACCGCGCACCGTGCCGATGCGTACGAGTTCGTGTTCCGGAGCGTCCACGACCACCCGGACGGCCGCAACCGGGCGCTCACCGGTGCGGACGGCGCCGAGCAGCGTGGCCGCCGACTCCATGTCGACCGCGATGGCACCGGTGGCCAGCAGATCGGACCGCTCGGGACCGCGGACGACGTGGTCGGACCCGGTGACGGGCCCGGTGTGCACCCTGCGGCCGGGCAGGGTGCGGGCGAGTTCCTTGACGAGCAGTTCGGTGCCGACGCAGGCGACGGTGCCGCGCGGGTCCCGGGTCTCCTCGGCGACGACCAGGTCGCCGGGGTGCATGCCCGGGGCGAGCCCGGCGCAGAAGCCGGTGGCCAGCACGGCGGACCGGGCCCACGCCGGGTCGGCCAGGGCCCGGGTGACGGAGCGTTCCGCCGCCCGGGGTCCCATGCCGGTGCGCAGCACGGTGACCGGCCCGGCGCCGGAGCGCCGGTCCGTGCCGTCCGCGGTGCGCCGCCGGCCCGCCCGCCGGGCGCCGCGGTCACCGCTGCGCAGGGCGAGGTGCTCGATGCCGAGCGCACAGGCGATCAGCAGCGGGTCCGGGGCGGGCCGGGTGCTCATCAGCTCCCCTGGGCCTCGGCGCGGGGCCGCTCGGCCCGTGCCCGGTCGGCGAAGGGTTCACCGTGCACGTACCGGCCGAGCGCGGTGAGCGGGAAGACCTGCCGGTAGAGGTGGTAGTTGATGGAGAAGTCCCAGGGGAAGCCGGTCCCGGTGAAGTACGGCTCGTCCCAGGAGCCGTCCTCCCGCTGGGTGTCGGCGAGCCAGCGCACGCCGCGTTCCACCGCCTTGGAGTCCCGCTCGCCGGCCGCGAGCAGCGCCATCAGCGCCCACGCGGTCTGCGAGGCGGTCGAGGCGCCCTTGCCGCTCCACTCCGTGGAGTCGTGGTAGGAGCGCAGGTCCTCGCCCCAGCCGCCGTCGTCGTTCTGCACCCGCTCCAACCAGGCCACCGCGCGGCGGATCGCCGGGTGGGAGCCGGGCAGTCCGGCCGCGGTCAGGGCGGGCACCACGGAGCCGGTGCCGTAGACGTAGTTGACGCCCCAGCGGCCGAACCAGGAGCCGTCCGGCTCCTGTTCGTCCAGCAGCCAGCGGATGCCGCGCCGGGTGCGCGGGTCGTGGGCCAGGCCCTCGACGGCCAGCATCTCCACGACGTGCGCGGTGACGTCGGCCGACGGCGGGTCGATGACCTCGCCGAAGTCGCAGAACGGCAGCCGGTTGGGGAAGGGGCTGGTGTTGTCGACGTCGAACGCGCCCCAGGCGCCGTTCTTCGACTGCATGCCGAGGTTCCAGCGCACCCCGCGGCCGATGGCCTTGTCGACGCGCTCCGGGTCGTGGTGGCGGACCCGGCGCAGGGCCAGGACCACCTCGGCGGTGTCGTCGATGTCCGGGTAGTTGTCGTTGTGGAACTCGAACGCCCAGCCGCCCGGGGGCAGTCCGGGCCGGCGCACCGACCAGTCGCCGGGGCGCACGATCTGTTCGCCGAGCATCCAGTCGGCGGCCTTGACCAGTTGCGGATGGTCGGCGGGCAGTCCGGCGTCGGCGAGCGCGATGGTGGCCAGACAGGTGTCCCAGACCGGGGACTGGCACGCCTCGATCATCCGGGCGCCGTCCTCGCGCCACACCGTGAAGCGGTCCAGCGACTCCAGACCGGCCCGCATCACGGGGTGGTTGAGGTCGTAGCCCATCAGGTGCAGGGCGATGACCGAGTACACGGCGGGCGGCTGGATGCCGCCCCAGCAGCCGTCGTTCTCCTGCCGTTCGATGATCCAGCGGACGGCGGAGTTCATCGCGGCCCGGCGCAGCCGCTTCGGCGCCACCTTGCGGAACATCTGAAGGCCCAGGTCCAGGCGCTGGAAGACGCCGTCCCAGCTCGCCGCGGGGGCGAGCGGCCGGGGCGGGTTGGGCCGCAGCGGATCGGTGTGCAGCTCGTCCAGCGGGAACGGCGCGGGGCGCACCGGGCGCTTGGCCGAGACGACGGTGAGCGGCACGATGGTCTGCCGGGCCCAGCAGCCGAAGTCGTAGATGTTGAGCGGCATCCAGTCGGGGAAGTAGATCAGCTCCGGAGGCATCTCCGGCAGGTCCTCCCACTTCCACCAGCCGAACAGGGCGAGCCAGATCCGGGTGAACACCCGGGCGGCGGCGATGCCGCCCCGCTCGCGGATCCAGGCGGACGCCCTCGCCATGTGCGGGGCGTCGGGCGCGTCGCCGGCCAGCCGGAGGGCGACGTAGGCCTCGATGGTGGTGGACAGCTCCCCCGGGCCGCCGTGGAAGGTGGCCCAGGTGCCGTCCGGGCGCTGCTCGCCGCGGATGAAGAGCGCGGCGGCGCGGGTGGTCGCCTCGTCGGCGATCCCCAGGAACTGGCGCAGGAGCAGGTCCTCGGCGTCCATCGTGACGTTGGTCTCGAGGTCGCCCTTCCACCAGCCCTCGGCGTCCTGCTGCGCGAGCAGGAAGTCGGTGGCACGCCGGGTGGCGTGTGCGGCGGCTTCTTGTACCCCGGCCGTCACGGGGGTGGTGAGTACGGTTTCGCTGGCCGCGGCAGCGCGGGACGGCAGTGTGGCCCCGGTGCTTCCGTCGGTCGTCGCTGTCATGGCTTCCCCTTCGTGCAGTCGTGCAAGTCGTGCTGCTGTGGGTCCGCCGTCGGCCGGTGCCTGAAACCTTTCGGCACCGGCCGGCGACTACGCGAGGGTGGGTGCGATAGTGATCATCTCTTTCGTACGACGACGAAGTCGGCGAGCGCCGCGAACGCGGACCTGACCTGGTCGGGCATGTTCACGGAGTCGAGGGCTTCGATGGCGATGGTGTGCTGACGGCGTGCCTCCTGGGCGGTCCACTCGCGGCCGCCCGCCTCCTCGATCAGGGCGGCGCGGGCCGCGAACTCCTCCTCGGAGAAGTTCTCGAAGTCGCTGCTCTTGGCGTCGGCGGCGAGGATCTCGCCGAGCCGCTCGGAGGCTTCTCCGCCCGCCGCGAGGGCGGCCACCACCGGCAGGGACTTCTTGCGCTGACGCAGATCGCTCCAGGTCTGCTTGCCGGTGGACTCCGGGTCGCCCCAGATGCCGAGGAGGTCGTCGACGGCCTGGAACGCCAGGCCGAGGTGGTAGCCGTACTTCTCCAGGGTGTCGGCGGTCGCGTCGTCGGCGCCGCCGAGCACCGCCCCGATGGAACTGGCGCAGGCGAGCAGGGCGCCGGTCTTGTTGCCCTCCATCTCCAGGCACTCCTCGACGCTCACCCGGTCGCGGTGCTCGTAGGAGATGTCCTGGGCCTGACCGTCGATCAGGGCGCGGGTGGCCGCGGTGAGGCGGCGGGCGGCGCGGCCCGCCTCGACGGTGCCCAGCTCCAGCAGGACTTCGTTCGCCAGGGCGAACAGGGCGTCGCCGACCAGGATGGCCTGGGCGGGGCCGTGCACCTTCCAGACGGTGTCGCGGTGGCGGCGCTGCTCGTCGCCGTCCATGAGGTCATCGTGCAGCAGAGAGAAGTTGTGGACGAGCTCGACGGCGACCGCGCCGGGCACCCCGGCCTCGGGGGCGGCGCCGGTGACCTCGGCGGAGAGCACCGCGAGGGCGGGGCGCACGGCCTTGCCGCCGTCGCCGTGGGCCGGGTTGCCGGCGGCGTCGATCCAGCCGAAGTGGTAGGCGGCGACGGTGTCCATGGGAGGGGCCAGGCGGTCGACGGCCTCCCGCAGGACCGGGGTCGCCAGGGTCCGGCCGCGCTCCAGGAGCGCGGTCACGTCCACCGCGGTCTGCCGAGCGGCCGGCGAGGCCGGGGGCACAGTGGGCACAGTCTCTCCTATTGTCACAGTGCCGGCGGCGCCGGCAGTACCGGCCGCGGGCTGCTGGTCGACCCTCACCGGATCCCCCCTCGCTGGGCGGCGCCGGTCTCTCCCGGTTGTCGGCCGGGGCCCCGGGGGGTGTCCCCGGGGACAGTGCGGTGGGCCGTCTCCTTCAGGGCGAACAGACGGCTGGGGCGGGGCCGGCCCAGGGCGCGCAGCGCGGCGTCCGCCGCGCCGACACCGCTGCGGACCGCGCTCTCCATGGTCGCGGGCCAGCCGGTGGCGGTCCACGCGCCGGCCAGGTACAGGCCGGGTGCCTTGGTGCGGGCGCCGGGCCGCAGCCGTCCGACGCCCGGGGTGGGGGCGAACGTGGCCGTGCGCTCGCGGGTGACGAAGAAGTCCTTCACCTCGGCGCCGCGCGAGCGCGGCAGCAGCCGGCGCAGCTCGGGCAGGTAGCGCTCGCGCAGCTCGGCCACGGGGGCGTCGATCTCGTCCTGCGCCACCGACTGGGACAGCGCCAGGTACTGGCCCTGCTTCAGGCCGGAGGCGTCGGTGCGGTCGAAGACCCACTGCACGGGGGTGCCGAGGGCGGCGACGAAGGGCCGGCCGAGGACCTTGCGGTCGTAGACGACGTGGACGTTGAGAATGGGGGCGGTGCCGATGTCGAGGAGCCGTTCGGGGGCGTCCAGGGCCCCCGGCGGCAGCAGCTCGTACGCCTCGCGCTGGGGTACGGCGAGGACGACCGTGTCGGCGTCCAGCGTCTCGCCGGGAACCTGGACGCTCCAGCGGCCGTTCTCGTGGGGGGAGACGGAGGTGACGCGTGTACGGACCTCGGTACGGACGCCCGCGGAGTCGAGCGCCCTGCGGGCCAGGCGGTCGTGCAGTTCGCCCAGCGGGACGCGGGCCCAGCCGATGTCGGCCGCGCCCGGGTCGGACAGCAGACCGGTCTTGAACACCATCGCGGCCAGCCCCAGTGAGGCGTCGGAGGCGACCGCGTTGAGGGTGGCGACCCCCACGAGGTCCCACAGTGCCTCGACGGCGCGGGGCGACTGGCCGTGCGCGGCCAGCCAGCTGCCGAAGTCCTGGGCGTCCAGCGCGGGATCGGTGGGGTCCAGTGCCTTGAGGGCGAGCGCGGCGCGGCCGACTCTGGCGCGCTCGGCGAGCGAGAGGTGCGGATAGGTGGCCAGGCTGCGCCCGAGGTGCAGGGGTACGGGCAGCGCGTCGCGGCGCAGTCTGCCGAGCCGGCGCCCCTCGGGTCTGGCGGCGTCCAGGACGGGCACGTCGAGCCGGTTCTGGAGCGGGGCGAGCGCGGCGCCCTCGATCCGGTCGAGGAACCAGCGGTAGGCGGTGCAGCAGCGCAGGTAGACGTGCTGGCCGTTGTCGACGGTGAGGTCGCCGCGCCGGAAGGAGAAGGCGAGGCCGCCCAGGCGGGGTCTGCTCTCCAGCAGCGTCACGCGCACTCCGGCGTCGGCGAGGGCGAGCGCGGAGGTCAGGCCGGCGAGGCCGCCGCCGACGACGACGGCGTGCCGTCCGGGCGCCGCCGCCGTCCGGTCGCCGTCCGGTCGCGTCCCGTCGGTCATCGTGCGCCCTCCCCTGTACGTCCGCCGCGGTGGGCGCGTGCTCCCCGGCCGGCCGTCGCCGTCAGTGACGCCGTCGGGGACGCGAAGGTTGCCCGTCGGCGCGGGCCCGCGTGCCGCCCTGTGGTCGAGGTGCCCATCAGGCACGCCTCCTGACGGTCTGCCGGGTGACGTGCCGGGTGTCCAGGCCGGACAGTCCGCGCACGGCGACGTACGCCTTCTCGCGGCCGGGCAGGGAGACCCGGCCGCGCAGCACGGCCTCGGGTTCGCGGGCGATGCGGTCGAGCAGCCGGCGGTAGATCCCGGCCATGGCGGCGACACAGGCACCGCTGCGCCGGTCCAGCATGGGCAGCAGTTGGTAGCCCTCGGCGAACAGGGCGCGGGCGCGCCGTACTTCGAAGTGGACCAGGCCCGCGAAGTCGGAGCCCTCCGGCGGGGTGGAGCCGCGGAAACCGGCCGAGCAGCCGAACTTGGCCAGGTCGTCGGCGGGCAGGTAGGTGCGGCCGCCCTCGGCGTCCTCGCGGACGTCGCGGAGGATGTTGGTCAGTTGCAGCGCCAGACCCAGCGTGTCGGCGTACTCGGGGGCGCGCTCGGCGCCGCGCGCGCCGGGCTCGGTGCCGAACACGCCGAGCGAGAGCCGTCCGATGGCCCCGGCCACGCACCGGCAGTAGACCTTCAGGTCGTCCCAGGTCTCGTACGTCTCGCCGCGCACATCGGCGAGGACGCCGTCGATGAGTTCGTCCAGGCCGCCCAGCGGGATCGGGAAGGTGCGGGCGGCGTGGGCGAGCGCCACGGCGACGGGGTCGGTGTCGTCGTCCTCGACGCCGCCCTCGCGGATCCGGTCCAGCAGGGCCCTGGTGTCCTGTAGCCGCACGGCCTTGACATCGGCCGCCAGCGCGCCGTCGCCGATGTCGTCGACCCGCCGTGAGAACGCGTACAGCGCCGACATCGCGCGGCGCTTGGGCGCCGGCAGGAGTCTGATGCCGTAGGCGAAGTTACGGGCCTGCTGTCCGGTGACGGCCTCGCAGTAGCTGTAGGCGGCGAGTACCGGTGCGGACGCGTGCTGTTCCGACTCCACGGACCGGATCACCCCTCTCCTCGCAGAGTCACGCCCACCTCGCGCAGCAACTGGACCTTGCCGGGCTTGGGCGGGCCGGGTAGTACGTCGTATTCGGCGGCGGCGATCGCGCGGACCGCCGCCCTCCCTCCCGCCACGAACCCCGCGAGCAGCAGCCTGAGCCTGCCGTGGACGCTACCCACCAGGGGGGCGCCTTCATTCAGGAGTTCACGGGCGCGTTCGGCTTCGTACGCGACCAGCGCGCGCACCGATGCGCCCGCGGTGGGTGCGGCGAGGTCCGCCTCCTGGACGTGGAAGCGCTTCATGTCCGAGGCGGGCAGGTAGATGCGGTCGCGGGCGAGGTCCTCGGCGACGTCCTGGAGGTGCTCGACGATCTGGAGGGCGGTGCAGATCGCGTCGGAGCGGCGGATCCGCTCGGGGGTGGAGGTGCCGGTGACGGCGAGGACGAGGCGGCCCACGGGGTTGGCGGACAGCTCGCAGTAGGCGAGCAGGTCGTCGTAGGTCTCGTACCGCGCGACGAGCTGGTCCTGACGGTTGGCGGCGATCAGGCCGAGGAAGGGCTCGGGGGTCAGCCCGCAGCGGCGGACCGTGTGCTGGAGGCGGCGCAGCAGGGGGTGGCCCGGGGTGCCGTCGAAGACCCGGCGCAGATCGGCCTCGAAGGCGTCGAGCAGGGCGAGGCGGTCCTCGGCCTGCTCGGGCGTCGCGCCGAGGAGGCGGGCGTCGGCGCCGCCGGGGGCGAGGTCGCCGTCGCCGATGTCGTCGACCAGGCGGGCGAAGCCGTAGACGGCCATGAGGTCGGTGCGCCAGGCGCGGGGCAGGAAGAACGGGGCCACGGGGAAGTTCTCGCCCGCGGCCTTGTCGAGGGTGGCGCGTTCCGGATCGGGCGCCCCATTCCTCCGCGTCATCGTCCGCTGCCCGGCGCGGGGACGGCACACGCTCCGTTGAGCAGGGGAGTTTCCGTAGCCATTGCCGTCACATCTCCCGTTCTACACTGCCGACCCAAGACACACTATTTCGGACACGCCGCCCGGCCCTTCGCGGGAGCGGCCCGGCGGAGGGTGTCGCGCATTATCTCCCCACTTGCCGCTTTCCGGGACCGGTACAGCTTACGTTGTACAACGCCGGGGGTCGCAGGGGGGGTGTCCCGCAGATCACAACAACACACCGATCGCGTTCAAGATTCCCCAGAACCGCGCGAGTTGACGTTTCCTTTACGGACGAGGGGCCCGCCGGAATAGCTCCGGCGGGCCCCTGCCCCGGTGTCGTCTATTTACCTGTGAACTTCTCGTACTCCTTGAGCACCTCGTCCGTGGGACCGTCCATCCGGAGTTCCCCGCGTTCCAGCCACAGGACCCGGTCGCAGGTGTCACGGATCGACTTGTTGTTGTGGCTCACCAGGAACACGGTGCCCGCTTCCTTGCGCAGCTCCCGGATGCGTTCCTCGGAGCGCTTCTGGAACTTGCGGTCGCCGGTGGCCAGCGCCTCGTCGATCATGAGGACGTCGTGGTCCTTGGCGGCGGCGATGGAGAAGCGCAGCCGGGCCGCCATGCCGGAGGAGTAGGTGCGCATGGGCAGCGTGATGAAGTCACCCTTCTCGTTGATACCCGAGAAGTCCACGATGTCCTGGTAGCGCTCCTTGATCTCCTCGCGGGACATGCCCATGGCCAGACCGCCGAGGATCACGTTGCGCTCGCCGGTGAGATCGTTCATCAGCGCCGCGTTCACCCCCAGCAGCGAGGGCTGGCCGTCGGTGTAGACCTTGCCGCGCTCGGCCGGGAGCAGCCCGGCGATGGCACGCAGCAGGGTGGACTTGCCGGAACCGTTGGAGCCGATCAGGCCGACGGCCTCGCCGCGGTAGGCGACGAAGGAGACGCCCTTGACGGCGTGCACCTTGCGCACACCGCGCGCCGAGTCGTCCTTGCCGCGCTTGACGATCCGGCTGAGTGCCGCGGTGGCGCTGCCCTTGCCGGTCTTGGCGCCGTTGACGCGGTAGACGATGTGCAGCTCGTCCGCGATCACCGTCGGGACACGGGCCGCGCCGGTGCGTGCGGCGTCCTTGCCGGAGTTCTGCTCAGCCACGGCCATACCTTTCCTCCGCCTTCCAGAAGTACACGAAACCGCCGGCGAAGAAGACCACGGCCCACAGCACGGCGAAGGCCCAGACGTGCGGCGGGAGGTGCGAGGAACCGTAGCCGTCGATCAGCGCGAAGCGCATCAGGTCCATGTAGACGGCGGCCGGGTTGACCTGCATCAGCCGGATGACCCATTCGGGGCGGCCCTTGAGCACGCTGTCGATGGAGAACATCACGCCCGAGGCGTACATCCAGGTGCGCATGATGAACGGCATCAGCTGGGCGAGGTCGGGCGTCTTGGCGCCCATCCGGGCCACGATCAGCGACAGGCCCGTGTTGAACAGGAACTGGAGCGCCAGGACCGGGACGATCAGCAGCCAGGACATCGCCGGCAGGCTGCCGAAGACGACCACCAGGACGAACAGCACGATCATCGAGAACAGCAGCTGCTGGAGCTGCTGGAGCGCGAAGGAGACCGGCAGCGAGGCCCGCGGGAAGTGCAGCGCGCGGACCAGGCCGAGGTTGCCGGAGATGGCGCGCACCCCCGCCATGACCGAGTTCTGCGTGAAGGTGAACACGAACACGCCGGTGACCAGGAACGGCAGGTAGGTGTCGTGGGACAGGCCCCGGTTGGCCTTGAGGATCACGCCGAAGATGAAGTAGTACACGGCCGCGTTCAGCAGCGGCGTGGCCACCTGCCAGAGCTGGCCGAGTTTGGCCTGGCTGTACTGGGCGGTCAGCTTCGCCTGGGAGAAGGCGAGGATGAAGTGGCGCCTGCCCCACAGCTGGCGCACGTACTCCACGAGGCGGGGCCGGGCGCCGCTGACGGTCAGCCCGTACTTGGCGGCGAGGCGGTCCGCCGCAAGCCCGTCGTCGGGCGAGGGAGCCGCGTCGAGGGCGACGCCGCCGTCATGCGTTGTCTCACTCACAAGGAAATACTTTCGTCTTCGGGATGCGCGGCCTCGCGAAGGGACGGGCAGGGCACGCGCATGGGCCGGGTGCGGCCGTGCCGCTCGGCTTCGAGCTTGTCAGATGACCGGCGGCCGGCCCAGCCGGGTGAGCCGCCACACCGTACGCCATCTCATGGGCCGGCGCGGCCCGCACGGAGTGGTCCAGCCCTCCCGGAACCCACCGAACCAGGCCTTCAGGGCCGGACGCGAGGGGCGCCGGGCCAGTGTGAGGAACATCCAGACGCCCAGGTAGACCGGGATCAGCGGGGCCGGGAGGTTGCGGCGGGCCAGCCAGACCCGGTTGCGGGCGACCATGCGGTGGTAGACCGCGTGCCGCGAGGGCGCGGTCGTGGGGTGGTACAGCACCATGTCGGCCCGGTAGTCGATCATCCAGCCCGCGTCCAGGGCCCGCCAGGCCAGGTCGGTCTCCTCATGGGCGTAGAAGAACTCGTCCGGCAGGCCGCCGACCTCGGCGAGGACCTGCGTGCGGACGGCGTTGGCGCCGCCGAGGAAGGTGGTGACCCGGGAGGAGCGCATCGGGTCGGAGGCCCGCAGCCGGGGCACGTGGCGGCGCTGGGTGACCCCGGTGTCGGGGTCGGCGATGCGGAAGCTGACGATGCCCAGCTTGTCGTCGTCCGCGAAGGCGCGGCGGCACAGCTCGGCGGTGTCCTGGCGGGCGAGCAGGCCGTCGTCGTCGAGGAAGAGCAGGATGTCGACGTCGGTGCCGCCGGGGCCGAAGGCCTCGATGCCCACGTTGCGTCCGCCGGGGATGCCGAGGTTCTCGGGCAGCTCGACGGTGCGGACGCCCTCGGGGACGTCCGGGACGGGCGAGCCGTTGCCGACGACGACGACCTCGACCGGGTCGCCGTCCTGCTTGGCCACGGAGTCGAGCAGCGCGCGCAGCTCGTCGGGGCGGTTGCCCATGGTGATGACGACGGCCCCGACCTTCGCCGACGCGGCCGCGCCGGTCACCGCAGCCTGCTGGAGACGAGGACCGACACCAGGTGCAGCAGGGTCTGGAGGACCGCGATACCGGCCAGGACGGCGGTGCCGAGGCGGGTGAAGAACAGGTCGCCCCGTATCTGGTCGACGACGGCGAGGACCAGGATCAGCAGCGAGGCCTCCATGCCGAGGATCAGCCGGTGGAACTTGAGCGCGGCGGCGGCGCGGCGGGCCAGCGCCATCCCGGAGGAGCGCGGTTCGGCGGCGCTCTCCTTGACCGGGGGCAGCCCGCCCTGGTGCCGGGCCACGCCGACCAGGTCGGTCTCGGCCTTGATCAGGATCGCGCCGAGCGCGGCCAGGGTGCCCAGGAAGGCCCACAGCCAGTCGATGCGCCCGCTGCCGAACAGGTCGGCGGCGCGCAGGCCGAGGCCGACCAGGACGGCGGCGTCGGTCAGATAGGCGCCGACCCGGTCCAGGTAGACCCCGCCGAGCGAGAACTGCTGCTTCCAGCGGGCGACCTCGCCGTCGACGCAGTCCAGCAGCAGATAGAGCTGGACCGCGACGACTCCGAGCACCGCGCCCCAGATCCCCGGCACCAGCAGGGCCGGGGCGGCGAGCACCCCGCACACCGTCATCAGGTACGTGAGCTGGTTGGGTGTGACCTTGGTGTTCACCAGGTAGCGGTCGACCCGCAGGGACACCTCGCGCATGTAGAGGCGTCCCATCCAGTGCTCACCGCTGCGCCGGTCCTTGACCCCCGCGGGGTGCACGACCGGTCTGAGTTCAGCTACCGATGGCCTTGACATAGTCGGCGTAGGCGTCCTTGATCTGTTCGGTCTTGAGGTCGAGGTGTTCGAGGATCGTGTAGCGGCCGGGCCGGGTCTCCGGGGCGAACTCCACGGCGCGGACGAACTCGTCCACCGTGAAGCCGATGTCCTGCGGCAGCACCGGCAGGCCGTGCCGGCGCAGCACCTGGGCCATCAGCACCGCCTCCTCGTGCGCGCCGCGCAGGTGCATCGCGAAGGCCGCGCCCAGTCCGCACTGCTCGCCGTGGCTGGCGGCGCGCCGGGGGTAGAGCAGGTCGAAGGCGTGGTTGATCTCGTGGCAGGAGCCGGAGGCGGGGCGCGAGTCGCCCGAGACGGCCATGGCGATGCCGGTGAGGACCAGGGCCTCGGCCAGCACCTGGAGGAAGCCGCTGTCCGCGATGCCGCCCGGGTGCCGCAGCACCGCCTCGCCCGCCTGGCGGGCCATGGCGGCGGCCAGGCCGTCGATCTTCTCGCCGTTCACGCGGTGGGCGAGCTCCCAGTCCGCGATCGCGTTGATGTTCGAGACGGCGTCGCCGATGCCCGAGCGGACGAAGCGGGCCGGGGCCGCGCGGATGACGTCCAGGTCGATCACGACGGCGATCGGGTTGGGCACGCCGTAGGAGCCGCGGCCCGCGTCGTTGTCCAGGGTGGCGACCGGGGAGCACAGGCCGTCGTGCGCGAGGTTGGTCGGCACGGCGACCAGCGGAAGGCCGACGCGCGCGGCGGCGAACTTGGCGCAGTCGATGATCTTGCCGCCGCCGAGGCCCACCACGGCGTCGTAGTGGCCGCTCTTCATCTCGCCGGCCAGCCGGATCGCGTCGTCCAGGCTGCCGCCGCCGACCTCGTACCAGGTGGCACCGGGCAGGGTCGGGGCGATCCGCTCGCGCAGCCGGGCGCCGGAGCCGCCGCTGACGGCGACGGCGAGACGCCCGGAGTGCGAGACGCGTTCGTCGGCGAGGACACCGGCCAGGTCGTCGAGGGCGCCGGGCCGGATGTCCACCGCGACCGGCGAGGGGATCAGCCGGGTCAGTAGCGGCACGCGATCTCCCGTCCCCGGGCGAGGTCGTCGTGGTTGTCGATCTCGACCCAGTCGACCTCGCCGATGGGCGCCACGTCGATCCGGAAGCCGCGGTCGACCAGCTCCTGGTAGCCGTCCTCGTAGTACAGCTGCGGGTCGCGCTCGAAGGTGGTCCTCAGCGCGTCGGCCAGCTCGGCGGCGGCCTCGCCCTCGATGAGGGTGACGCCGATGTACTCGCCGGTCGCCTCGGCCGGGTCCATCAGCTTGGTGATCCGGCGCACCCCGGTGGCCGGGTCGGCGACGACCTTCATCTCCTCGTCGGCCAGCGTCTTGACGGTGTCCAGGGCGAGGATGATCCGCTTGCCGTCGCCGCGGGCCGCGAGCAGGGTCTTCTCGACGGAGACGGGGTGGACGGTGTCGCCGTTGGCGAGGATCACGCCGTCCTTGAGGGCGTCACGGCCGCACCAAAGGGAGTAGGCGTTGTTCCACTCCTCGGCCTTGTCGTTGTCGATGAGGGTGAGCTTGAGGCCGTACTTCCGCTCCAGGGCCGCCTTGCGCTCGTGGACGGCCTCCTTGCGGTAGCCGACGATGATCCCGGCCTCGGTCAGGCCGATCTCGGCGAAGTTGGCGAGGGTGAGATCGAGGACGGTGAGCCCGTCGGAGCCGTCCTCTATGCCCGCGGGCCCGACCGGCACCAGCGCCTTGGGCAGGGTGTCGGTGTAGGGGCGCAGACGCCGTCCGGCGCCGGCCGCCAGCACGAGGCCGATCATGCGGGTTCTCCTTCATCGTGTACGGCGGGCGCACCGTCCTTGTGGGCGGTGACCCAGAAGCGGATGCTCTCGGCGAGCACCACCACGGCGACGAGCACGGCGACGACCGTGAGCGCGGCCTTGAACTGCGCGGCGGTGAGCAGCGCCGCCAGTACGGCGACGAGCAGGGTCCGCCCCTCCTGTCCCCCGACGGCGCGCACCAGGCTGCGCGGCGGCGCTCCGGCGTCGCCGCGGATGCGGTACACCGTGTCGTAGTGATGGTAGGCGACGGCCGCCACCAGCCCGAACGCCGCCGGAAGGGCTCCGCGCGCATCGGCGCGGGCGGCCAGGGCCAGCACGGTGCCGTACTCGGCGGCGCGGAAGAACGGCGGGACCAGCCAGTCGAGGGCGCCCTTGAGGGGGCGGGCGACGGCGAGCACCGAGGTGAGGACGTAGCAGAGCGCGCCGACGACCGGCCAGGGGCCGCCGAAGTCGGTGAGGGCCGCGGTGGCGACGACGGCGAGGCCGCCGGCCAGGGCCACGGCGGGCGCGGCGATGCCGGGCAGCCGGCGGGCGGGCCGGGCGAGGAGGCGGGTCAGGACCTCGGTGAGCGGGCCGCTGTCGGCGAGGTCGGCCAGCGCCTGCGCGGCGCGGTCGGTGCGGGTGGCCCGGCGGGTCACCGAGCGCAGCAGCCGGCCCGCGGTGGTGTACGTGGCGGCGAAGGCGCAGCCGATGAGCAGGACGTACAGGGTGATGCGGGGGGTGGTCACGGCGGTGAGCACCGCGATCATCGCCCAGCGCTCGCCGATGGGCAGCACGATCATCCGGCGCAGCCACACCGTCCAGCCGACGCTGTCGAGCCGGTCGGAGAGGGCGGCGGTGGGGCTGGTGTTGGCGGTGGCGTCGTGGTTCGCCTCGTTGAAGGAGAAGTCGACGACGTGCCGGCAGGTCTGGAGCACCATCGCGCCCAGGGCGAGCGCCCACACGTCGTCGCCGCCACGGGCGGCGCCCAGGGCGAGCCCGGCGTAGTAGGCGTACTCCTTGGCCCGGTCGAAGGTGGCGTCGAGCCAGGCGCCGAGGGTGGAGTACTGGAGCGAGTAGCGGGCGAGCTGGCCGTCGGTGCAGTCCAGGACGAACGAGGCGATCAGGAGCACGCCGGCGGCGACGAAGCCGCCGCGGGTGCCGGTGGCGGCGCAGCCGGCCGCTATGAGCGCGGTGAGCAGCGAGGCGGTGGTGACCTGATTGGGGGTCAGGCCGCGGCGAGCGCACCAGCGGGCGAGGTAGCGCGAGTACGGGCTGATGAAGAACGTGGTGAAGAAGCCGTCGCGGGCCTTGACGGCCGACTTGAGGCGGACGGCCTCGTCGTCGACGGCGGCGACGGCCTGCCGTGCCTCGTTGCGGGCCTGCGGGTCGGCGGGGACGGCGGCGACGAGGCGGCCGAGTTCGGGGTGGTGCACGGCGGCGCCGTCGGCGTGCAGGGCGGTGACGGCACGGTCGGCGACGCTGTCCACGGCGAGCGCGGTGCCGCCGCCGGGGGCGTCCTGCCGGGCCAGCGCGCGGGTCAGGGCCGGCCGGGCGGCGGGCTGTGCGGTGACGGCGCCGGGGACGGCGGCCAGCGGGAAGCGGGGGTCGGTCAGTCCCAGGCGCAGGGCGTGGGGGTGGCCGACGAAGCGGGCGTCGACGACGGCGACGCGTTCCCCGCCGGGCACCCGGGCGAGGAGGGTCTCGGCGTCACCGGCGTCGGCGGCGTGCCGCACGTCGAAGCCGAGGGACCGCAGATCGGCCTCGATCGACGATCCGGGGACCGGCTGACCGGTGAGGATGGCGGTCGACAACCGAACTCACTCCCTGGTGCCGGCGCGCGCCGGTCATGTGCATGGTGGAGGGGTGCCGCTCGCCACGGGGCGGCCGGGCGGCATGTCGGCAGAGGCTATCGGATGCCGGGAAGCCCGTGTTCACCGCCCGTTCACGGGCCGATCGACGTCATCTGCCGCAGCCTGCGCCGCGATCATCATGGGTGATCCGGGGGCCGGGTCACAAACTCCGCACCGGATCCGGGCGTTCACCCCGTCGCGTGAAGCGCGGGGCGGACGGCGGCGCGCGGGCCGCGCGCCGGGGCGCCGCCCCGCCGAAACGTTCTGACCTGCGGATCGTTTACGCAGGTCAGAGCACATGACAACGGTGTTCAGTGCCGCGTTGCCCCATACCCCCCACCCGTAGTTCACTGTGGTTCCTGGCGGATACCCGGGACGGAACACAGGAGGGTGGAGAGGCTATGGGGGCCGGTCACGACCACGGGCACACGCACGGCGCCGCCGGCACGGCGGCGGCCGCCCATCGCGGGACGCTGCGCGTCGCGCTGTCGATCACGCTCGCCGTCATGGTGGTGGAGATCGTCGGCGGGGTGCTCGCGGACTCGCTCGCACTGGTGGCGGACGCGGCGCACATGGCCACGGACGCCCTGGGCCTGGGCATGGCGCTGCTCGCCATCCACTTCGCGAACCGGCCGGCGGGCGGCAACCGCACCTTCGGCTACGCCCGCGCCGAGATCCTCGCCGCGCTGGCCAACTGCCTGCTGCTGCTCGGCGTCGGCGGCTACGTCCTGTACGAGGCGGTGCAGCGGTTCATGACGCCCGCCGAGACGCACGGCGGGCTGATGATCGTGTTCGGTCTGATCGGCCTGGTGGCGAACTCGGTGTCGCTGACGCTGCTGATGCGGGGCCAGCAGGAGAGCCTGAACGTGCGGGGCGCCTTCCTGGAGGTGGCCGCGGACGCGCTCGGCTCGCTGGCCGTCATGATCTCGGCCGCGGTCATCCTGCTCACCGGCTGGCAGGCCGCCGACCCGATCGCCTCGCTCGCCATCGGCCTGCTGATCGTGCCGCGCACGGTCAAGCTGCTGCGCGAGACCCTGGACGTCCTGCTGGAGGCCGCGCCGAAGAACGTGGACATGGACGAGGTGCGCGCGCACATCCTGGCCCTGGACGGCGTCGAGGACGTCCACGATCTGCACGCCTGGACGATCACCTCCGGCCTTCCGGTACTGTCCGCGCACGTGGTGGTCAGTTCCGAGGTGCTGAGCGCCATCGGTCACGAAAAGCTGTTGCACGAGTTGCAGGGCTGCCTCGGCCACCACTTCGACGTGGAGCACTGCACCTTCCAGCTGGAGCCCGGCGGGCACGCCGAGCACGAGGCGCGGCTGTGCCACTGAGCGCCGTTTGGGGCGCCGGTCCGCCGGGGGATCCGGACGGTTCCGCCGGTGTCCGGCAGGGCACGATCAGTAACCGGGCCCCTGTGCGCTGACGTCCCCGTCCGGCCGTGTCCACGGCCGGGCGCGGGACATGCGGGTACGCCGGGAAGTGCCGGGAGTGCCGGTTTCGTGCGGCAGACTTGGGGCTCGAGGACCGATGCGAAGGATGGGTATGCCGATCACACCTGCCACCGCGACGCACAGCTCGTCGAACGGCACCGCGGACGCGATCTTGCTGGAACTCGTCGACGAGGACGGCGTGACGATCGGCACCGCGGAGAAGCTCGCCGCGCACCAGCCGCCGGGGCAGTTGCACCGCGCCTTCTCCGTGTTCCTCTTCGACGAGCAGGGCCGGCTGCTGCTCCAGCAGCGGGCGCTGGGCAAGTACCACTCCCCCGGCGTGTGGTCCAACACCTGCTGCGGCCATCCGTACCCCGGCGAGTCGCCGTTCGCGGCGGCGGCCCGGCGGACCTACGAGGAGCTGGGGGTCTCCCCGACGCTGCTCGCGGAGGCGGGCACCGTCCGCTACAACCACCCGGACCCGGCCTCGGGCCTGGTGGAGCAGGAGTTCAACCACCTGTTCGTCGGCCTGGTGCAGTCGGCGCTGCGGCCCGATCCGGAGGAGGTCGGCGCGACCGCGTTCGTCTCCCCGGCGGAGCTGGCCGAGCGGCACGCGCGCGACCCGTTCTCCGCGTGGTTCATGACGGTGCTGGACGCGGCCCGTCCGGCGGTCCGGGAGCTGACCGGCCCCGCGGGCTGGTGAGGCCGTAGGGCCCGGCCCGCCGGGGCTACGGCGGCTACGGCGGCTACGGCGGCTACGGCGGCTACGGCGGCTACGGCGGCTACGGCGCGAGGGTGAGCGGCAGGGCGGCCCAGATCACCTTGCCGCCGCCCGCCGTGTGCTGGACGTCGCAGACCCCGCCCGCCTCCCGGGCGATCTCGCGCACCAGCAGCAGTCCGCGTCCGCCGGTGCGGCCGTGGTCGGTCTCCAGCGCGGTCGGCCGGTAGGGGTGGTCGTCCTCCACGGAGATCCGCAGCCACTCGGCGCCGACGGCCACCTCGACGGCGAGCACCGGCGACACCACCGCCGCGTGCCGCACCGCGTTCGTGACCAGCTCGGACACGATCAGCAGCAGTCCGTGCACCAGGTCGTCGGAGACCGGCACCCGCTGGCGCAGCAGCAGATCGCGCACAGCGTGCCGGGCCTGCGGGACGGAGGCGTCGACGGCGGGCGCGGTGAAGCGCCAGACGCCCTCGTACGGCAGCGGGTGCGGCGGTGTTCCGGTCGGCGGGGCCCCCGTGCCGCCTGCCGGGCGCGGTCCGTTCCCGCGCCCCTGGTCGTCCATCGTCCGGTCGCCGCCCTCGCGCTCGATTGTCACCACACGTCGAGTGTTGGTAACGCGGCGCTCATCCCCAAGGACTGACGCAAGTCGGCCGGTATCCGGCGCGTCCCGATCGTTCCTGGCTGTTCCGGCCCCTCAGAGAAACGGTTCTGCTCAGTCGGTGCCGCGTTTGCGAACTCTTCGGGTTGTACGGATCGTACGGGCGGCGCCGCCCGGGGAGCGCGGTCGTACCCGTCCCGTTCGCACACCCGGTCGCCCCGATAGCATCCGGGCCATGGAGCCGCAGCTGCTGCACGACGTCACCGACGCGGTCGCCACCGTCGTCGTCCACCACCCGGCCAAGCGCAACGCCATGACGGCCGCGATGTGGCGCGCGCTGCCACCGCTCCTGGACCGCCTGGCCGCCGATCCGGGCGTACGGGTGCTGGTGCTGACCGGCGCGGACGGGACGTTCTGCGCCGGGGCGGACATCTCCACGCTCCGGCGCTCGCCCGAGGAGGCGCAGACGCTGGCGGTGGCGGCCGAGGAGGCGCTCGCCGCCTTCCCCAAGCCGACCCTGGCGGCGGTGCGCGGACACTGCGTCGGCGGCGGCGCCCAGCTCGCGGCCGCCTGCGACCTGCGGTTCGCCGAGGAGGGCGCGCTGTTCGGGGTGACCCCGGCGAAGCTCGGCATCGTCTATCCCGCCTCCGCGACCCGGCGGCTGGTGTCCCTGGTGGGCCCGGCCACCACCAAGTACCTGCTCTTCTCCGGCGAGCTGATCGACGCGTGGCGGGCGCTGCGCACCGGTCTCGTCGACGAGGTGCTGCCCGAGGGCGGGCTCGGCAAGCGGGTCGCGGAGTTCACCGGCGTACTGGCCGCGCGCTCGCAGCTGACGCAGGCCGCGGCCAAGGAGTTCGCGGACGGCCGCACCGGCCGGGACGCCCATTGGAGCGCCGAGGCACGCGGCAGCGGCGACACCGCCGAGGGGGTCGCCGCCTTCCTGGAGCGCAGGGCACCGCGTTTCACCTGGAGCGCCGGGTAGGGCTCCGGGTCAGCGCGCGCGTCCGGCGCCGCGAAGCTCCGCCACCAGGTGGGCGGGCGCCTTCTGCGGGGATCCGGCGTCGTAGGGCGGCTGGGGGTCGTACTCGATCAGGAGCTGGACGGCCTGCGCCCGCTCGTCGCCCGCGATCCGGCCGAACAGGGTCAGGCCCATGTCGATGCCGGCCGAGACACCGGCGGCGGTGACGTACTTGCCGTCGGTCACCACCCGCTCGCCGGTGGGCTCGGCACCGAGGGTTCCGAGGTGGTCGAGGGCCAGCCAGTGCGAGGTGGCGCGCCGACCGCGCAGCAGCCCGGCGGCGCCCAGCAGCAGGGAGCCGGTGCAGACCGAGGTGGTCCACGTGGTGGTCGCGTCGGCGGCGCGCAGCCAGTCGAGGAGCACCGGGTTGTCCATCTGCGTCCGCTGCCCGGGGCCGCCCGGCACGACCACGACGTCGGGGGACGGTACGTCGGCCAGGGTGCGGTCGGCGCTCAGGGCGAGGTTGTCGGTGTCGGCGCGCACGGGCCCGGTCCGCTCGGCGACGAAGACGGTGTCCGCCCCGGGCAGCCGGCCCAGCGTCTCGTAGGGGCCCACGGCGTCCAGGGCGGTGAAGTGGTCGTAGAGGACGATGGCGATCTGCATGGTGTTCCCTCCGGTGGGGGCGTGTGGTGTGCGCGGGACGTGTGGTGTGCGCGGGGCGCGTGGTGCGTGCTGCGCGGCGCGCGGGTGGTACGCGGGTCGCGGCGGTCGGGCGGTGCGCGCGGGGCGGTCAGGCGGTGGGGGCGGGGCGGAAGCGGCGGCGGTACTCCGCCGGGGCGGCGCCCAGGGTGCGGACGAAGGCGCGCCGCATGGCCTCGGGCGTGCCGTAGCCGCTGGCCCGGGAGATCTCCTCGACGCCGTCGGCGGTGTCCTCCAGCAGCCGCCGGGCGTGTTCGAGCCGGACCCGGTCGACGTACCGGCCGGGCGTCATGCCCGTCTCGGCGCGGAAGGCGCGGGCGAAGTGGCGCGGCGAGAGGGCCGCGCGGGCGGCCAGCGCGTCCACGCCCAGGTCACCGTCCGGGTGCTCGGTGATCCACTGCTGGAGGTCCCGGAGCGGGTCCCGGTGCGCCGTCTGGGCGGTGAGCTGGGCGCTGAACTGGGCCTGGTTGCCCGGCCTGCGCAGGAACACCACCAGATGGCGGGCGACGCAGAGCGCGGTGTCCCGGCCCAGGTCCTCCTCGACGAGCGCGAGCGCCAGGTCGATCCCCGCGGTGACCCCGGCCGAGGTCGACACCGTGCCGTCCCGTACGAAGATCGGATCGGCCTCGACCCGCACGGCCGGGTGGTCGCGGGCCAGGGTGGCGCAGTACGCCCAGTGGGTGGTGCACCGGCGGCCGTCCAGCAGGCCCGCTCGGGCCAGCAGGATCGCGCCGGTGCACACCGAGACCAGCCGGGCCGCGCGCGGCCCCTGTCCGCGCACCCAGTCGACCAGGCGCGGATCGGGCCTGCGGGTGCCCTCGCCGCCGGGCAGGACCAGGGTGTGCGGAGCGGGCGCCTCTTCGAGCGAGGAGTCCGGTACGACGTTCAGACCGCTGGAGGTACGGACGGGTGCGCCGTCCAGGGAGGCCGTGCGGACGCGGTAGCTGCCGGGGGCGTGCTTCTCGGCACCGGCGAAGACCTCCAGGGGGCCGGTGACGTCCAGGCTCTGCACGCCGTCGAAGAGGACGAAGAGAACGGTTCGCTGCGCCATGGTCCCGATTCTCGGCGGCCCCACCGACGGCCGCAACGACGGATTTCCCACCTTTCCTGCCATGCGCCCGGCGGATGCCCGGCGGGGCGCGCGCAGCGCGTGCGGCGCGGTCCGGGCGCGCGACGCGCCCCGCCGGACACCGCCCTGTCCCCCGCTTGTCGGTGCCGCCTGCCACAATTGCCGCGCAACCCGAAGTGGAGAAGGCGGTACGGGAACGTGACGACACCCCTCACAGGGTCCATCGAAGGCAGGATCGCCGAGGAGCTCGGCGTACGGGAGCGGCAGGTCAAGGCCGCCGTGGAGCTGCTCGACGGCGGTTCGACGGTGCCCTTCATCGCCCGCTACCGCAAGGAGGCCACCGAGACGCTCGACGACGCGCAGCTGCGCACGATCGAGGAGCGGCTGCGCTATCTGCGGGAGCTGGAGGACCGGCGGGCCGCGATCCTGGAGTCGGTGCGCGAGCAGGGCAGGCTCACCGACGAGCTGGAGGCGCGGATCCGCGGCGCCGAGACCAAGGCGCGGCTGGAGGACATCTACCTGCCGTTCAAGCCGAAGCGGCGCACCAAGGCGCAGATCGCGCGCGAGGCGGGCCTCGAACCGCTGGCGGACGGCCTGCTCGGCGACCCGGGTGTCGAACCGTCGGCCGCCGCGGCGGCGTTCGTGGACGCGGACAAGGGCGTCGCCGATCCGCAGGCCGCCCTGGACGGGGCCCGCGCGATCCTCACCGAGCGGTTCTCCGAGGACGCCGACCTGATCGGCGAGCTGCGCGAGCGCATGTGGACGCGCGGGCGGCTGGCCGCGAAGGTGCGCGAGGGCAAGGAGGAGGCGGGCGCGAAGTTCGCCGACTACTTCGACTTCGCCGAGCCGTTCACCGACCTGCCCTCGCACCGGATCCTCGCGATGCTGCGCGGCGAGAAGGAGGAGGTCCTCGATCTCGTCCTGGAGCCCGAGGAGGCCACCGAGGGGCCGTCCTCGTACGAGGGGATCGTGGCGCACCGCTTCGGCATCGCCGACCGCGGGCGGCCCGCCGACAAGTGGCTGAAGGACACGGTCCGGTGGGCCTGGCGCACCCGGATCCTCGTCCATCTCGGCATCGACCTGCGGCTGCGGCTGCGCACGGCCGCCGAGGACGAGGCGGTGGACGTGTTCGCGGCCAACCTGCGCGACCTGCTGCTGGCCGCCCCGGCCGGCACCCGCACCACGCTCGGCCTGGACCCGGGCTTCCGTACGGGCGTGAAGGTCGCCGTGGTCGACGCGACCGGCAAGGCCGTCGCCACGGACGTGATCCACCCGCACGTCCCGGCCAACAAGTGGGACCAGTCCATCGCCACGCTGGCGCGGCTGGCCGAGGAGCACGCGGTCGAGCTGGTGGCCATCGGCAACGGCACGGCCTCGCGGGAGACCGACAAGCTCGCCGCCGACCTGATCAGCAGGCACCCGGAGCTGAACCTCACCAAGGTGATGGTGTCGGAGGCGGGCGCCTCGGTGTACTCGGCCTCCGCCTACGCCTCGCAGGAGCTGCCCGGCATGGACGTCTCGCTGCGCGGCGCGGTGTCCATCGCGCGCCGCCTCCAGGACCCGCTGGCCGAGCTGGTGAAGATCGACCCGAAGTCGATCGGTGTCGGCCAGTACCAGCACGACCTGTCCGAGGTGAAGCTGTCCCGCTCCCTGGACGCGGTGGTCGAGGACTGTGTGAACGGCGTGGGCGTGGACGTCAACACGGCGTCCGTGCCGCTGCTCGCGCGGGTCTCCGGCATCACCTCGGGCCTCGCCGAGAACATCGTGTCGCACCGCGACGCCAACGGCCCCTTCACCTCGCGCGCCCAGCTGAAGAAGGTCTCCCGGCTCGGCCCCAAGGCGTACGAGCAGTGCGCGGGCTTCCTGCGGATCCGCGGCGGCGACGACCCGCTGGACGCCTCCAGCGTCCACCCGGAGGCGTATCCGGTGGTGCGCCGCATGGTGAAGACCACGGGCCAGGAGGTGGCCTCCCTGGTGGGCAACACGGGCGTGCTGCGCGCGCTGCGCCCGGCCGACTTCGTCGACGACACCTTCGGTCTGCCCACGGTCTCCGACATCCTCAAGGAGCTGGAGAAGCCGGGGCGCGACCCGCGGCCCGCCTTCCGGACGGCCACCTTCAAGGAGGGCGTGGAGAAGATCTCCGACCTGTCCTCCGGGATGGTGCTGGAGGGCGTGGTGACGAATGTGGCGGCCTTCGGCGCGTTCGTGGACGTCGGTGTCCACCAGGACGGTCTGGTGCATGTCTCCGCGATGTCGAGGACGTTCGTCAAGGACCCGCGGGACGTGGTCAAGCCCGGTGACATCGTCAAGGTGAAGGTCCTGGACGTCGACATCCCGCGCAAGCGGATCTCGCTGACGCTGCGCCTGGACGACACGGCGGCTCCGCAGGAGCGGCAGGGGCAGGGCGGCGGCGGTGAGGCGCGCAGGCAGCGCGGCGGCCGGCCGCCGCAGCAGCGGCAGGGCCAGGGCCAGGGCCAGGGGCGCGGCGGCGGTGGGGGCGGCGGCGGTGCGCGTCAGACGCCGCCGCCGGCCAACAGCGCCATGGCGGACGCGCTGCGCCGCGCGGGCCTGCTGAACGGCGGGGACAAGGGCCGCCGCTGACACACCGCGGGCCCGGACCGTGCCGCCGTGCGGCGGCGCGGTCCGGGCCCGGTGGTCCTGCGGCCCCCGAAAAGGCCCCGGCGCGGCCGGCCGTCCACCGTCCGGTGCGTGTCACTGCCTGGGACACGCGGGCGGGACGGGCCGGGTGCGACGGGGCCGGGGAAACCCGGCGGCGCTGCGGGACGTCAGCGCGGGCCCTGGCCGGGGGGCAGCGCGGAGTGCGCGCGGGGACCGGCGCCGCGTCCGGCGGGGCCGGGCTCGAAGGCGCCCGACGGCTGGCCCGTCCGCATCACCTGGTCGAGCTCCCTCCGTATGCTCGTCGCCGCGTCACGGACCCGGGCGGGCACGTCCCCGCGTTCGGCGACGAGTTGGTGGTAGATGGGCGCGTCCTGGAACATGGACAACCATGCCTTTCGGTCTGCGGTGCGGTCTCTGTGCGCTGGACAACGGTTGCCGAGTGTAAAGCCCCGTGGGTGCGGCCCCGGTGGGCGCCTCCCGGGTCCGCCGCCGTGCCCGGCCCTCAGAACGCGCCCGGGTACTCGCTCACCTTGCCGTCCACGACCTCCAGGCGGCGGGTGGTGCGGACGGCCCGCAGCATGCGCCGGTCGTGGGTCACCAGCAGGAGAGTGCCCTCGTAGGCGTCCAGGGCGGACTCCAGCTGCTCGATGGCGGGCAGGTCCAGGTGGTTGGTCGGCTCGTCCAGGACGAGCAGATTGACGCCCCTGCCCTGGAGCAGGGCGAGCGCGGCCCTGGTGCGCTCGCCCGGGGAGAGGGTCGCGGCGGGGCGCAGCACGTGGTCCGCCTTCAGGCCGAACTTGGCGAGCAGGGTGCGTACGTCGGCGGGCTCGGTGTCCGGGACGGCCGCGCGGAAGGCGTCCAGCAGCGATTCGGAACCGTGGAACAGGTGCCGGGCCTGGTCGACCTCGCCGACCAGGACGCCGGAGCCGAGGGTGGCGTGCCCCGCGTCCAGGGGGAGGCGGCCCAGCAGCGCGGCGAGCAGGGTGGACTTGCCCGCGCCGTTGGCGCCGGTGACCGCCACCCGGTCCGCCCAGTCGATCTGGAGGGAGACGGGACCGAGCGCGAAGGAGCCGCGCCGCACCTCCGCGTCGCGCAGCGTGGCGACGACCGCGCCCGAGCGGGGGGCCGCCGCGATCTCCATGTGCAGCTCCCACTCCTTGCGGGGCTCCTCCACGGTCTCCAGGCGTTCGATCATGCGCTGGGTCTGGCGGGCCTTGGCGGCCTGCTTCTCGCTGGCCTCGCTGCGGAACTTGCGGCCGATCTTGTCGTTGTCGCTTCCCGCCTTGCGCCGGGCGTTCTTCACGCCCTTGTCCATCCAGGACCGCTGCGTCTGCGCGCGCTCCTGGAGGGCCGCCTTCTTGTCGGCGTACTCCTCGTAGTCGTCGCGGGCGTGCCGGCGGGCGACCTCGCGCTCCTCCAGATAGGCCGCGTAGCCGCCGCCGTAGAGGTTGATCTGCCGCTGGGCGAGGTCGAGTTCGAGGACCTTGGTGACGGTGCGGGTGAGGAACTCGCGGTCGTGGCTGACGACGACCGTGCCCGCGCGCAGACCGGTGACGAAGCGTTCGAGCCGGTCCAGGCCGTCCAGGTCCAGGTCGTTGGTCGGTTCGTCGAGCAGGAAGACGTCGTAGCGGGAGAGCAGCAGGGAGGCGAGCCCGACGCGGGCCGCCTGGCCGCCCGACAGGGACGTCATGGCCTGGTCCAGGTCGACGGCGAGACCGAGCGAGCCGGTGGTCTCCTCGGCGCGCTCGTCGAGGTCGGCGCCGCCGAGACCGAGCCAGCGATCCAGGGCGGCGGCGTAGGCGTCGTCCGCGCCCGGGGCGCCGTCGACGAGCGCCTGGGTGGCCTCGTCCATGGCGCGCTGGGCGGCGGCGACCCCGGTGCGGCGGCCCAGGAACTCCCGTACGGTCTCGCCGGGGCGACGCTCGGGCTCCTGGGGCAGGTGGCCGACGGTCGCGGTCGGCGGGGAGAGCGCGAGGTCGCCCTGCTCGGGCGCGGCCAGTCCGGCGAGGATCCGCAGCAGCGTGGACTTGCCCGCGCCGTTGGCGCCGACGAGACCGATCACGTCCGAGGGGGCGACGACGAGGTCGAGCCCGGTGAACAGCGCGCGGTCGCCGTGTCCGGCGGCGAGGTTCTTGGCGACGAGGGTGGCAGTCATCAGAGGGCCGATCTTAGGGCCTGGCGGCGCCCGGCCCGCAGCCCGGTGCGGGCCGGGCACGGGATCCGGCCGGGCGCGCCCAGGCGCCTTCGGCTACGGTCCCGGGATGAACGGTGAACTGAGCGGCGATGTGGTGGTGGTCGGCGGCGGGGTCATAGGACTGACCACCGCCGTGGTGCTGGCCGAGAGCGGCAGGCGGGTGCGGGTGTGGACGCGCGAGCCCGCCGAGCGGACGACCTCGGCGGTGGCCGGCGGCCTGTGGTGGCCGTACCGGATCGAGCCGGAGGCGCTCGTCGGGGAGTGGGCGCTGCACACCCTGGACAGGTACACGGAGCTGGCCGCGCGCCCCGGGGAGACCGGCGTGCGGATGGTCGAGGGCGTGCACGGCGGGACCCGGCTGGACGGGCTCGGGCCGTGGGCGGCGCGGGTGCCGGGGCTGCGCCCGGCGCGCGCCGGGGAGTACGCGGGTACGGCGCTGTGGGCGCGGCTGCCGGTGGTCGACATGTCGGTTCATCTGCCCTGGCTGCGGGAGCGGCTGCGCGCCGCGGGCGGGGTGATCGAGGAGCGGACGGTGCCGGAGCTGGCCGCCGTGGACGCCCCGGTGGTGGTCAACTGCACCGGGCTCGGCGCGCGCGATCTCGTTCCCGATCCGGAGGTGCATCCGGTGCGCGGGCAGCTGGTGGTCGTGGAGAACCCGGGGGTCACGACGTGGCTGACCGCCGTCGACGACGTCTCGGCGGAGTCGGTCTACTACATCCCGCAGCCGGGCGGTCTCCTGCTCGGCGGGACGGCCGAGAAGGGCGACTGGTCGACGGAGCCGGATCCGGCGGTGGCCGAGCGGATCGTCGCCCGGTGCGCGGCCCTGCGGCCGGAGATCGCCGGTGCGCGGGTGCTGGCACACCGGGTCGGTCTGCGCCCGGCGCGGCGCACCGGCGTACGCCTGGAGCGCGAGACCCTGCCGGACGGCCGGACCCTGGTGCACAACTACGGCCACGGCGGCGCGGGAGTGACCGTGGCCTGGGGCTGCGCGCGGCAGGCCGCCGGCCTCGCGGTCCCGGCCCCTTCGAACTGACCGCGCCTCGCGACCGTGTGCCCGCGTGACGGCAGCCCGGACCCGGCCGGGCGGCGGATGCGGGAGGGCACCCGCCAGGTGCGCGCGTGAGCGGTACGCGCGGTGCGCGGCGCGGTGTCACCCGCTCGACCCGGCGGGCCGGCGGCGCGCGGGGGCAGGTGCGCCGGTTTGATGCGGGCGGACGCGTGCGACCCGGCGCCGGAGCGCGCGACGGCACGGGCGCGGGCACGGACCGGCGGCGCGCGCGCCGGTCCGGCGGACGAGAAGGCGCGCGCGGGGCGAGCAGGCCGGTCAGGACGCGGGAACACCGTCCGGCCGTGCCGGAGAGGGAGGCAGGCCCCTGGCAAGGCTGTCGGCCGGTGCCGCGTGCCGGACCGGCGGGTCCGGCACGCGGCACCGGCCGACAGCCTTGCCAGGGGCCTGCCTCCCTCTCCGGCACGGCCGGACGGTGTTCCCGCGTCCTGACCGGCCTGCTCGCCCCGCGCGCGCCTTCTCGTCCGCGGCACCGGCCGACGCGAGGGGCGGCCGGACCCGTCGGTCCGGCCGCCCCCGTTCGTTCGGCGCGCTCGCGGCGCGTGTCAGTGCCGGGCCGTCACCGGCCGGGCAGCGGGTGGGTGGTGTGCGGGGCGCGCAGGCCGGTCAGGGCGTGCGGGGACACGGTGCGGCCGGTCGTGCCACCGGCGGTGGCGCGGGTGAACGCGGGTGCGCCGCCGACCAGCGGGAGGGCGGCCGAGGTGCGCGACAGGTCCAAGGTGAGGGTCGGGGTGGTGGACGGCGGATCGATGAGGTCCTTGTCCGTGCCCGCGACGATCAGCGCCAGGCGGTGGCCCCGGGGCACGACGTGGTCGGTCGCGGCCAGGTCGAGCGTGAGCCTGTACGCCTTGCCCGGGACGAGCGGGCCGCCCTTGCCCTGCGGGGTGCGGTGGCCGAGGTCGGCCCAGCCGCGGCTGACGACGGTGAAGCCGACCGCGGTCGTCTTCGCGGCCGTCTCCAGGTAGCAGGCGCTGTCCCCGGCGGTGCTCGCGCCCCAGCAGGTGCGGTCGGTGAGCGTGGTGATGCCCTCGCCGCCGTCGGTGTAGTCGCGGATGGTGTCGGGGCCGATGTCCACGAGGACGGCGGACAGATGGGCGCTCGCGGTGGTGGACGTGGCGGTCACGGTGACCTGTGAGGAGCCGGACAGCCGCAGGTCGCGGGTGAGCGGACCGGTGACGAACCCGGCCTTGTCCGGGGTCGGGCTGTCGATCTGCGCGGCCCAGTCGGTCTCGCTGCGCTTCGGGTCGTCGGTGAAGGTCTCGGTGCCCCGGGCGGGCCGCAGACCGAGGGCGCCGACGCCCGCGCGGGTGCCGGGCGCGGGGCGCAGGGTGGTCGTCGCGGTGCCGCGCGGCGGCCAGAGGGGGCTGGTCTCCCACTGGTCGGGGTGGCGTTCGACGTCGGCCATGGGTTCGCGGTCGATACCGTTGTCGTAGCCGAGGAGTTCGTGGTCGAACCAGCGGTGCAGGGTGTCGACCCAGGCGCCGCGGCGGTAGTCGAACGGGTCGACGTGGCCGGTCTGGGAGAGCCAGATCTTGCGCTCCACGCCGTGGGCGGCGAGGGCGTCCCACCACTGGCCGAAGTTCTTGGTGCGGACGTTGAGGTCCTGCATGCCGTGCACGACGAAGACGCTGGCGCGGACCTTGCCCGCGTCCTTGACGTAGTCGCGCTCGGACCACAGGGAGGTCCAGTCGCCGTTGCGCGGGGCGCCGTCGACGAGTTTCTGCTGCACGGCGGCGCAGTGGGCGTGCGCGGCGTCGCTCTCGACGGCGTCGGAGAGCCATTCGGGGCCCGAGCCGTACAGCGGGGCACCCTGGGAGAAGTAGTAGTCGTACCAGGAGGAGATGGCGCTGATCGGCACGATGGTCTTCAGGCCCTTGACGCCGGTGGCGGCCACGCCGTTGGCGATGGTGCCGTCCCAGCTCTTGCCGATCATGCCGGTCTTCCCGTCGGTCCAGGTGGCCTTGACGGGGGTGGTGCCGGTGCGGGTGCTGTAGGCCCTGGCGCGGCCGTTGAGCCAGTCGACGACGGCCTTGGCCGACTGGATGTCGGAGCGGCCGCCGACGTCGACGCAGCCGTCGGAGCGGTTGGTGCCGGTCAGGTCGACGCCGACGAAGGCGTAGCCGCGCGGCACGAAGTAGTTGTCGTAGTTCAGGGGCATCTGCACGACGCGGCCGTCCGCGTCGTACGTCTTCAGCTGGCTCTCGTTGCCGCGTCCGCAGCAGGAGTAGTAGGGGCTGGCGTCCATGATCACGGGCACCTTGCGGCCCTGCTGGGCCGCTTCCCGGGGCCGGACGATGTCGGCGGCGACGCGGTCGGACTTCCCATCGCCGTCCCCGTCGAGTCCGGTGTCGACCCAGACGGACTCGCGGACGGCGTCGGCGTAGGAGTAGACGGGCCGGCTCTCGCGGGGGCCGCGGGCATCCTGGTGGGCGGCGTGCGCCGCCGGGCTGAGGAGGACGGCCGCCAGGACGGCGACGGCCGCCACGGCGAGCGTTCTCCAGGTGGTCATGCGCATGCTGTTCGGCATGAGCGGGACGGTACAGGGGGCAACTGCCGCGCAGAAGAGGGAAGCTGACGTGTCGCCGGGACAGGGGTGACGAAAGGGACCACAGGAGCACGAGAGTGTTTCGCTCATGACGGCCGAATGGCGATCTTGTGACAGCGGTGGCCATGGACATGGCTGGGGTCACAGGGACTCAATAGGCTCCGAACAGACCTCGTCCCCCTACGACTTGGAGCTGACGTGCACCGCAGAATCATCGTGCCGGGCACTCTGGCGGCGGCCTCCCTCCTGCTGGCGATCCCGGCGTCGGCCGCGAGCCACTCCCCCGGCGCGCCGGGCTTCGGCGACCCCTACTACCCCGACTACGGCAACGGCGGCTACGACGTCTCCCACTACGACCTCCGGCTGACGTACCAGCCCGCGACGGACGAGCTGGAGGGCACCGCGACGATCTCGGCACGGACCACGCAGGACCTGTCCAGCTTCGACCTGGACTTCCTGCTGGACGTGAGCGAGGTGCGGGTCAACGGGTCCAAGGCCGCCTTCACCACGGCCCGGCAGCACGAGCTGGTGGTCACGCCGAAGAGCCCGCTGGCCAAGGGCACACCGGTCACGGTGGTCGTGCGCTACCGCGGTGTGCCCTCCACCAAGAGCGCGTACGGCTTCTCCACCTGGCACCGCACCCCGGACGGAGCGGTCGCGGCGGACGAGCCCGAGGCCGCCTGGTGGTGGTTCCCGAGCAACGACCACCCCGGCGACAAGGCCACCTACGACGTGTCGGTGGCGGTGCCGGACGGCACGCAGGCGATCTCCAACGGCACCCTCCAGTCGGTCTCCTCCAAGCTGGGCTGGACCCGCTACAACTGGCGGCAGAACAAGCCGCAGGCGACCTATCTGTCCACGCTCGCGCTCGGGAAGTTCGACATCACCACCGGCACCTCCGAGGGCGGTGTCCCGATCGTCAACGCCTACAGCAAGGACCTCGGCGACAACGATGGCGCGGCGCGGGCGAGCGTGGAGCGCACCGGGGAGATCGTCGACTGGCTGAGCGGCTATTTCGGGCCGTATCCGTTCAGCTCGGCGGGCGGGTACGTGCCGAACACGACCACCGGGTACGCGCTGGAGACGCAGACCCGCGTCTACTACAGCCCCGCGCAGTTCGCGGGCGGCTCCAACACCTCCGTGGTGGTGCACGAGCTGGCCCACCAGTGGTACGGGGACAGCGTGTCGCTCAAGGGCTGGAAGGACATCTGGATCAACGAGGGCTTCGCGCGGTACGCGCAGTGGCTGTGGTCCGAGCACGAGGGCGAGGGCACGGCGCAGGAGCTGGCGGACTACGTGTACGCCTCGCACCCGGCGGACGACGCCTTCTGGACGGTGAAGCCGGGCGACCCGGGCCCCGACCACCAGTTCGACGCGCCGGTCTACGACCGGGGTGCCGTCGCCATCCAGGCGCTGCGCAACGCGATCGGTGACAAGGCGTTCTTCGCCCTGCTGAAGGGCTGGCCGCAGCAGCACGCCTACGGCAACGCCTCCGTGGCCGACTTCCAGAAGTACGCCGAGCAGGTGTCCGGCAAGCCGCTGGCCGCGCTCTTCGACACCTGGCTGTTCCAGCCGGTCAAGCCGGCCGCTCCCGCGGCACGGGCGGCGTCCTTCGCCGCGCCGGCCGGGACCGCCCCGGCGCAGCCCCGCTCATGGAAGAAGATCGAGGCGACGAACGACGTCCACGCCAGGTGACCCCACGGCCGGACCGCTCCCGACCCCGGCGGGCTGGAGAGCGGTCCGGCCCGCCACGGCCTCCTGGGCTTCCTGGGCCTCCTGCGGTTTCGTGTCCTCGGAGTCGTACACCGTCACCGGTATCCCCCGGCGCAGCAGCCGGGCCGCTGCCAGCGGCTCGACGCGCTCCCGGTCGCCGCCCGCGAGACCGCAGCCGATCCTCGGCATGTGCACGGAGGCGGACAGCGCCGCCGCGTGGCCGGCCAGGCGGTCCAGGGCGGTGTCGATCGCCTCGTAGCGGACGGGGACGCCCTTGCCGCCGCCGCGTCGCACGCCGTGCTGGCCGATCATGTTGGCCACCCAGAGCTCTGGGCCGGTGCGCACCAGCTGGACGGCGCCGAGTGCGAAGTCGTTGTCCGCGCGGTCGCGGTACCAGGCCCGGTAGGCGGCCTCCGGCTCCGGCCAGCGGCGCGAGAGCGCGAGCACGAAGCCCCGGCCCCAGCCGCCGCGGTCGTTGCAGACGTGGGCGATCACCTTGGGGCCCGTCGCCCGCGGGGCGGTGGCGTCGCCCCGGACGTACTCGATCTCCGACATGACGCCACCGTAAGGGCCACCACTGACAGTGGCCGTGACCTGCTACTTCGTGAGGGAGGGCGCCTCGCTCGCCTGCTCGGTGACCCGGCGGCGCACCCCGAACCAGCCGGCGACCAGCAGCACGGCGATCAGCGGGATCATGAGCAGGGTCTTGCGGCCGACGTCGGGGTCGTTCCACATCAGGCCGAGGCAGGCCAGCAGGAAGACGATGGTGGCGATCTCGGTGACGGGGCTGCCCGGGAGGCGGAAGTGCGGCCGGTCGAGCAGGCCCGCCTTCGCCCGGCGGACGAAGACCAGGTGGCAGACCATGATGATCACCCAGGTGCTGACGATGCCGAGCGAGGCGACGTTCAGCACGATCTCGAAGGCCTGGCTGGGCACCAGGTAGTTCAGCACCACGCCGAGCACGCAGACCGCGCAGGTCAGCAGGATGCCGCCGTAGGGGACCTGGCTGCGGCTCATCACACGGGTGAACTTCGGGGCCGATCCGGACATCGCCATGGAGCGCAGGATGCGGCCGGTGGAGTACAGACCGGAGTTCAGGGAGGACATGGCCGCGGTGAGCACCACGAGGTTCATCACGTCACCGGCGGCGGGCACGCCGATCTTGGACAGCACCGTGACGAAGGGGCTCTCCCCGGCGGAGTAGACCGAGCCGGGCAGCAGCAGGGCGAGCAGGACGACCGAGCCGACGTAGAACAGGGCGACGCGCCACATGATCGAGTTCACCGCGCGCGGGACGACCTTCTCCGGCTCCGCGGTCTCGCCCGCGGCGACACCGACCAGCTCCAGCGCGGCGTAGGCGAAGATCACGCCCTGCATGACCAGGACGACCGGCATCGCGCCGTGCGGCAGCAGACCGCCGTGGTCGCTGATCACGCTCCAGCCGGGCGTCGTGCCGTCCACCTGGTGCTGTGTGGTCAGCAGGAAGATGCCGATCAGCATGAAGCCGACCAGGGTGGCCACCTTGACGATCGCGAACCAGAACTCCATCTCGCCGAAGATCTTCACCGAGATCAGGTTCACGGTGAGGACGACGGCGAGCGCGATCAGCGCCAGCACCCACTGCGGGACGGGCGTGAACAGGCTCCAGTAGTGCGTGTAGAGGGCGATCGCGGTGATGTCGGCGATGCCGGTCGTCGACCAGTTCAGGAAGTACATCCACCCGGCGACGTAGGCGCCCTTCTCGCCGAGGAACTCGCGCGCGTACGACACGAAGGATCCGGAGGAGGGCCGGTACAGGACCAGTTCGCCGAGGGCGCGTACGACGAAGAACGCGAAGATGCCGCAGACCAGGTAGGCGACCGCCAGCGCCGGTCCGGCGGTGTGCAGCCGGCCGCCGGCGCCCAGGAAGAGGCCGGTGCCGATCGCGCCGCCGATGGCGATCATGTTGACGTGGCGGTGCTTGAGGTCCTTGCTGTACCCGGCGTCACCCGCGTCGGCGGGTGCGGCGGTCGCCCGGGGATCGCCGGTGACCTGTGCCGTGCGCACGGAATCCTTGCTCACGCGGTGGTTTCCACTCTCTGGGGGCCGGGCAGAGGTGCGCCCGGGTGTCCGTACAATTCCGGCTCGGACCACTGGGGACGCGGTACAGGCCAGACAAGCAGCTTCCCCGAGAGATCACTTCTCATGCGATGACAGATGTCACACAGCGGGCCTTCTCACACTTTCCACGCAGATCGGTCACCGGCTTTCACACCATTGGTGCGACAGCGATACTGCTGCACATGACGACCACCGACACCGGCGAGCCGGCCCTCACCATCGACGAGCTGGCCGCGCGCGCCGGGGTCACGGTGCGCACGGTCCGGTTCTACGGCAGCCGGGGCCTGCTGCCGCCGCCCGTGATCGGCCCGCGCCGGGTGGGGCGCTACGGCCGCGACCACCTCGCGCGCCTGGAGCTGATCGAGGAGATGCAGCACCAGGGCATGACCCTGGCGGCGATCGAACGCCATCTGCGGCAGCTCCCGCCCGGTCTGAGCCCGCACGACCTGGCCGTGCACCGCGCGGTGGTCGCCTCCTGGGCGCCGGAGGGCGTGGAGACGCTGTCCCGGCCCGAGCTGGCCCGGCGGGCCGGGCGGCGGCTGAGCGACGAGGACGTGGAGCGGCTGGCCGCGATGAGCGTGCTGACCCGGCAGGACGGTGCGTTCCGGGTCGACACCGGGCTGCTGCGGCTCGGGGTGGAGCTGCTCGACGTGCCGCTGTCCGAGGAGACCGTGCTCGCCGCCCGTACGGCGCTGATCGAGCACGCGCGCGCGGCGGCCCGGGAGCTGTCGGGGCTGCTGCGCGACGCGGTGGCCGAGCGGGACACCGAGGACGTGAGGTCCCTGTCCGCGCACATGCACCCGCTGGTGGTGCAGGCGCTGCTGACCACCTTCCAGCGCTCGCTGAAGGAGGAGCTGCGGGAGTGGGTCGGCTCCCCCGAGGGCGCTCCGGAGGACCCGCCCGGGGCCCCGGGGAGCCCCGGGGCCGAGGACGCGCCCTCCGGCTGAGCGGTGCCTCAGCGGGCGTCGGTGAAGGTCTCCCCGCGCTCCGCCTTGGCGACCAGCAGGGCGGGCGGGGTGAATCGCTCGCCGTAGCGCCCGGCCAGCTCCCGGGCGCGGGCCACGAAGCCGGGCAGCCCGCCCTCGTAGCCGTTGATGTACTGGAGCACGCCGCCGGTCCAGCCGGGGAAGCCGATGCCGAACACGGAGCCGATGTTGGCGTCGGCGACCGAGGTCAGGACGCCCTCCTCCAGCAGCTTGACGGTGTCGAGCGCCTCGGCGAAGAGCATCCGCTCCTGCATGTCGCGGAAGGGGATCTCGTACCCGGGCTTGGTGAAGTGCTCACGCAGTCCCGGCCACAGCCCGGCGCGCCGGCTGTCCTCGCCGTACGCGTAGAAGCCCGCGCCGCCGCTGCGTCCGGTGCGGCCGAACTCGTCGACCATGCGGTCGACGACCGCCTCGGCGGGGTGCGTGGGCCAGGTGCCGCCCGCCTCCTCGACGGCCCGCTTCGACTCGGTGCGGATCTTGCGGGGCAGGGTGAGGGTCAGCTCGTCCATCAGGGAGAGCACCTTGGCCGGGTAGCCGGCCTGCGCTGCGGCCTGCTCGACGGAGGCGGGCTCGATGCCCTCGCCGACCATCGCCACGCCCTCGTTGATGAAGTGGCCGATGACCCGGGAGGTGAAGAAGCCGCGCGAGTCGTTGACCACGATCGGGGTCTTCTTGATCTGCCGCACCAGGTCGAAGGCGCGGGCCAGCGCCTCGTCGCCGGTGCGCTCGCCCCGGATGATCTCGACCAGGGGCATCTTGTCGACCGGGGAGAAGAAGTGCAGCCCGATGAAGTCGCCCTGGCGCTCCACGCCCTCGGCGAGCGCGGTGATGGGCAGCGTGGAGGTGTTGGAGCACAGCAGCGCGTCCGGGGCGACGACGTGCTCGATCTCCTGGAACACCTTGTGCTTGAGGGCCGGGTCCTCGAAGACGGCCTCGATCACCGCGTCGCAGCCCGCGAGGTCGGCCGCCTCCGCGGTGGGGGTGATCCGGGCGAGCAGCGCGTCCGCCTTCTCCTGGCTGGTACGGCCCCGGGAGACGGCCTTGGCGCACAGCTTCTCGGAGTAGCCCTTGCCCTTGACGGCGGACTCCAGGGACACGTCCTTGAGGACGACCTCCATGCCCGCGCGGGCGCACGAGTAGGCGATGCCCGCGCCCATCATCCCGGCACCGAGCACGGCGACCCTGCGCACCGGGCGGGGCTCGATGCCCTGGGGGCGGTTGGCGCCGGAGTTGACGGCCTGGAGGTCGAAGAAGAACGCCTGGATCATGTTCTTCGCGGTCTGCCCGGCGGCCAGCTCCACGAAGTAGCGGGCCTCGATGACCTGGGCGGTCTCGAAGTCGACCTGGGCGCCCTCGACGGCGGCGGCCATGATGTTGCGCGGCGCCGGGTAGGGCGCGCCGGCCGTCTGCTTGCGCAGGTTGGCCGGGAAGGCGGGCAGGTTGGCGGCGAACTTCGGGTTCGCGGGGGTGCCGCCCGGGATGCGGTAGCCGGGCCGGTCCCAGGGCTGCTGCGACTCGGGGTGCGCGTCGATGAAGGCGCGGGCCTTGGCCAGCAGTTCCCCGGGGGTGTCGGCCACCTCGTCGACCAGGCCGTTCTCCTGGGCGCGGCGGGCGTTGTACTGGGTGCCCTGGAGCAGCACCTTGAGCAGAGCGTCGGTGATGCCGAGCAGCCGGACGGTGCGGACGACTCCGCCGCCGCCGGGAAGGAGGCCGAGGGTGACCTCGGGGCAGCCGATCCGGGTGCCGGGGGTGTCGAGGGCGACGCGGTGGTGGCAGGCGAGGGCGAGTTCGTAGCCGCCGCCGAGCGCGGCGCCGTTGAGAGCGGCGACGACGGGCTTGCCCAGGGTCTCGATGCGGCGCAGGTTCCGCTTGATGGCGAGGCCGCCGTCGAAGAGGTCCTGCGCGGTGTCCGGGGTGACCCGGATCAGGTCGCGCAGGTCGCCGCCGGCGAAGAAGGTCTTCTTGGCGGAGGTGAGGATGACGCCGCGCACGGAGTCCTTCTCGGCCTCCAGGCGGTCGGTGATCGCGGCGAGCGAGTCGCGGAACGCCTGGTTCATGGTGTTCGCGGACTGGTTCGGGTCGTCGAGGACGAGGGTGACGACACCGGTGTCGTCCTGTTCCCAGCGGATGGTCGTGCTCTCGGTCATGTCAGGGTCTCCGTAGAAGTCCGGGGGTCCTGGGCGCTGCCGGCCCGGGGTGCCGCTGGGGGTCAGACGCGCTCGACGATCGTGGCGATGCCCATGCCGCCGCCGACGCACAGGGTGGCCAGGCCGTAGCGCTTGTCCTGGCGCTCCAGTTCGTCGACGAGGGTGCCGAGGATCATCGCGCCGGTGGCGCCGAGCGGGTGGCCGAGCGCGATGGCGCCGCCGTTGACGTTGACCTTGTCCAGGGACAGGCCCATGTCCCTCACGAAGCGCAGCACGACCGCGGCGAACGCCTCGTTGATCTCGACGAGGTCGATGTCGTCGATGGTCAGTCCGGCCTTGGCGAGGGCCTTGCGGGTGGCGGGGGCGGGCCCGGTGAGCATGATGGTGGGCTCGGAGCCGGAGACGGCGGCGGAGACGATCCGCGCGCGCGGGGTGAGGCCGTGGCGCTCGCCGGTCTCGCGCGAGCCGATGGCGACGAGCGAGGCGCCGTCCACGATGCCGGAGGAGTTGCCCGCGTGGTGGACGTGGTCGATCTTCTCCACCCAGTGGTACTTCTGGAGGGCTACGGCGTCGAAGCCGCCCAACTCGCCGATGTCGGCGAAGGACGCCTTGAGCCCCGCGAGGGAGTCGGCGGTGGTGCCGGGGCGCGGGTGCTCGTCGTGGTCGAGGACGACGAGGCCGCTCCGGTCCTTCACCGGGACCAGGGAGCGGGCGAAGCGGCCCTCCTTGACGGCGGTGGCGGCGCGTTCCTGCGAGAGGGCCGCGTACTCGTCGACGTCGCGCCGGGTGAAGCCCTCGATGGTGGCGATCAGGTCGGCGCCGATGCCCTGGGGCACGAAGCCGGTGGCCAGGTTGGTCATCGGGTCGTTGAACCAGGCACCGCCGTCCGAGGCCATCGGCACCCGGGACATCGACTCGACGCCGCCCGCCAGAACCAGGTCCTCCCAGCCGGAACGCACCTTGGCGGCGGCCAGGTTGACGGCTTCGAGGCCCGAGGCGCAGAAGCGGTTCTCCTGGACCCCGGCCACGGTGTCCGGCAGTCCGGCGGCGACGGCGGCGATCCGGGCGATGTCGGAGCCCTGGTCGCCGACCGGGCCGACGACGCCGAGCACGATGTCGTCCACGGCGGCCGGGTCGAGGTCCGGGAAGCGGGCGCGGAGCTCGTGGATGAGTCCGACGACCAGGTCGACGGGCTTCGTGCCGTGCAGGGCGCCGTTCGCCTTGCCGCGTCCGCGCGGGGTGCGGATCGCGTCGTACACGTACGCTTCGGTGGTCACGGGCAGACCTTTCACTGAGGGTTTTCCGGGAGCGGGGTCGCGGGCGGGACGGGCAGGGCGGACAGGGCGGGCAGGTTCCAGTCGGCGGCCACGGCGTCGGCGCCGTGGCCGGGCCCGGCGGGCGCGGTGCGCACGGTGGCGGGGGTCGCGGAGAAGCGGGGCGCGGGGGCCGGCTGGGTGAGGCCGGCGTGCTCCGTGAAGGTGCCGCGCGCGGCGAGGTGCGGGTGGTGCGGCGCCTCGCGCAGCGACAGGACGGGCGCCACACAGGCGTCGGAGTCCTCGAACACGGCCGTCCACTCGTCCCGGGTACGGGTGCGGAAGCGGGCGGCGATCGCCTCGCGCAACGCGCCCCAGCGGGTCATGTCGTCGCGGGCGGGCGCCTGCCCGGGGATGCCGAGGCGAGTCATGAACTCGTCGTAGAACCGCTGCTCCAGCGCGCCGACCGCCATGTACCGGCCGTCGGCGGTCTCGTAGGTGCCGTAGAAGGGGCAGCCGCCGTCCAGGAGGTTGGCGTGGCGGCGGTCCTGCCAGGCGCCGGCGGCGAGCATGCCGTGCAGCATCGCCGACAGATGGGCGGTGCCGTCGACCACGGCGGCGTCCACGACCTGTCCCGCACCGGTGGCGCGGGCGTGGTGCAGGGCGGCGAGGACGCCGACGACGAGGTAGAGGGAGCCGCCCGCGTAGTCGCCGAGGAGGTTGGCGGGGACGGCCGGGGGCCGGTCCGGCTCGCCGATCAGGCCGAGGGCGCCGGTGACGGCGATGTAGGAGATGTCGTGCCCCGCGCGCGGGGCGAGCGGTCCGTCCTGTCCCCAGCCGGTCATCCGGCCGTAGACCAGGCGGGGGTTGCGGGCACGGCACTCCTCGGGGCCGACGCCCAGGCGTTCGGCGACGCCGGGCCGGTAGCCCTCGATCAGGATGTCGGCGCGGGCGGCGAGGTCGAGGACGCGGGCGGATCCTTCCGGGGACTTCAGGTCGACGACCACCGCGCGCTTGTTGCGGTGGGTGACGTCGGCGGCCGGGTCGATGCCGAGGCCCGCGCCGCCGGGGCGGTCCACCCGCACCACGTCCGCGCCGAGGTCGCCGAGCAGCATCGCGGCGAAGGGCCCGGGACCGATCCCGGCCAGCTCCACCACGCGCACCCCGGTCAGCGGGCCGTCCCGTCCGGGTGTCCGTCCTGTCGCCATCCGGGGCCCCCTCGCTGTGACACAACCGATGTGACACCGACGATGCTATGAACGCGCCGCACCCGGCACAAGCCCTGAACGAGCAAGCGCTTAGCCAAACCCGGCCGGCCGTGCCGCGCGTGCGCCCGCCGTGCGCGCCGGACCACCGCACCCGCGCCCGCGCCCGGCCGGTCTCGCCCGGTTCCGCCGGTCCCGGCCGCCGTCGGCCGTTCCCGCGTGCGCCGGACGCCACCCGCGTCGCCCGGTCCGGCCCCCTCACGCTAGCCTCGGCCACCGGCAGCGGCGCGGGGACGCCGTCCGGCGGAGCGAGGGGTGTCATGAGCAGGATGAACAAGGCGGAACGTCCGTACGACATCGTGCTCTTCGGAGCCACCGGGTTCGTGGGGACGCTCACCGCGCGGTATCTGGCCGAGCACGCCCCCGAGGGGCTGCGGTGGGCGGTCGCGGGCCGCAATGAGCGGCGGCTGAAGGAGCTGCGCGAGGAACTGCCCGGCGGCGCGGACGTCGCCGTGCTGCGCGCGGACGCCACCGACCCGGCCTCCGTACGGGAACTGGCCCGGCGGACCCGCGTGCTGGCCACCACCGTGGGTCCCTACGTGGCCCACGGCGAGGAACTGGTCGCCGCCTGCGCGGACAGCGGCACCGACTATCTGGACCTCACGGGCGAGCCCGAGTTCGTCGATCTGATGTACGTACGGCACGACGCACGCGCGCGGGAGACCGGGGCGCGGCTGGTGCACGCCTGCGGGTTCGACTCGGTGCCGCACGACCTGGGCGTGTACGTCACCGTGCGGCAGCTCCCCGAGGGCGTGCCGCTGGCCGTGGACGGGTTCGTCCGGGCGCACGCCGGCTTCTCGGGCGGGACGCTGGCCTCCGCGCTCAACCAGTTCGCGCGGCCGCTGCGGATGCGCGCGGCGGCGCGGGAGCGCGCGCGGCACGAGCCGCGGCTGCCGGGGCGCCGGGTCTCGGTGCCGCCGGTGTGCGCGCCGCGCTTCGCGCCGGAGGTGGGCGCCTGGGCGCTGCCGCTGCCGACCCTCGATCCGCAGATCGTGCTGCGCTCCGCGCGGGCGCTGGAGCGCTACGGCCCCGACTTCCGCTACCGCCACTACGCGGCCGTACGGCACCTTCCCGTCGCCCTCGGCGGGGTGGCCGCCGTCACCACGCTCACGGCGGCCGTCCAACTCCCCCCGGCCCGGCGCTGGCTGTCCGGCCGGATCAGCCCCGGGCAGGGGCCGAGCCCCGAGCGGCGGGCCAAGAGCTGGTTCTCGGTGCGCTTCGTGGGCGAGGGCGGCGGACGGCGGGTGCGCACCGAGGTGGCGGGCGGCGACCCCGGGTACGACGAGACGGCGAAGATGTTCGCCGAGTCGGCCCTCAGCCTCGCCCTGGACGACCTGCCCGACACGGCGGGCCAGGTCACGACGGCCGTCGCGATGGGTGACGCGCTGGTCGAGCGGCTGCGCGCGGCGGGCATCGCCTTCCGCACGACGACGGACCGCTAGGTTCTGTCCGGCGGAGCATGTGGCCTTCGGGCCAACCGCTCGCTGGTTCGGCCATGGGGCGGCGAGATCTCACGCATCGCGAGTGGTCGCTGCTGGAGCCGCATCCGCCTGTGCCGGGTGGCCGGGGCGGACAGTGGAACGACCACCGTCCGCCCCGTGCCCAACGGAATTCTGTTCCGGGTCCGTACCGGCGTTCCGTCGCGTGACCTGCCGGATCGCTACGGCTCGTGGAAGACGGTCCACGAACGGCACCGCCGCTGGTCGGCGGACGGACCCTGGGGCCGGATCCTGCACGCGGTCCAGGCCGACGCCGACCTCGCAGGCCGGATCGACCGGCAGGTGATCGGCATCGACCCGACACCCTGCCGAACCCGTCGGCCTGCGGCCGCCGCCCGCTGGGCTGACGCCCCCTGACCCGGCCCGACCAGGTCAGCGGCGACAAGGCATACCGTTCCCGCCGCAACCGCCACTACCTGCGAAGACACCGCATCCGGCACACGATCCCGGCACCCAGGGACCAGCGAGCCAACCGCCGACGCAGAGACCGAGAAGGCGGCAGGCCCACCGGCTTCGACCGCGACCACTACCGGCGCCGTGACGAGGTCGATCGGACCATCAACCGGCTTGAGAACTCCGTCCACTCGCACCGCGTCAGTCGCCGGTCGCCTTACGGGCATGGTGAGACCTCCCTGCGACGACCGCGCCGATCACGACAGCCAGTACGTACACGGTGATGCTCACCGCGAAGCCTCCCGGCAGCCAGCCCAACAGGCCGGCGTTGTCGTGGTCGACGAGCTGGCGTATTGCACCCTGGGCTCCGATGACAAGCAGCGCCATACCGAGTGCCTGGTAGAAGCCATATTTCATGGGGCCTTCCTCGGCCTGATTGCGGTTTACCATGCACTTGCACTGTAAACGTGCGATGCCCGGTTTTGCAATGCGATCGCATGGTGAAAAATGCGAGGGAAGGCGGCGATGCCGTGCCGAAGATCGTGGATCACGAGGCGCGCAGGGTGCGCCTCGTCGAGGCCGTCTGGTCACTGACCGTGCGTGGCGGCATCGAGCAGGTGTCGCTGCGTAAGGTGGCCGAGGAGGCGGGCGTCTCGATGGGCCAGGTCCAGCACTACTACTCCTCGATGCAGGCCCTGATCCGCGACGCCCTCGACCGAGCCGTACGGGCCGTCGACGCCACCATCGAGAACGCGGTCACCGCAGCCGACACGACCAGTCCGGAGGCCGTTCTCCGCGCCTGCCTGTACGCCCTGATCAGCCCGGCCCAGGAGGGAACGCGGCTGATGCGCTTCGCGCTGGCGGTCGCAGGCCGGGCGGTCTCCGATCCGACGATGGCCAAGGTCCTGGCACCGGGCGACGACGAGCTGCTCACCTTCACCGCCGGCCTCATCACGGCAGCCCGGGAGGAGCGGGGCAGTGAGCCACGCCGCGAGGAACGCACCGACGCCGACATCTGCTGGTCCCTCGCCACCAGCCTCGGCGTGGACATCGCCCTCGGCTACCGCACCCCAGAAGCCGCCGAACATCTCCTCGACCACCACATCGAGCAGGTCCTTCGCTGAGGCCTGTCCACTTCTCCACTTCGCCAAGGCCCGTCCAGCGGACCTTGCCGGGGCCCACGCACCCCTGCGCTCAAGGCACCGCCCCGTGCTCGCCGACAAGATCCACCGGACAGGCCCGAGGCCGGCCGGGCGGTCCGGATCAGGCCGGGCGGGCGTCCGCGGTCGCCTCCTTGAGCGCCCTGCGGCACAGGGCGTCCGCCCGGCGGGTGGTCTCCGGCAGCCGGTAGGAGGGGGTGAGCGCGAGGGTGTGGGCGCAGGCGGTGTCCAGGCTCACCCGGTGGCCCACAGAGACGAAGACGGGTTTGACGCCGTCGCGGGTGCGCAGGGCGCGGCCCACCTCGTCCGGACCGGCCAGCAGCGGCGCCGCGCTGCCGCGCGCGCTGCCCGGGTCGTCGTGGGTGAAGGTGAACGGGTTCTTGGCGACGCCGATCGTCGGCAGCCCGGTGAGCACACCGAGGTGGCAGGCGAGGCCGAAGCGGCGGGGATGGGCGAGGCCGTAGCCGTCGCAGACGACCAGGCCGGGCTCCCGGTCCAGGGCGCCGAGGGCGGCGAGCACCGTGGGGATCTCCCGGAAGGCCAGCAGACCGGGGACGTACGGGAAGGAGATCCGGCCGACGGCGGTGGCCTCGGCGACCACCCGCAGCGTGGCGGCGTCCAGCACGACGGCCGCCGCGGCGACGACGTCCGACTCGTCGTCGTAGGCGACGTCGACCCCTGTCACATGCCCCGTCCCCGGCGGCGGTCCCGGCTCGTCCAGCACCAGGCGGGCACGCAACTCGTCCTGGAGGGCGCGGGCCTGCTCCTCGGTCGTGGGCCAGCCCTCGGGAATGCCTGCGGTCGTCGTCATGGTGCGACGAGCCTACGGCCTGGCACGGCCGGGCCGGGGCGGCGGGGTGGGGCCTTGCCGTGCGGGGCGGGGAGGGACGTCCGCTCCCGGTGCTCCGGGACGGGCCCGCGGTCCGGCCGTGCGTGCCGGTGGCGGGCCCGTCCCGCGCGGGCCCGGTCAGTTCTTGCCCAGGGCCCGCTGGAGCTGCTGCTTGTTCATGTCCGAGCGGCCGTGGATGTTGCGCCGCTTGGCCTCTTCGTAGAGCTGGTCGTAGGTGGGGCCCTGGGAGCCGTGGCCCGAGCGCTGTCCGCCGCGCCGGCCGGAGGACATGTCCTGCGTGGAGACGCGGCTCGCGGTCTTGGACTCGCCCGAGCGGGCGCGTTCCTTGTTCACCGTGCGCGCGGCGATCTCCTCGGCCCGGCCGGTGCTCCGGCCCTGCTCCAGCTCACTCTCCTTGATGTGTTCGTACTGGCGCTCGCGTTTGGGACTGGACCCGCGTGGCATGCCGTTCACTTCCTCTCTGTCAAGGAACGGATACCCGCATCCTGGAACAATTCGTCACATCAGGCGATGTTCAGTCCGCCAGTCGAGCGATCCGCCCCTTCTCCCCGGATGCCCAGCATCCGCCGTCCCAGGCACAGTCGACGGTGTCGTACGAACCGGTGTCGACCGTGCGCCAGCTCCGGCCGCCGTCGGTGGTGAGGTCGGTCCCGGTGGGGCCGACCGCGAGGGCGGACGCCCGGGTGTACGGGAGCCAGGCGGCGCCGGAGCGGTAGGCCGGCGGCGGCACGGCGGACGGCCGCCAGGTGCGGCCGCCGTCGGAGGTCGTGGCGGACGCGCGCGGGGACGCCTGGTCGGGGCGGTAGTCGCCGCCGACCGCCAGCGCGTGCGCGCGGTCCCGGACGGCCAGCGCGAAGACGCCCCTGGCCGGGTCGCCCGCCGGGACCGGCACATCGGTGGCCCGCCAGGTCAGCCCGCGGTCAGAAGAGTGCAGCACGCGCGCGCGTGCGCCGCCGCCGGTGGCCAGCCACACGTCCCGGGACCCGGAGGCGACCAGGCACTGGCCGCTCGCGGCGAACCCCGCCTCGCCGGGCTGGGCGGCCGGCATGCCCCGGTCGGGCAGCACCTTCCAGGAGCGGCCGCCGTCGGCGGTGGACAGGATGCGGAACCTGCCGTCGACCGGATCGCTCATCGCCAGGCCGTGCCGGGCGTCGAAGAAGGCGAGGCAGTCGTAGAAGGCGGCGGTGTCGGTGTTGCGGAAGGACTCCGTCCAGGTCGCCCCGCCGTCCTCGGTGCGGTACACCCGGGACGCCGCGCCCTCGCCGATGGCCAGCGCCACGGCCCGCCGCGCGTCGAACGCCTCGATGTCACGGAACTCCAGGTCCGCGCCGCCGGCCGGGGAGACGTTCCGCCAGGAGGCGCCGCCGTCGGTGGTGCGCAGCACGGTGCCGCCGGTGCCGGCCACCCAGGCGGTGCGGCGGCTGACGGCGGACAGCCCGCGGAAGCGGACGTCCGGGGCGCCGCCGTCCGTCAGCCGCCAGTGCGGCGCGTGCGGCCGCCGCGCCCCCGCCGCGTCCCGGTCCCCGCCGCCCGCCTGGGCGGGCACGGCCGCCGACACGGCCAGCACCGCCACTCCCAGGGCCACGGCCGCCGTCCGCCCGGTCCGGGCCGCCGGTCCGCTCCCCCGGCTCGTGCTGCTCGTGCTGCTCATGCTGCTCGTACGGCTCGTGCTGCTCGTACGGCTCTCGCGGCTCATCCGTCGCATCGTTCCCCAGCGCCTCATGGCGGGCGAAGCTAGCCCACCGGCCGGACGGCGTCCAGACTTCTCCGCCAACTCCCGCCGCACGCACGGCGGAACACCGGACGGCCGGTCCGGCCGAGACTCATGTCACTCGCATGCATGAACGCGGTGACCGAGGTCACTCGCTCCCCGTGTGCACTCAACGGCTGATTCAGTCGTCTCTTCCAGTGCCCGAGCTTCATCCACCCGGACGTGTCCCCCGGCCGTCAGACGTCACAAGGGAGCAAGGCGTTGTCCACCGTCATCGAGCAGACCGTCGAGGCACGCCTGGTCGCGGCAGCCCCGCGGATGCCCAGCATCCCCGCCACACTGCACTACGACCGGAGCGACCCGTTCGCCGTCCGCATGACCTTCCCGGCGCCCGCCACCCTCGAAGGTGTCGAGGTCTGCTGGACGTTCGCCCGCGATCTGCTGGCGGCCGGTCTGCGCGAGCCCGAGGGACACGGGGACGTCCGGGTCCGCCCCTACGGCTACGACCGCACCGTCCTGGAGTTCCACGCCCCGGAGGGCACCGCCGTGGTGCACGTCCTCAGCGGTGAGATACGGCGTTTCCTCCAGGCGACGGGCGAGCTGGTGCCCATGGGCCTGGAGTACCGGCAGCTCGACCTCGACCACGACCTCGCCGAGCTGATGCGGGACGTGCTCTGACCCGCTCCGGGCCGGGAGCGACCCCCGGACCGGCTGCCAGGGCCTGCTCCCAGGTCCGGTCGGCGCGGGCCGCGAGCGCGTTCAGGGCGGCGTAGCCGAAGCCGTCCGCCGGGGCGCCGAGGGTGCCCTGCGCCAGCAGCTCCCGCACGGCACGGCGGGCGGCGGCGTAGGCAGTCTCGGCGAGGGCGGATCCGGCGCTCACCCGTGCGACGCCGAGCGCGGCCAGCTCGGTGACCGGCGGGGCACCGGGCACGGCCAGCACGTTGAGCGGTCCGTCGACGCCGTCGGCGAGCGCCTTCACCACGCCCGGATCGACGGCCCCGGGCACGAAGACGCCGTCGGCGCCCGCCGCGCGGTAGGCGGCCGCCCGCTCCAGGGTGGCGTCCACTCCCCCGGCACCGCGCAGGAAGGTGTCGACGCGGGCGTTGACGAACAGCGGCACCCCTGCCGCGTCCGCGGCCTCGCGCGCCGCCGCCAGCCGCTCCGCCTGCTCGGCCACCGGCCGCAGCGCGCCCCCGCCCGCCGTGTGCGCGGCGTCCTCGATGTTGACGCCCACCGCCCCGGCGGCGAGCACCGCCCGGACGGTGGCGGCCACTGCGGCGGCGTCCTCGGCGTAGCCGCTCTCGATGTCCGCGCTGACCGGCAGGCCGGTGACGGCGGTGACGCGGGCGAGGGCGGCCAGCGCCCGGTCCCCATCCAGCCGGTCGCCGTCCGCCTCGCCCAGCGCCCAGGCGAGCCCCGCACTGGTGGTCGCCACGGCCGCCGCGCCCGCCTCCTCGGCGAGCCGCGCGCTCATCGCGTCCCAGGCGTTGGCCAGCACCAGCGGGCGGCCGGGCACATGCAGGGCGCGGAAGGCGAGGGCACGCTCGCACAGGGCGTTCGTATCGGCGTTCGAGTTCGTCATGCCCGGAACTCAACCAGGCGGAAGCGGGGCACGGCTGGCAGGAATCCGCCGTGTACGCGACGCCCGGGGCGGGGTGGTCAGACCACGCGGACCAGTATGTTCCGGCCCGGACCAGGCGGACGGATCCGGGACGGCCCGACGCGCTTCAGCCGCGTGCGGGCGCCGCCGCCGGGACCGTCGCGGACAGCGCGGCGCGCAGCTCGTCGAGGACCCGGCCGAGGGCGGGGTCCGCCGCCGCGGCGCGCCCGGCCAGTTCGTCGGCGCGCCGCTCCCGGGCCGCCCGGTCGGCGCCGGGCGGGGCGGGGAGCAGCCCCACCGCCACCGCGAGGACCACGACGAGCGCGTCGCGCGCGTCGGCCGTAGCGGCGGGCCGGGTGCCGTCCAGCAGGCGTCGCGCCCGTTCGCGCAGAGCGGCCGGTACCCCGGCGCGCGCCGGGGTGTACCGCGCGGGCGGCAGGAAGCCGAGCGCGCGCCGCGGCCCGGCGCGCAGCCATCCCCCGGCGGTCAACTGGTCCCGTACGGCCGTGAAGGTGTACCCGGCCCACGCGCCCACCCAGGCCCGCCAGGGACGCGGCCCGGACTCGCGGACGAGTTCGAGCAGGCCGTCCAGGACCGGGTCGCCGGTCGAGGAGTCGAGGTCGGCGGGGGTGGCGATGCCGTGGTCGTCGACGAGCAGTCCGCGCTGGGCCAGTTCGGCCAGGGCACCGGCCCGCACCAGGCGGGGCAGGACGCCGCCGTGCGGCGGCCGGGCGGTGTCCCAGGCCAGCAGGGACAGCCGGGCGGGCAGGGAGAGCGGGGGCCGCCGGGGTGCGGCGGGGTGCGCGCCGTCGGTCATGGCCGGCCTCCTTCTTCCCGGGGCGGGGGGGGGCCGCCCGTAATCGCGTTGACAGCCCTGGGGGCCGCTCCTACGGTGTACAGCGATTCTGTTGCCGTCGATCGGAGAAGGACGTTGTCCGTCTGAGGTCCTGAGACACCGCGTCACACCGCACAGGTGTGTGCGTCGCGTGCGACCTCGGCGTCGAGCCGTCCTGACGGAGTCCGGCCCAGGGCTTTTCTTCTGCCCCGTGGCGTCCCTCCCACACGGTGTCCGTGGTCCCGCGGTGTCCAGGTGCATGTCCGCTTCCCGTACCCACCGCATCCAGCACCCGCGAGGCGCCCATGTCAGCATCCCTCACCTGTTCGTCCCTGTCCTTCGCCTGGCCGGACGGGACCTCCGTCCTCTCCGGCCTCGACGCCGCCTTCGGCTCCGGCCGCACCGGGCTCGTCGGCGTCAACGGCTCGGGCAAGTCCACCCTGTTGAGACTGCTCGCCGGTGAACTGACCCCGTCCGGCGGCACGGTCCGCGCGGTCGGCGAGGTCGGACACCTCCCGCAGAACGTCACGCTCGACACCGCGCTCCGCGTCGACGAGGCGCTCGGCATCGCCGCACGGCGGGCCGCGCTGCACGCCATCGAGGCGGGCGACGCGTCCCAGGAGCACTTCGAGACCGTCGGCGACGACTGGGACGTGGAGGAACGCGCGCTGGCCGCCCTCGGCGAACTCGGGCTCGGCCACCTCGGGCTCGACCGCACGGTCGGGGAGGTGTCCGGCGGCGAGTCGGTCCTGCTGCGGCTGGCCGCGCTGCTGCTGCGCCGGCCCGAGGTGCTGCTCCTGGACGAGCCGACCAACAACCTCGACCTGTACGCGCGGCGCCGCCTGTACGCGGCCGTCTCCGCCTGGCCGGGCGTGCTGGTCGTGGTCAGCCACGACCGCGGTCTGCTGGAGCTGGCCGACCGGATCGCCGATCTGCGCTCCGGGGAGATCACCTGGTACGGCGGCAGCTTCTCGGCGTACGAGCGGGCGCTCGCCGCCGAGCAGGAGGCCGCCGAGCGGATGGTCCGGGTCGCCGGGACCGATCTGCGCCGCCAGCGCCGCGAACTGGCCGACGCGCACGTGAAACTGGCCCGCCGCAAGCGCTACGGCCAGAAGATGTACGACACCAGACGCGAGCCCAGGGCGGTGATGAACCAGCGCAAGCGCTCCGCGCAGGAGTCGGCGGGCAAGCACCGCCTGATGCACGAGGAGAAGCTGGCCGAGGCCAGGGAGCGGCTCGACGAGGCGGTGGAGGCGGTGCGCGACGACGACGAGATCCGGATCGAGCTGCCGTACACGGCCGTGCCGCCGGGCCGCGCCGTCCTCACCCTGCGGGACCTGGAGACGGCCCACGGCGGCTGTGTGGGCGGCGGCCTGGACCTGTACGGACCGGAACGGATCGCGCTGGTCGGGCGCAACGGCGCGGGCAAGACGACGCTGCTGCGCACGGTCGCCGGGGAGCTGGCGCCGGTGGCGGGCGAGGCGGCGGCGCATGTGCCGCTGCGGTTCCTGCCGCAGCGCCTCGACATCCTGGACGACGAGCTGAGCGTCGCCGGGAACGTGGCCCGGTTCGCGCCGGACGCCACGGACAACCGGGTCCGGGCCCGGCTCGCCCACTTCCTGTTCCAGGGCGCCCGCGCCGACCAGCGGACGGCGACGCTGTCCGGCGGCGAGCGCTTCCGGGCGGCGCTGGCCGCGCTGATGCTGGCCGAGCCCGCGCCGCAGCTCCTGCTGCTGGACGAGCCGACGAACAATCTGGACCTGGCGAGCGTGCGCCGGCTGACCACCGCTCTGGAGTCCTACGAGGGCGCCCTGTTGGTGGCGAGCCACGATCTGCCGTTCCTGGAGTCGATCGGCATCACCCGGTGGCTGCTCCTGGAGGAGGGGAGACTGACGGAGACCACCCGGGAGGCGGTCGGGGGCCCCGCGTAGCGACCGGGCCCCGACGGTGTGACATGCCTCTCGTACGGCGCGGCGCACGGCACCCTCGTCCGGGTGAACGGGTCGCCCGTCCGGCTCCGGGACCTGCGGGTCCCGGAGCCGTCCCGCACCCGCCGCTTCCCTCGGGCGTGCGGCCTGATCAGTGATCTTTACGACGCCCTTAACCTACGGCTTCGTAACCTACGGTCTCGTAGCCTACGATCCCGTAGGTTCACGGATCCGGCACCGCTCGCCGGTTCCCGCGTACATCGAGCTGTCCCCCCGCACGTCGCCGTGCGCTCTGTTCCCGCATGCACCCGCCGGCCTCGCCCGCGCGCGCGTCCCCTTGGAGTTCCCTTGACGATCACTTCCTCGCATCTCGGCAGTTCGTCCGCCTGGACCGACGCGCGGCTGCTCTTCGCGCTGGAAGAGGTGGTCGAGAAGGAACTCGACCGGCATCTGCGGGTCGCCAAGGACTGGATGCCGCACGAGTACGTCCCCTGGAGCGACGGCCGGAACTTCCCCGGGCTCTTCGAGGACGGCGAGGCGTGGGAGAAGGAGCAGTCGAAGGTCACGGAGATCGGCCGGATCGCCCTCGTCGTCAATCTGCTGACCGAGGACAATCTGCCCAGCTACCACCACGAGATCGCCACGCTCTTCGGCCGTGACGGCGCCTGGGGGACCTGGGTGCACCGCTGGACCGCGGAGGAGGGCAGGCACGGCATCGTGATGCGCGACTACCTGCTGGCCTCGCGCGCGGTCGACCCGGACCAGCTGGAGCGGTTCCGGATGTCGCACATGAGCGAGGGCTTCGAGTCCGACAACAGCCACTCGATGCTGCACTCGGTGGCCTATGTCGCCTTCCAGGAGCTGGCCACCCGGATCTCGCACCGCAACACCGGCCACCAGTCGGGCGACCCGGTCTGCGACCGCATGCTCGCGCGCATCGCGACCGACGAGAACCTGCACATGATCTTCTACCGCAATCTGCTCAAGGCGGCCTTCGAGATCGCCCCCGACCTCACGATGCGGGCGGTGCGGGACGTCGTGGTCGACTTCCGCATGCCGGGCCACGGCATCCCGGGCTTCGAGCGGGCGGCGGCCCAGATGGCCATCGGCGAGGTCTACAACCTGCGCATCCACCACGACGACGTGCTCCAGCCCGTGCTGCGCTTTCTGAAGATCATGGAGATCGGCGGTCTCGGCCCCGAGGGGCTGCGCGCGCAGGAGGAGCTGGGCCTGTTCATGGGCGGCCTGAACACGGAGGCCGCCAAGTTCGACGAGAAGCTGGCGGCGCGCAAGGCGCGGCTGGCGGCGCGGGCCGGCGGCTGACCCTACTGCGCCCTGCGGCGCAGGTTCTGCCGTTCCTTCTCGGACAGGCCGCCCCAGACGCCGAAGCGCTCGTCGTTGGCCAGCGCGTACTCCAGGCAGGCCGGGCGCATCTCGCACAGCGCGCAGATGCGCTTGGCCTCGCGCACGGAGCTGCCCGGTTCCGGGAAGAAGAACTCCGCCCCGGTCTGCGCGCACAGGGCCTGGGCCTGCCAGGCGGGGTCGGCCGGTGTGATCGTTTCGATGTGCATGGGCGAGATCGTGCCGGACGGCGAAAAACGTTCGATCAACGCGCGGTCAACGCCGATGGCAGACGGCTTCCGTCGCCCCCCGGTGCCTTCTGACGCCTTCCGGTGCCTTCCGGCACCTTCCGATGATGGCCTTCCGGACAGCCGCCGCGCACGGCGGCGCGCGGAGCGGCGGCGCATGGAGCGGCGGCGCTTCGGCGGCGGTCGTCCGGGGGCGGTGCGAGACTCGGTGGAGCGGACCACGCGTCCCTTCGAAGGAGGGCGACGATGCTCACCACCCGTTTCGCCGACGGCGCTCCGAACTGGACCGACGTCACCGTGCCCGATCCCGGCGCCGCCCGTTCCTTCTACGGCGGGCTCTTCGGCTGGGAGTTCCGGTCGGCCGGACCCGACGCCGGCGGCTACGGCTTCTTCCTGCTCGACGGACGGATCACGGCCGGTGCGATGCCCGCCCCGGCGGCCGGGGGGCCGTCCGCCTGGACCGTGTACTTCCGCTGTGCCGACGCGGCGGCGACCGCACGGGCCGCCGAGCAGGCGCACGGCAGGGTGCTGGCCGCCCCGGTGGACGTACTGGGCCAGGGGCACACGGCCCTTCTCGCCGACCGCGCCGGGGCGCCGTTCGGCCTCTGGCAGCCGGAGCGGCGCCAGGGGCTCGACGCGGCCGGGGAGCCCGGCACGCTGTGCTGGGTGGAGCTGTACACGCCCGACCTGGCGGCGGCCGCCGCCTTCTACCACCGGGTGCTCGGCCTGGAGACCTCGGCGGCCCCCCTCCCCGAGGGCACCTACACCTGCCTCAACCCCGCCGGTGGCGGCCAGGACGCCATGTTCGGCGGTGTCGTCCCGCTCGGCGACGATCCGGTGGCGGCCCGGACCGGGCCGTACTGGCTGCCGTACTTCGCCGTCGCGGACGCCGACGCCGCCGAGGCCCGCGCCGTGGAGCTGGGCGGCGGGATCCACCTGTTGGTCACCGAGGTCGCGGACGTCGGCCGCGTCGCCCGGCTCACCGACCCGTCCGGCGCCCGCTTCGCGATCCTCGAACCGGCACCGCGACGGCAACCGGGGCAACCGGGGTAGCCAGGCGGTCCGGACGCGCGACGGGCGGCTTCGGAGCCGGGGTGCCGAAGGGAAGGGGGCCGCTCACCGCGATGCCTCGTGTGCCTCGTACGCTTCGCGGACGGTTGCGGGAATGCGCCCGCGATCGTTGACGAGGTAGCCGTTCGCGCGGGCCCAAAGGCGTATCGCGTCGGCCTGCGCACCGCCATCGGGCAGACGGCGCCCTGCCGTCCCTTCTGCGTCGCGCCCTTCCAGATCGTCGGCCACGGCCTGGAAGAAGGCGGTCAACGAGGCGTGTTCGGCGTCGCGGGGGAAGGCACCTTCGGTCCAGGAACCGACCGTCCCCGTGCGCGTGTCCAGGAATCTCCCGTAGAAGCCGTCGCTCTCCGCGGCGACCGGCACCCACTCCCGGCGCCATGACGGGTGGTCGGGGTCCGCGGACGGCTCCCTCTCCGCCACGGCCGTTCTGTGGAGGTGGACACGCTCGATGTCCGTGAGGCCGAGGAGCAGTCCGCCGCCGGGGAGGACTCCTCCGCATCCCAGCGCCACCAGAGGCGATCCGGAATCAGGCCGCCTACCGGCATCGATGTCGTTCGCCAGCAGCCACTGCCGCATCTCCGTGGGGAACACCAAGCCCATGCGCGTCTCGGTGGCCCTGACGGCCGTCGCGCTTCCCGGGCCGCCGAGGGCGGCGAAGACAGCCGGAGCGTGCTGCTCCAGCCATCCGGTCACCCGGCCCCACGCCTGTCGTACGTCTCCCGCGTCGTGCTCCGGCATGCCGCTCATGGGTGAACCGTATGCGGAGCCACTGACATCGAGCCCGATGGCGGTGGCCGGCCGGGACGGCACCGGTGCGGCCGGGAAACGGTGCGGGTACGGCCGGGGTGCGCTACGCGGACGCCCGGCGGATCAGCTCCGTCGGCAGAACGAGACTGCGTCCGGTGCCCCCGGCGAGCCCGTTGGGGCCGGTGGGGCCGGGCGGGGCGGTGTCGGGGCCGCGCAGCAGCAGGCGGGCCATCAGGCGGCCCATCCCCTCGATGTCCTGGCGGACCGTCGTCAGGGGCGGGTCGGTCTGTTCGGCCAGCGGAAGCATGTCGTCGAAGCCGACGACGGCGACGTCCTCGGGCACCCGCAGTCCGCGGGCACGCAGCACGCGCAGCGCGCCGGAGGCGGTGAGGTCGTTCGCGGCGAAGACCGCGTCGAGATCGGGCACCCGGTCCAGGAGTTCACCGAGGGCGCGCTCGCCCCCGGCGGGCGTGAAGTCGCTCTCCGCGATCAGCCGGGGATCGCCGCCGTCCGTGACGTCCCGGTAGCCTTCGAGCCGGTCCGCCGCCGAGGTCTGGTCCAGCGGCCCGCAGATGTGGGCGATCCGCCGCCGGCCGAGCCCGGCCAGGTGCCGTACGGCCGTCCGGGCGCCGCCCCGGTTGTCGCTGTCGACGTAGGCCGCCTCGCGCATGCCGTCGCTCCAGCCGGGCCGTCCGCCGAACACGGTCGGCACCCCTGCGCGCTGGATCAGCGCGGGCAGCGGGTCGTCGAGGTGGAGGGAGAAGACCAGCGCGCCGTCGACATGGCCGCCCGCCAGATAGCGCCCGACCCGGGCGTGGTCCTCGCGGCCCTCGGTGAGCAGCAGCACGAGCTGGGTGTCATGGGCCGTCAGTTCCTTGCTGATGCCGCGCAGTTGGCGGGCGAAGAAGGGGTCGGCGAAGACCCGGGTCTCCGGTTCGGCGATGACGACGGCGACGGCGTCGTGCCGCTTGGTCACCAGGCTGCGGGCCGCCTGGTTGGGCACGTAGCCGAGTTCGTCCACGGCCCGGCGCACCCGTGCGGCGAGCGGTTCGCGCACGCCGTCCCCGCCGTTGACCACCCGGGACACGGTGGCCCGTGACACCCCCGCCCGCGCGGCCACCGCCTCCAGTGTGGGACGCGGCGCGGTCTCGCTCACTTCGGGACTCCTCACAGGCGGCTGCGGATCAGGATAGCCCGCTGGTCCGCCCGTGGTGAGAGCGCTTTCCCGGCCGGTGCCGGGCCGCGGGAGGCCGCTCTCAGCCGAGGAGGTCGACATGCCGTCCGACCCCCAGTTCCCCGGCGCGCCGGTACGCGGACCAGGCGACCGCCAGATCCTGCCAGGGCAGCCCGACCGGCGCGTAGACGGTACGGGCCGCGGCGTCGGGCCGCCCGGGACGCGTGCCGTCCAGCACCTCGCCGAGGGTGGCGTCGGCGGCCGAGGCGGGCAGGGACGCCGCGGCCAGCACGCCCATGGCGGCGGCCAGTTCGCGGTCGTCGACCACGAGCACGGCGGCGCGCAGCAGATCGGCCGCCAGTTCCCGCTTGCCCGGCTCGTCGCTGCCCAGGCTGGTCAGGTGGGTGCCCTCCCGGATGTCGGCGAGGCCCAGCAGCGGCTGCCGGGACCAGGTGGCCAGGACGACGGTCCCGGCGCGGGCGGCGACCTCGGCGGCGGAGGGCAGCACCCGGCCGCCGTGCCGGGCGGCGAACCCGGCCGCGCGGCCGGGGTCCAGGTCGTGGACGACCAGGTCCCGGCGGGGGCGCAGGGTGTCCAGGGCGCGCACGGTCGCCTCGGCCTGGGCGCCCGCGCCCACCACACCGAGGACCGTGTCGTCCCCGGGCGCGGCCAGCAGATGGGTGCCCAGGGCGGCGGCCGTGCCGGTGCGCCGGGCGGTGACGGTGGCGGAGTCCAGCAGGGCGAGCAGTTCACCGTCCCGGCCGCTGTGCAGGCAGATCACCCCGCGCAGGGCGGGGCGCGCGCCGGGGAACTTGGCGTTGACCTTGACGGTGTAGGCGTCGATGCCCGGCAGCAGTCCGGGGATCAGGGCGGTGGCCGTGCCGGGGAAGGGCAGGTCGGTGCGGATCCGCTGTCCGGGGACCGTGGTGTGCGGGGCGCGGCGGAAGCCCTCGCGCAGGGCGTCGACGCAGTCGGCGGGGTCCAGGACGGCTTCGAGGTCGCGGCGGGTGAGCAGAAGGGTCACCCGCCCATGATCCGCCGGTGCGGGCGCGCCGCGTCTGCCGGGTCCCGGTCCCGTCTCCCGCCGTACGCCGTGCTCTGCGGGCGGTGCCCGCCTGCTGTCCCGGCCCGGCTCGCAAGGTGCTCCCGGCCCGGCCCAAGAGCCGTTACCGGCCCGGCTCAAGGGCCGCTCCCGGCCCGGCTCAAGGGCCGCTCCCGGCCCGGCTCAGGAGGCGGCGGGGTCCTGCCCGGCGGCCCTGGCCCGGCTCGGCTGCACCCGCTTCGGCTCCCCCGGCATCTTCGGGTACTCGGGCGGATACGGCAGATCCCCCAGGCCGTGGTCGCGTTCGTCGCGCGCGGCCAGGTCGAGCAGGGCGTCCAGCGCGTAGGCGTGGTCGTCCATGTCGGCGTGCACGTCACCGGCCTCGGCGAAGCGGGCGGGCATCGTGGTGATGTCGAAGTCGCGCGGGCGGGCGGTGGGCACCTCCTCCCAGCGCAGCGGCGCCGAGACGGGGGCGTGCGGGCGTGGGCGTACCGAGTAGGCAGAGGCGATGGTGCGGTCGCGGGCGGTCTGGTTGTAGTCGACGAAGATGCGCGCGCCGCGCTCCTCCTTCCACCACTTGGTGGTGACCTGCTCCGGCATACGGCGCTCCAGCTCCCGGCCCACCGCGATGGCGGCCCGCCGCACCTGGGTGAAGGTCCAGCGCGGCTCGATGGGCACGAAGACATGCAGTCCGCGTCCGCCGGAGGTCTTGGGCCAGCCGTGCAGGCCGCCGAACTCGTCGAGGACGGCGCGCAGTTCACCGGCGGCGCGGACGGCGTCGGTGTAGTCGGTGCCGGGCTGCGGGTCGAGGTCGATACGCAGTTCGTCGGGGTGCTCGACGTCGTCGCGCCGGACCGGCCAGGGGTGGAAGGTGAGGGTGCCGTACTGGGCCGCCCAGACCACCGCCGCCTGCTCGGTGGGGCACATCTCGTCGGCGCTGCGCCCGCTGGGGAAGGTGATGTGGGCGGTCGGGATCCAGTCGGGCATGCCCCGGGGCGCGCGCTTCTGGTAGAACCACTCGCCGTCGATGCCGTCCGGGTAGCGCTCCAGGGTGGTGGGCCGTTCGCGCAGGGCGCGCAGGATGCCGGGCGCGACCGCCTGGTAGTACCGGGCGACGTCCAGCTTGGTGTACCCGTGCTCCGGGAAGAACACCTTGTCCGGGCTGGACAGCCGTACGGTCCGGCCGGCCACGTCGAGTTCCACCGCTTCGCCCATGCGAGCCACGGTAGGCGTACCCCGCACACCTCGCACACCGGGCGAAAGGCGCGTTCCGCGCGCACAATCGCAGCCATGGAGCTGCCCGTGATGCCGCCCGTGAAGCCCATGCTCGCCAAGCCGGTGGCGCGCATCCCGCCGGGGATGCACTACGAGGCGAAGTGGGACGGGTTCCGGGCCGTCGTGTTCCGCGACGGGGCCGAGGTGGAGCTGGGCAGCCGTACGGGCAAGCCGCTGACCAGGTACTTCCCTGAGCTGGTCGGGGCGTTCCGGGAGCGGTTGCCGGAGCGGTGCGTGCTGGACGGGGAGATCGTGATCGCGCGGGAGGGGCGGCTCGACTTCGACGCGCTGACCGAGCGGATCCATCCGGCCGACTCGCGGGTACGCACGCTGGCCGAGCGGACCCCGGCCTCCTTCGTGGCGTTCGATCTGCTGGCGCTGGACGCCGAGGCCCTCCTCGACGTACCGCTGGCGGACCGGCGGGCGCTGCTGGAGCGGGCGCTCGCGGGGGCGGGGGCGCCGGTGCACGTGGCGCCGGCGACGACGGACATCGACGTGGCCCGGCAGTGGTTCGAGCAGTACGAGGGGGCCGGGCTCGACGGGGTGATCGCCAAGCCGCCGGGGCTGGGCTACCTCCAGGACCAGCGGGCCATGTTCAAGATCAAGCACGAGCGGACGGCGGACGTGGTGGTGGCCGGCTACCGCCTGCACAAGAGCGGCCCGGTCGTGGGCTCGCTGCTGCTCGGGCTCTACGACGACCGGGGCGTCCTCCAGCACGTGGGGGTGGCGGCGGCGTTCCCGATGAAGCGCCGCGCCGAACTGGTCGAGGAGCTGGCGCCGTTGCGCATGGACGATCCGTCCGGGCATCCGTGGGCCGCGTGGTCCGAGGAGGCGGCGCACGAGTCGGCCCGGCTGCCGGGCGCGCCGAGCCGCTGGTCGGGCCGCAAGGACCTGTCGTGGGTGCCGCTGCGGCCGGAGCGGGTGGCCGAGGTGGCGTACGACCACATGGAGAACGGGGCGCGGTTCCGGCACACGGCGCGCTTTCGCCGCTGGCGTCCGGACCGGGCCCCGGAGAGCTGCACGTACGCCCAGTTGGAGGAGCCCGTCCGCTACGACCTGGCGCGGATCCTCGGCCCCTGACGCGGGCCGGTCTCCCGCTCCGCGGGGGCGCCGGGTGTCATGTCCGCCGGGTCAGGACGTCATGAGGATCTCCGCCGGATCAGGGCGTCATGAGGATCTCCGCCGCGCCGTCCTGCTTGTGGGTGGCGAAGTCGCCGACGCGGAGCGGGTCGTCGTCGGCGCCGAGCGGATCGTCGTCGGTGAGGTGGGGCAGGAAGCCGCCGCCGGCCGGCTCCTCGACCGCGGGGTCGGGGCGTCCTCCACCCGGACGTCGCGCTTGCCCTTCAGGCGCGGGCGGCGGGTTCCACCGGGTTGCGCAGGCCCTCGGCGGCGTCCGCGACGCGCCGGATCAGGTCGAAGAACTGGGTCTGCTCGGCGGGGCTGAGCGGGCCCAGGAAGACCTGGTTCATCCGGGCCGTGCGCACGGTGAGCCTGCGGTGGGTGCGCTCGCCCTCCGCGGTCGGCCGGAGCAGGAAGCGGCGGCCGTCCCCGGGGTCGCGGACCTTCCCGAGCAGACCGCGGCGTTCGAGACGGCTGACGACCTCGGCGATGGTGGAGCGGTCGAGCCCGACCCGCTCCCCCACGGTGCGCTGGTCGAGTCCGGGCTCGGCGGCCAGCGCGTTGAGCACGGCGAACTGCGGTGAGGTGATCTCCTCGGAGACCATCGTGTTCCACAGCAGGTAGTGGGCCTGCTGGAGGCGCCGGGCCAGGTGCCCGGGGTGGGTCGTCAGGTCCACCGCGGCCATGAGCGCTCCTCGTTCTCGCAGTTCTCGCACGGTTCTCGCCGGTTCGCGCGGGCGCGTGGCGCACGCCCGGTCTGTAGGTGCACTGAACAGTATCTCCATCGAGCCACCGTCCGGTCCTGCGACACGCGGATGATGTGAACCACTGGTCAGAACCCTTGACGGTCTCCGGTGACGGTGGCAGCGTGAGGGCCGCTCGCGGAAATACTCAGTGCCCTGACTATCTACGGACCATCTGGGACGCCCCTCTGCGGCGACCATCCGCGGCACCGGACGCCCGGCGCCGCACGGTGCCGTCCGGTGCCGTCCGGTGCCGTCCGGCAGGGCCCCGGCAGAGACGAGGCGTGTTTCGATGGACAAGGTGGTCCCCACCGCCGCCCAGGCGGTGGCCGACGTGGGCGACGGCGCCTCGCTGGCGGTGGGCGGATTCGGGCTCAGCGGTGTGCCGAACGTACTGATCCAGGCGCTGTACGAGCGCGGGAGCGGCGCCCTGTCGGTCGTCTCGAACAACTGCGGCGCGCTGGACTCCGGCCTCGCCGTGCTCCTCGCGGCCGGCCGGATCGCCCGGGTGACCGGCTCCTACATCGGCGCCAACAAGGAGTTCGCCCGCCAGTACCTGGCCGGCGAGCTGGAGGTGGAGCTGATCCCGCAGGGCACGCTGGCCGAGCGGCTGCGGGCCGGCGGCGCCGGGATCCCGGCCTTCTACACCCCCGCCGGTGTCGGCACCCAGGTCGCCGACGGCGGACTGCCCTGGCGCTACGACGGGCAGGGCGGCGTCGCCCTCGCCTCGCCGCCGAAGGAGGTCCGCGACTTCGACGGCGCCTCCTACGTCCTGGAGCGCGGCATCCGCACCGACTTCGCGCTGGTCCGTGCCGCCCGCGGCGACCGGCACGGGAACCTGGTGTTCGCCAGGTCCGCCCGCAACTTCAACCCGCTGGCGGCCATGGCGGGCAGGGTGACCGTCGCGGAGGTCGAGGAACTGGTCGAGCCGGGCGAGCTGGACCCGGACGCGGTGCACCTCCCCGGGATCTTCGTGCAGCGCGTGGTCGCGCTCACCGCCGAGCAGGCCGGCGACAAGCGGATCGAGAAGCGGACGGTGAGTGCCTGATGGCCTGGACCCGTGAGGAGATGGCCGCCCGTGCGGCGCGCGAGTTGCGCGACGGCCAGTACGTGAACCTCGGCATCGGGCTGCCGACGCTGATCCCGAACCACCTGCCGCCGGGCGTCGAGGTGGTGCTGGAGTCGGAGAACGGCATTCTGGGCACCGGCCCCTACCCCGCCGAGGACGCCATCGACCCGGACCTGATCAACGCCGGCAAGGAGACCGTCACGGTGCTGCCGGGCGCCTCCTTCTTCGACTCGGCGCTGTCCTTCGCGATGATCCGCGGCGGGCACATCGACGTGGCCGTGCTCGGCGCCATGCAGGTGTCCGCGGGCGGCGACCTGGCCAACTGGGCGGTCCCCGGCAAGATGATCACCGGGATCGGCGGGGCGATGGACCTGGTGCACGGCGCCCGCACGGTCGTCGTCGTGATGACCCACACCGCCAAGGACGGCTCCCCGAAGATCGTCGAGCGGTGCACGCTGCCGCTGACCGGCGCGGCCTGCGTCGACCGGATCGTCACCGACCTCGGCGTCCTGGACGTCACCGGCGACGGACTCGTCCTGATCGAGACCGCGCCCGGGGTCACCGCCGAGGAGATCACCGCCAGGACCGACGCCGAGGTCCGTGTCCCGGGAGAGCCGCGATGACCAGGACCGTCTATGTCGTCGACGCCGTCCGCACCCCCTTCGGCCGCTACGGCGGCGCCCTGGCCGAGGTGCGCCCGGACGACCTGGCCGCGCACGCCCTGCGCGCGCTCCTCGCCCGCACCCCCGGCCTGGACCCGGCCCGGATCGAGGACGTGTACCTCGGCAACGCCAACGGCGCGGGCGAGGAGAACCGCAACGTCGGCCGCATGGCCGCCCTGCTCGCCGGACTGCCCACCTCCGTGCCCGGCGTGACCGTCAACCGGCTGTGCGCCTCCGGCCTTGAGGCGGTGGTCCAGGCGGCCCGTGCCGTCGCCGTCGGGGACGCGTCCGTCGTCGTGGCGGGCGGGGTCGAGTCCATGACCCGCGCCCCCTATGTGCTGCCCAAGGCGGACCGCCCCTTCCCGGCCGGGCACACCGAGCTGTACTCGACCACGCTGGGCTGGCGGATGGTCAACCCGCGGATGGAGCCGCAGTGGACGGTCCCGCTGGGCGAGTCCGCCGAACTGATCGCCGACAAGCACGCGATCAGCCGCGCACAGCAGGACGAGTTCGCCCTGGACAGCCAGCGCAAGGCCGCCGCCGCGCAGCGGGCCGGGCTGTTCGACGCCGAGCTGGCGCCGCTCACGCTGCCCCGGCGCAAGGGCGAGCCGGTGGTGTTCGCCGCCGACGAGTCCGTACGGCCGGACACCTCCCCGGCGGCGCTGGCCGCCCTGAGACCGGCGTTCCGCACGGAAGGCGGCACGGTCACCGCGGGCAACGCCTCCCCGCTGAACGACGGCGCCGCCGCCCTGCTGCTGACCGACGAGGAGGGCCTGCGGGCCACCGGCCGCGAGCCGCTGGCCCGGATCTCGGCCACCGGCGTCTGCGCCACCGACCCGCACTACTTCGGGCTCGCCCCCGTCGAGGCCGTCCGGCGCGCCCTGGCCAGGGCCGGGAGGAGCTTCGACGACCTGGACGTCCTCGAACTCAACGAGGCGTTCGCCGCGCAGGTGCTCGGCTGCCTCGCCGAGTGGCCCGCGCTCGACCCGGCCGTCCTCAACCCGCAGGGCGGCGCCATCGCCCTCGGCCACCCGCTCGGCGCCTCCGGCGCCCGGCTCGCCGGCACCGTCGCCCACCAGCTCGCCCGCAAGGGCTCGGGCACCGGCATAGCCACCCTCTGCATCGGCGTCGGACAGGGCCTCGCCCTCGTCCTGGAACGCTAGGAGACCGCCCCATGACCCTCACCCAGCAGGACATCGACCGGGAGATCGCGGCCGAGCACGCCGCGTACGAGAAGCGGCTCGCCCAGGGCGCCCCCGTCGAGCACCACCCGCGCCGCGACTACGCGCCCTACCGCTCCTCCGTGCTGCGGCACCCGAAGCGGCCGCTGGTCGCCATCGACACCGCCAAGGACCCGGAACTGGTCGAGCTGACCTCGCCCGCCTTCGGCGAGCGGGACCTCACCGAGACCGACAACGACCTCACCCGGCAGCACACCGGGGAGCCGGTCGGCGAGCGCATCACCGTCTCGGGCCGGCTCCTGGACCGCGCCGGACGCCCGGTGCGCGGCCAGCTCATCGAGATCTGGCAGGCCAACTCCGCGGGCCGCTACGCCCATCGGCGCGAGCAGCACGACGCCCCGCTCGACCCGAACTTCACCGGCGTCGGCCGCACCCTGACCGACGCCGACGGCCGCTACCGCTTCACCACGATCCAGCCCGGCCCCTACCCGTGGCGCAACCACCTCAACGCCTGGCGGCCCGCGCACATCCACTTCTCCGTCTTCGGCGCGGCGTTCACCCAGCGTCTGGTGACGCAGATGTACTTCCCGAACGACCCGCTCTTCCCGTACGACCCGATCCTTCAGTCCGTGACGGACGACGCCGCCCGGCAGCGGCTGATCGCCGCCTATGACCACAGCCTGTCGGTACCGGAGTTCTCCCTCGGCTACCGCTGGGACATCGTGCTCGACGGCCCCGCCGCCACCTGGCTCGAAGAAGGGCGCTGAGCTGCCATGACGACGACCGACACCGGCCTTCCCGAGGGTCCCGAGGGCGCGGCGCCCACCCCGTCGCACACCGTGGGCCCCTTCTACGGCTACGCGCTGCCCTTCCCCGGCGGCGAGGACGTCGCGCCCCACGGCCGTCCGGACACCGTCACCGTGCACGGGTACGTGACGGACGGCGAGGGCCGTCCGCTGCCCGACGCGCTGATCGAGACCTGGGGCCCGGACCCGGACGGGCGCATACCCGCCGTGGACGGCTCGATGCGGCGCGACCCCGCCTCCGGCGGCTTCCTCGGCCGCAACGGCGTGGAGTTCACCGGCTTCGGCCGGATCCAGACCGACGCGGACGGCCACTGGTACGTGCGCACCCTGCGGCCCGGCGCCCGCGGGGGCAACGCCCCGTACCTGAGCGTCTGCGTCTTCGCGCGCGGTCTGCTCGTACACCTGTTCACCCGGATCTACCTGCCCGGTGACGACGCCGCCCTGGCCGCCGATCCGCTGCTCTCCCGGCTGGACGAGGAACGGCGCGCCACGCTGGTCGCGGCACGCGAGGACAGCGGGGCATACCGTTTCGACATCCGCCTTCAGGGCGAGGGCGAGACGGTCTTCCTGGAGTTCCGGTGACACCATCCGCACCACGGCCCGACAGCACCCGCGCCGAGGCCGGGCTGCTCGCGCCCGGCTGGACCGGTTCCGCCGCCGCGGCGGCGACCGGCGACGCCGCCTTCCTGAGCGCACTGCTGGCGGCGGAGGCCGCGCTCACCCGGGCGCAGGCCGCGCTCGGCCTCGTCCCCGAGGGCGCGGCCGAGGCGGTGACCCGGGCCGCCGACCCGGCCCGCTTCGACCTGAGGGCGCTGGCCGAACGCGCCCGCGGCGGCGGCAATCCCGTGATCCCGCTGGCCGCCGACCTGACCGCGGCGGTGACCGAGGCGGCGGGCGAGGAGTACGGCGCCTGCGTCCACCGGGGCGCGACCAGCCAGGACATCATGGACACGGCCGCCATGCTGGTCGCCGTGCGCACCCTGGACCTGGTCCTCGCCGACCTGGCCCGCACCGAGGCCGCCCTCGCCCGGACGGCCGCCGCGCACCGCGACACCGTGCTGCCCGGCCGGACGCTGACCCAGCACGCCGTGCCGACCACGTTCGGGCTGAAGGCGGCCGGCTGGCGCGCGCTCGTCCTGGACGCCCGGGACCGCGTCGCGCGGGTACGGGACGCGCTGCCCGTGCAACTGGGCGGCGCGGCGGGCACCTTGGCGGCGTTCGCGGCCTACGGTGCCGAGGACCCGGCCGCGCTGGTGGCGGCGTACGCCCGCGAACTCGGGCTGCGCGCCCCGCTGCTGCCCTGGCACACCCTGCGCACCCCGGTCGCCGACCTGGCCGGCTGCCTCGCCTTCACGGCGGGCGCCCTGGGCAAGACGGCCGCCGATGTGCTGACGCTGTGCCGCACCGAGATCGCCGAACTGGCCGAGGGCAGCGGCGGCGGCTCCTCCGCGATGCCGCACAAGGCGAACCCGGTGCGCTCCTCCCTGATCGCCGCGGCGGCCCGGCGCGCCCCGCAGCTCGCGGCCACGCTGTACGCGTCCATGGCCGCCGAGGACGAGCGCCCCGCGGGCGCCTGGCACGCCGAGTGGGAGCCGCTGCGCGATCTGCTGCGGCTGGTGGGCGGTGCGGCCCGCGACGCGGCGGAGCTGGCCGAGGGGCTGCGGGTGGACACCGGTGCGATGCGCGCGCACCTCGGCCTCACCCACGGACTGATCGTCTCCGAGCGGCTGTCGGCCGAACTGTCCGGGGTGCTCGGCCGCGCCCGCGCCCGGGAACTCCTCACCGAACTGGCCCGCCGTGCCTACGCCGAGGACCGCCCGCTCGCCGGACTCCTCGCCGAGGTGCCGGAGTTGCGGGACACCGACCTGGCGGGCCCGACCGACCCCACCCGTTACACCGGCTGCGCCGGAACCCTCACCGACCGTGCTCTGGAGCGACGTTGACCGTGCACCACCGTGCCGAAGGCCCCGCCACGGCACCCGCCCTGCTGCTCGGCCCCTCCCTGGGCACCTCCTCGGCGCTGTGGGACCGGGTCGCCCCGGAACTGGCCGCCTCCCACCGGGTGGTCCGCTGGGACCTGCCCGGACACGGCGGTTCGGCGGCCGGTCTCATCGGGCCGGGCGCGACCGTGGCCGACCTCGCCGCGCTGGTCCTGGAGCTGGCGGACACGCTCGGTCTGGAACGGTTCGCGTACGCGGGGGTGTCCCTGGGCGGCGCCGTGGGGCTGCATCTCGCCGTGCACCACCCCGAGCGGCTGACGTCCCTGGCGGTGATCTGCTCCTCGGCCCACTTCGGCGGGGAGCGGGCATGGCGGGAGCGGGCCGCGCTGGTACGCCGGGAAGGGCTCGCCGCCCTGGCCGCGAGCGCCGGATCCCGCTGGTTCGCCGGTGACTTCACCGTGCCCGAGCTGGTCCGCGACCACCGCGAGGCCGACCCGGAGGCGTACGCCGCCTGCTGCGACGCGCTGGCCGCCTTCGACCTCACCGGCAGGCTCTCCGGGATCCGCACGCCCACGCTGCTGATCGCGGGCCGCCAGGACCCGGCGACACCGCCCGCGCACCTGCGGGAGATCGCCGACGCGGTGCCCGGCGCGGCCCTCATCGAGATCCCGGGCGCCTCGCACCTGGCGCCCGCGCAGTGCCCCGGGGCCGTGCTGACCGCGCTGCGCACTCAACTGGACGGCCCCGCCCGGCAGGGCATGCGGGTACGGCGCGAGGTGCTGGGCGACGCGCACGTGGACCGCGCCCAGGCCCGGCAGACCCCGTTCACGGCCCGCTTCCAGGACTTCATCTCCCGTTACGCCTGGGGCGAGATCTGGACCGATCCCACGCTCACCCGGCGCGAACGCAGCATGATCACCATGACCGCGCTGGTCGCCCACGGCCACCACGACGAGCTGGCGATGCACGTCCGCGCGGCCCGCCGCAACGGGCTGACCCCCGAGGAGATCGGCGCGGTGCTCCTCCAGAGCGCGGTGTACTGCGGGGTGCCCGCGGCCAACTCGGCGTTCGCGGTGGCCCAGCGGGTGCTGGCGGAGGAGCCGGACGCGGGCGGGCCGGGCGAGGCGGCCGGGCCGGGAGCGGGCTGAGGCCGTCGCCGGGCCCGGGTCCGTCGCCGGGTCTGGGGTCTCGCCGGGCCCGGGTCCGTCGCCGGGCGTGGAGAGCGGGTCCGAGGGCGGGCGAGCGGGCCCGCTCAGTCCGTGTCCTCCAGCGGGAAGCCGTTGGACTCCAGTGCCGCGCGGGCGCGGTCCGCCAGGCCGTCCGCGCCGCAGGAGCGGGCCAGCGCCAGACCGCGCCGCAGCTCGGCCGCCGACCCGGCGGCGATGCCGTGCTCGACGCGGGCGGCGGCGTGCTCGTACTGGCAGGGTGACGCCTCCAGAAAGGTGACGGCCTGGGCGGCGAGGGCGACCGCCCGCGGGCCGGTCTCCAGCGCGGCGGCGCAGCGCAGCGCCTCTCCTATGGCGGTGTCGGTGCCGAACCGCTCGGCCTGGCGGCGCACGTCGGAGGCGAGCCGCGCGGCACGGGCCGGGTCCTCCACGGCGAGGGCACGGGCCAGATCCGCCGCCCAGGGCACCATGACCGGATTGTGGTGGCCGCGCACGGCGGCGGCCTGCTCGGCGGCCTCCAGTTCGGCCACGCCCTCCTTGGTGCGGCCCGCGGCGAGCAGCAGCCGGCCGCGGACGCTGCGCGGGTCCGGGATGACGATGGTGGCCGGGTAGGGCGGCGCGAAGCCGTACCGCTCCGCGATCTCCCATGCCTCCTCGACATGGCCGCGGGCGAGCAGGGTGTCCACCAGGTTGCAGGTGGCGGTCCAGTACAACGGCAGCCCGCGGCCCACCCGTTCGGCGATGGCCAGCGACTCGCGCAGGGCCTGCTCCGCCTCGCGCAACCGGCCGCGCCTGCGGTGGCCGAGGCCCACGTAGGCGTACGCGAGGGCGAGGTGGCCGCCGCTCCAGTGGGCGTTCTCGTAGGCGCGCAGCGCTTCGTTGTAGAGGGCTTCGGCGCGGTCCAGGCGGTCGCTGTAGGCGTAGGCGCTGGCGAGCATCAGCAGCAGTTCGATGCCCCACTCGGTGTCGGTCCAGCCGAGTCCGGGGGCGAGACGGCCGTTGACGAGGGCGCGGTCGCACAGCTCCGCGACCTCCTCGGCGTTCTCGCCGCGCGCCATGGCGTCGAAGCCGCGCAGGATCAGCAGGGCGCGCTCGGAGTTGTCGCGTCCGGTGCAGCCGGCGGCGAGTTCGGCCAGCCGTTCGGAGCGGTCGGGAGTGATGGTCTCCCCGGTGTGCAGGCCCTCCCACATGAACTGGACGGCCTGGAGGCGCAGCCGGACGGGGCCCGGCGGGTGCCGGGCGGCCTCGGCCTCGACCGTGCGGACGGCGTCCTCCAGCTGGTTGTTGTGCAGCAGGGCCTGGGACAGCCGCCAGACGGCGTCCACGCGGGTGGTGCCGTCCAGGCCGGGCATGCTCAGCGCCAGTTGGAGGTGGTCGATGGTGGTGGCGGGAGCGGTGAGCAGGGTGGCGCAGCCCAGTTCGTACAGCACGCGTGCGTGCACCTCGGGAGTGGGCGGTTCCAGCAGGGCCCGCTCCAGGCAGCGGCGGGCGGCCTCCGGGGCGCCGACGGCGAGGTGTTCGCGGGCGGCCTGCCGCAACTGGTCGACGAGTTCCTCGTCGTCGTCCGGGTGGACCTGGAGCAGATGCCGGGAGGCGGCCGCGGCGCCGAGACCGGAGTCGGTGACGACTTGGGCCGCGATGCCGTGCATGGCGGTGCGCAGCGCGTCCGGGATCGAGCTGTAGACGGCGGTGGCGATGAGCGGGTGCACGAACTCCAGGTCGCCTTCGCCGGCGCCCGCGGTGGCCGGATCGGGCTCGGTGAGGATGCGGGCCTCGCGCAGCAGTTCGGCGCAGCGCGCGGCGTCGTCGCGGTTCATGGTCGCGAGCCGGGCGACCAGCTGGACGGAGATGTCGGTGCCCAGGATGGCGGCGGCCCACGCGAACCGGGTGGCGTCGATGCCGAGTTCCTCCAGGCGGGCGACGAGGCCGCCGCCGCGGGCGGAGCGGTTCAGGTCGCGCAGTTCGCCCGCGTGCGCCTCGACCGGGTCCAGCTCGCTGTCGCGGACCTTGGCGAGGAGTTCGACGGTGTCGTAGGGGTTGCCGTCGGTGACCGCCCACACCTCGCGGCAGAACGGGCCGTCGGCGTGCGCGCCGAGCGTGCTGCGGGTGAGCGCCGCGGTGGCCTCCGGGGAGAGGCAGCTGAGGGTGCGGACCCCCGCGGCGGCCGCGACCGCCTCCAGCAACTGGGCGCTGTCGCCGCTCACTTCGCCGGGGCGGCGGGTCACGACGAGGAGCACGGACAGCTCGGTGAGGCGTCCGGCGAAGGCGGCGAGCCAGCGCAGGCTCTCCTCGTCGGCCCAGTGGACGTCGTCGATCATCAGCACGAGCGGCCAGTCCCGCCCGGCCAGCCGGCTCACCGCGGCGACCAGGCCCTCGCACACGCTCCGCGGGTCGGCCTGTCCGCCGCCGGGTTCCGCTATGCCGAGGGCGGGCCCGGCGATGCCGTACCACTCGCCCAGGTACTCGCGGGCCTCCTCGGGCATGAGCGACAGCAGTGCGGGCTGGAGCAGTTGGCGCACCACGTTGAAGGGGACGGAGCGCAGGACCTCGCCGCCGCGCGCCGACCACACGGTGCAGCCGCGTGCCTCGGCGATGCGGCGGGTGCGGGCGAGCAGGGTGGTCTTGCCCAGCCCGGCCTCTCCCTGGAGCACCAGCAGTTCTCCGTGGGACGCGCGGTCGGAGCACAGGGCCTCCACCGCGCGGAGGATGGCGGTGACTTCCTCGTCGCGCTCCCACAGGGAGTCCGAGGCGGCCGGTCCCGGCCGTACCTCCGTCATCCCGCTACCTCCCAAGTCGCCCGAACGACGTACGAATGCCGAGCCTAGCGGCCGGGCCGCCCGAGCGGAGCCCGGTCGGGCCACCTCTTGCCGTGACGGGTGACGGGTGCCGTGCGCGGCCCCGGCCGCGGCGGCGGAACCGGGCCGCAACGGGTCCCTCTCATACCGCTTTCACGGACGCCTCATACGGTGGGGGCATGACGCAGGTGACTCCTCCCGGGTGGTACCCCGACCCGGGCCAGACGAATGACGGTCCCGCCACCGAGCGCTGGTGGGACGGCAAGGCGTGGACGGACCGGGTCCGCCCGGCCGGTCCGGCCGCCGCGTGGGGTCCGCCGGCGCACCCGGCCGCCGGTCCGGTGCCCCCGGAGCAGCCGGCGCGGCCGCCGTCCCCGGAGCCCCGGGACGACGCGGGCGGGCCGCCGTACGCCGGACAGCCGGGGCAGCCCGGTCCGCAGGGACTGCCGCAGCAGCCGGGACAGCCGGGGGCTCCGGTGCAGCCCGGGTATCCGGTGCATCCGGGTTACCCCGGTTATCCGGCGCAGCCGCCCGCCCGTTCGCGGCGCGGGCTGCGGACCGGCATAGCCGTCGCGGTGACCGCCGCGGTGCTGGCGAGCATCGGGGTCGGCGTGTACGTGCTGAGCAAGGACGACGGCGGCAGCAGCCGCGCCGGGTCCCAGCAGGGTCCCGGCGGGCAGCGCGGCCCCGGGGACCGGGAGGGTTCCGGCGGCCGGGGCGGCCCGTTCGGCGGCGGTCCCGGTGGGTCGGGCGGGTCGGGCGGGTCAGACGGCTCCGGGGGCCTCGGCGGGTCAGGCGGTTCCGGCGGGCGGGGCGGCTCGGGCGGTTCCGGTGGTTCCGGTGACCCGGACGGGTCCGGGGGCGGTGCCCAGGCGCCCAAGATCCGCAGCGGTTCGGTGGCCGACCCGGTCAACGGCATCAGCCTGCCCGTCCCGGACGGCTGGTACGGCCAGCAGATCGGCGTGGGCGCCCAGCTCACCTCCGACAGCGGCTACAAGTGTCCCGGCGACACCTCGAAGTCCTGCACCAAGGGCGGCGCCTACTCGGTGCCCGCCGCGGCGCTGCGCACCGCGGGCAGCACGCCCGAGGAGGTCGCCAAGGCCGACATCGAGGCCAATGTGAAGGAGTCGTACGGCGGGACGACCTACGGGGCGGTGACCTCGCACCAGGTGCTCGCCTCCAAGGCGGTGACCGTGGCCGGCCAGAAGGGCTACCTGGTGCGCTGGAAGGCGGTCACGAGCAAGGGTGCGGACGGGATCGTCGAGTCCCTGGTCTTCCCGTCCCCGGCGCGGCCGGGCCAGTTGGTCGTGGTGCGCTTCGGGGTGGACGCCGACCAGCCGCAGTCGCTGCTGGACGACATCACCAAGGGGATCAAGGTGTCCTCGGGCGGCGGCAGCGGCCAGAGCGCCTGACGCCGCGCGTCCCGCTTTGCCGGCCGGGCGGACTCCCTCTCCGCTCAAGAGGGGCCGCCCGGCCGGGAGCGCGCCGCCCCCGTCCCCACGGTGCGGCGCGTGCAGGCCGTCGTCCGGTCATCCCGTGGACGGCGGCCTGGGTCAGGGTTCGAGGCCGAGTGCGGGCAGCACGGCGGCCTCGACGAACCGGACGAGGTAGTCCGGGTCGGCGTAGGTCCCGTCGATGACGGGCCGGATGCGTACGACGCCGAACATCTGCGCGGGCACATAGGCCAGCGCCGGGTTGTCCGGGGCCACTTCGCCGCGTTCGACACCGCGGCGCAGGATCTCGCGCAGCGCTGCGACCTCCGGCTCCACGACGGCCTCGCGCAGCGCCTGCTTCAGCTCCGGGTCCTGCATCATGGCGGGCCCGAGCGCCTGGAGCAACCGGGTGTCCTTGCCCGACCACTCCCCCGCCGCCCGCGCGGCCCGGCGCAGGTCCTCGGCCAGCGAGCCGGTGTCGATCCCGCCGAAGCGGCTGCGCCGGTTGGCGCGCAGGGCGGCCACCACGAACTGCGGCTTGTTCTTCCACTGCCGGTAGAGCGTGGACTTGCTGCACCGGGTGGTGGCGGCGACGCCCTCCATGGTCACGGCGTCGTACCCGCACTCGCGAACCTGTTCGAGGACGGCGTCGAAGAACTCCTGCTCACGCTCGGGCGTGATCTTGGAGCGGCGCGAGGCGACGACCGTGTCCGGTCCGTCCGCGGCCTGCGACGTCATCGCTCTTCTCCTCGCTCGTGGCTCCAGCGCGGCTCCAGCCGCTCTCCAGTGTGGTTCATGTCCGGTGTGAGAGACCTCAGCCGTGTGTGAGAAGCCTCAATCGATACGCCAGTGTACCGGTACACCATCGTATCGGTACACTGGCGTATCGGTACGATGTCGTATCGATGCTACGGGTACGGGCGGCTCGCCCCTACCGGGACGCACCCACTCACCACACACGCACACACGGACGCGAAGGGGCCGGGGCATGACATCCCGAACCGAGGGCGCCGCCGCGGCACCCGCGAGGCCCGCTCGGCCCGCGCTCGTGCGCGAGCTGCTGCTCGTCGCGGGGCTGTTCCTCGTCTACAAGCTCGGCCGCCGACTGGCCGCCGACCACACCGGCGAGGCCCTCCGCAACGCGGACCACGTGTGGCACCTGGAACGGGCGCTGCACCTGCCCGGCGAGGGCGCCGTCCAGTCGCTGCTGCTGCACGGCGACACCCTGGTGCGCGTCGCGAACACCTACTACGCGACCGTGCACTTCCCGGCCACCGTCGGACTGCTGGTCTGGCTGTATCTGCGCCGCCCGGCGCACTACCTGTGGACCCGCCGCGTCCTCGCCGCGCTGACCGCCGCCGCCCTGGTGCTGCACCTGGCGTTCCCGCTCGCCCCGCCGCGCATGCTCGCCGCCACCGGCCTGATCGACACCGCGCACGTGTACGGGCCCTCGGTGTACGGGCCGCCCAGGACGGACCATCTGTCGAACCAGTTCGCGGCCATGCCCTCGCTGCACTTCGGCTGGGCGCTGATGGTGGCCCTCGCCCTGGTCGCCGCCACCCGGTCCCGCCGGCGCTGGCTGTGGCTGCTGCACCCGCTGCTGACCCTGCTGGTGATCGTGGGCACCGCCAACCACTACTGGCTCGACGCGCTCGTCGCCACGGCGCTGCTCGCCCTGGCCCTCGCCCTCCTGCCGCGGCCGAGCGGACGGACGCTCGTCGTGGCACGCGGCCCCGGCCGGCCCGTACCGGCCGAGGACGGCACGCTCGTGGGGGCCGTCCGATGAGCGCCGCCCTGCTCGCCCTGGGCCTCTCGCTCTTCTCGGCCGTCGCCTACGCCGCCGCCGCGGTCGCCCAGGAGCGGCTCGCCGCGCGGGCGGCCGCCACCGGCGCCCTCGCGCTGCTGCGCCGCGGCGCCTGGTGGGGCGCGGTGGCGCTGAACGGATCGGCGGCGCTGCTGCACGTGGTGGCCCTGAAGTACGGGCCGCTGACCGTGGTCCAGCCGCTCGGCGCGCTCACCCTCGTGGCCGCCGTGCCGATGGGCGCGCGGCTGGCCGGGCGGAAGGTCGCCGCCGCCGAGTGGCGCGGCACGGCCTGCACACTGCTCGGTCTCGCCGCGCTGCTGGTCGCCGCGTCCGGGCCCGCGCCCGAACAGGTGCTGAGCCCGGCCGAGGCGCTGGCGGTGGCGGGCACCACGGCCGTCCTCATCGGTGTGCTGTCCCGGCCCGGCGCCCGGCCGGGCCTGCGGCACGCGACCGCCTCCGGTCTCGCCTCGGGCGTCGCCTCGGCGCTCACCCAGACGGTGACCGTGGCCGCCACGGACCACACCGGACCGCTGCTGAGCGCGCGGGTGATCGTGGTGGCGCTGCTGGTCGCGGCGTTCGCGACGGGCGGGCTGCTGCTCTCGCAGACCGCCTACCGGGGCGGTCTGGGCGCGCCGCTGGCCGTGGTGACGCTGGCCAATCCGGTGGCCGCCGCTGTGATCGGTCTCACCCTGCTCGGGCAGGGGCTCCAGGGCGGGGTGCGCGGGGTGCTGCTCGCCCTGGCCGGTGCGGCGCTCGCCGCCTGGGGCGTCGTCGAACTGACCCGGGCGACCCCGTCGCGTACGGAACCGGCCACGGCGGACGGGGGGCCGGGGCTCGCGACGGCGGCCGACGCCGGTGCCGCTGCCGGGGCGGCCGGACTCGTGCCGGACGCCGGGGCCGGGGCATCGCCCGCGCTCGCCGCCGTACCGGCGCCCGCAGCCGCGCCCGGAGCGCCGCCGGTACGGGAGATCGTCCCCGCGCCCGCGCGCACGCCCGCACAAGGCAGCGGCCACGAGGAGCACCCCGTGGCCGCTGTGCTGGCCCTGGAAGCCGGGTCGGCCGCCCGGGAACCGGCGCTGCGCGTGCGGCGCCGGACGCGCCGCTCCCGCCGGTCCGGGCCGGACCGCCTCACCAAGCTCTGAAAGCTCCGGGCGCGCTGCGGGCCCTCCGCCGGGGCGGGTCAGCCCAGGCCGCGCGCGTCCTGCTTGAGCGCCGTGTCCACGGTCAGCGCCGTCGCCACCACGAGGCTCAGCAGCGGCTCGGGCAGCTGGTAGTGGATCTGGAGGACGTAGTTGTCGGCCGTCGTGAACATCGTCTTGGCCAGGCCCTCCCAGGTCTTGGTGATCCGGGCGACCTCGTTGTCCGCGTGGTCGACGATCGCGAAGTTCCAGGCCCGCCAGTTCTCCGCCTTGATGGCGCCGACCTGCTGCCCGTTCGCGTTCATCGCGAAGTTGATCTTGCCGAAGACGTTCTGCTGGACGATCTCGCCGACCTGCGAGCCGTCCGGGCGGGAGACGATCACCCGCGACTTGAGGAACTTCGCGGGCCGGGTCAGCACCAGCTGCGGCTGCCCGTAGGCGTCCCGGATCTCCAGCCGGTGCGTCATGAACTGGTCGATGCTGGAGACGAACCGCACGACCTTGCGCAGGGCGCTCTGGCCGATCTCGGTGACGACGCCGAGCCGGTTGCCGTTCTGGTCGAAGACCTCGTACTCGTTGGTCAGCTCGATCAGCTTGGCCTTCTGGTTCACCACGAGGACCGGTTCGCTGAACAGCGTGCCCCCGCCGACGTTGCCGGACGCGACACCGGCCTCCTCCCGCACCTGCTGCTGCACGCGCGGGTCGAACCCGGCCTGCGGGGCCGCCGCGGGCGTCTGGGCCTGCGGCGGCACCTGCTGGGCGGCGGGAGCCTGCTGGTCGGCGTGGGTGTGCTCGGTCCACTGCGCGCCGTCCCAGTAGCGCAGCGTCTGCGCCGCCCCGTGGGGGTCCGGGTACCAGCCTGCAGGTGTGTTCGAATGCGTGGTCACCGGGGCACACTACCGCGAGCCGGCCGGAAAGCAACCGCCGCGCGGAGGCCGGTCAGCCGGCCGCGATCGCGGGGTCGCTCACTCCGGGAAGGCCGTTCTCGACATGCCCGGCGAACCTCCGTACGAAGGACGGGTCGGCCGCGGAGGTGACCGTCAGGTCGTACCAGCGGCGGCTCGCGGCGAGTGCGAACCGGTGGCGCACCGTGGCCCCCGCCTTCACCGGGACGTCCACCGGCCGGCCGCCGTAGCCGACGCTCACCCTGAGCCGTGCCGTCCCCGTCCCCCGGTGCGTGAAGGTGAGCTCCACGTCGTCGCCCGCGTAGCGCGCGGTGACCTCCGGGCCCGCCGTGCGGCCGGGGCCGCGGAAGGTGCGCAGGAAGCCGTTGGGCCCGTGCACGGTCAGGTCGTACGAGCCCCCGGAGTAGGCCGAGTTCCAGGTGTCGGAGACGGTCTTGCCGGCCTCGGTGGTGTACGTCCAGGGGCCGTCGGTGCGGTTGCCCGAGGTGATCAGGAAGGCGGCCCCGGCCTGCGCTCCGGAGGCGAAGGACAGGGTGAACTTCCCGGCCGCCGGGTCCGCCGAACCGTCCACCACGGGCGCGTACTTGAGCGGACGGGCGGGCCGGCTGCCGGGTTCCTGGCGGGGCAGGGCGCCCTGGGCGGGCGGCACCGGGACGTAGTCGGGGTGGCGGTCGCGGTCCGGCGGCGCGTACCCGGAGGTGTCCGGCAGGGAGACCGGGCGGCTGTCCGCGCGGGAGAAGTCGAAGGCGGCCGTCAGATCGCCGCAGACCGCCCGCCGCCAGGGCGAGATGTTCGGCTCGCGCACCCCGAAGCGGCGCTCCATGAACCGGATGATCGAGGTGTGGTCGAAGGTCTCGGAGCAGACGAACCCGCCCTTGCTCCAGGGCGATACGACGAGCATCGGCACCCGCTGGCCGAGCCCGTAGGGACCGGCGACCTGACCGCCACCGCCCTTGAACAGGTCCGCGCCCGGATCGACGGTGGACAGTCCCTGGTCGGCCGAGTCCGGCGGGAAGGGCGGCACGAGGTGGTCGAAGAAGCCGTCGTTCTCGTCGTAGGTGATGAACAGGGCGGTTCTCGCCCACACCTGCGGATCGCCGGTGAGCGCGTCCAGGACCTGGGAGATGTACCAGGCGCCGTAGTTGGCGGGCCAGTTGGGGTGCTCGGTGAACGCCTCGGGGGCGACGACCCACGATATCCGGGGCAGCCTGCCGCCCTTGACGTCGGCCCGCAGCCGGTCGAAGAATCCCTCGCCCCGGCTCGCGTCGGTGCCGGTGCGGGCCTTGTCGTGGAGCGGGTCGCCGGGCCGGGCGTTGCGGTACTGGTCGAAGTACAGCAGCGAGTTGTCGCCGTAGTTGCCCCGGTAGGCGTCCTGGATCCAGCCCCAGCCGCCGCCGGCATCGAGTCCGTCGCCGATGTCCTGGTAGATCTTCCAGGAGACCCCGGCCCGCTCCAGCCGCTCGGGGTAGGTCGTCCAGCTGTAGCCCGCCTCGTCGTTGCCGATGACGGGGCCGCCGCCCTTGCCGTCGTTGCCGGTGTATCCCGTCCACATGTAGTAGCGGTTGGGGTCGGTGGAGCCGATCAGCGAGCAGTGGTAGGCGTCGCAGACGGTGAAGGCGTCGGCGAGCGCGTGGTGGAAGGGGATGTCCTGGCGGGTCAGGTACGCCATCGTCGTACTGCCCTTGGTGGGCACCCAGCGGTCGTAGCGGCCCCGGTTGTGGGCGGCGTGCCCGTCGTTCCAGCCGTGCGGGAGGTCCTGGACGAAGGCGAGGCCGAGGTCGTCGGCGTCGGGGCGGAAGGGCAGGATCTCCCGGCCCGCGGCGTCCTTCTGGTACCAGACCGGCTTGCCGCCGGGCAGGGTGACCGGGCGCGGGTCGCCGAAGCCGCGCACCCCCCGCAGGGTGCCGAAGTAGTGGTCGAAGGACCGGTTCTCCTGCATGAGGACGACGATGTGCTCGACGTCCTCGACCGATCCGGTGCGGTGGTGGGCGGGCAGTGCGGCGGCGCGCTGGATGCTGTTGCTGAGCGCGGTGAACGCCGTGGTGGCGCCCGCGATCTGAAGGAAGCGGCGCCGGTTGACCTCGGGGGTGGGTGACGGCATGGGGGGTCCTCTCCTCCTGGTGTGCGGATGGCCGGACAGTCGGAGTGCTGCGCGCCGAGTGTTCCAAGAGCATCGGACGGGAGGGAAGGGTGCGGTGTCACCTGTGTGAAGGCCGGTGGTACGCGGGGCTACGGGACCACCGCGGGCGCGGCCGGTATCCGTTCCAGCACGCCGCCCGCGAACACGTCGTACAGCGGCAGGGTCTCCAGGTGGACGTAGCCGATGTGGCAGTCGCAGACGGCGAGCGGGCAGGGGCGCGGGCGCAGCGCGGCCCGGTAGGAGCCGTCGTAGAGGTTGCCGAGTGCGGCGCGGACGAAGTGGCAACGGCGCACGGTGCCCTCGCCGTCGACGGAGACGACGGACTCACCGGTGCGGCAGGGCAGTCCGGCGCTGGTGTGCGGGTGGCGGCTGTAGGGGAAGAGCGGGTCGATCGCGGTCCAGCGATCGGCCTCGGCGTCGTCGTAGACGTGTCCCTCGGCGGCGTTGATCCACAGATAGACGTGCGCGGGCAGGTCGGCGCGCAGGCGGCGGGCCTCGGGCAGGTGCTCGGGCAGGCCGACCACGCCGACACTGAACCGGATCGAACGGTCCGCCAGGTCCCGGCACTTGGCGAGGAAGCGGGCGTACGGGGTCTGGCCCGGGTGGTAGGTGCACCACAGGGCCAGGGTGTCCGGGTCGGCGTCGGCGAGCCAGTCGGTGCGGCAGCTCAGGTTGGTCTGGATCGCCACCCGCCGGATGTGCGGCAGGCGGGACAGCTCGACGAGTGCGCGCCGGTACCAGGAGCGCACCAGGCCCTCGCCCCAGGGGGTGAACAGGAGGGAGAGCCGGTCGCCTTCCTGCCCGGCGGCCCAGTCGGCGAACCGTTCCAGGCTGGCGCGGTCGGCGCGCAGTTGCTCGCGGCTGTCGCGCCGCTTGGCGAACGGGCAGTACGGGCAGTCGTAGTCGCAGGAGGCGAGGAGGCCTCGGTAGAGGAGGGTGAGGTCCATGGCGCGGCTCACTTGCGGGCGTAGGCGGTCATGGCGGCGCGGACCGCGGGCGAGAACAGTTCCGATCCGAGGGCGTCGGAGTGCGCCAAACCCTCCGGGGTGAGCCGCAGGGCGGTGCGCGGGTCGGTGGCGGCGAGCCAGCCCCGCTCGGCGAACCGGGCGAGTTCGGCCGGGAAGTCGTCCTGGGGCGTGGTGCCGAAGCGGGTCCGGTACTCGGCCGTGCCGAGGCCGTCGGCCTGGAGCAGCGACTGGAGCAGATGGCGGCGGCGGGCCTCGTCGGCATCGACGCGGCGGCCGTACTCGGCGTGCGCGAAATCGGCGGCGGGGCGGGCGACGTAGTCGTCGACGATGGCGCGTATCTCGTGGGTGCCGACCGCGTAGTCGAAGGAGTAGTGCAGGTCGGCGGTGTAGGAGCGGGCGCCACAGCCCAGTCCGATCATGCCGTCGCTCTGGCAGGCGTAGTCGTCGGCGCCCTGCGGCGGGGCGTCGGTGCGGCGGAACATGCGCATGGACTGCTGGGTGTAGCCATGGGCGAGGAGGTGGTCGCGGCCCGTCCGGTACAGCCGCAGCCGCTGTGCGTCCCAGGCCGGGTCCGCTCCGGTGGCGCGCCGGCCGAGTCCGGTCAGCGGGCGGATGTAGAGCGGGTACAGGTACAGCTCCTCGGGGCGCCAGGCCAGGGCGGCGTCCAGGGAGCGCAGCCAACTGGCCTCCGTCTGCCCGTCGATGCCGTAGATCAGGTCGATGTTGAGCACCGGGACGCGCGCGTCGCGGATCCGGGCGAGGGCCGCCTCGACGTCCGCGCGGCGCTGCGGGCGCACCGCCGCCCGTGCCTCGGTGTCGTCGAAGCTCTGCACGCCGAGGCTCAGCCGGGTGGTGCCGCGGTCGGCCAGGACCTCCAGCCGGTCGGCGGTGGCGGTGGCGGGTGAGGCCTCCACCGACAGCGGGACGGCCCGCAGGTCGGCGCCCATGCGGTGTTCGGCGATGTCACAGAGCCGGGTCAGCTCGGCGGCGGTGAGGAAGGTGGGGGTGCCGCCGCCGAAGGCCGCGGTGGCGAAGCTGACCGGCTCGCCGTCCCCGAGCGCGTCGCGGACGGCGCCCGCCTGGCGCTCCAGGGCGTCCAGATAGGCGCCGGTCAGCCCGTCGGGGGCGCCGATGCGGGTGAAGAGGTTGCAGAAGCCGCAGCGCACCTCGCAGAACGGGATGTGCAGATAGAGCGAGAGCGCGTCCTTGGGTTCGGCGGCCCACAGGGAGGCGAGCCGGGGGCGGTCGGGCAGCCGCCGGTAGGCCGTCTTGTGCGGGTAGGCGTAGACGTAGTGCTGGTACGGGCTCGGCGGTGCGGGTGCCTTCCCGGCGGGCCGCAGGCTGGTCACGGTGGTCATCGGGGGGCTCCGGAGGGGGCTCGGGCTGCGGTGGGGCTGAGGGGTCCGGGCTCGGCGCCGGGTCCGGGCTCCAGGAAGAAGTGGGCGTAGGGCACCGTCCACACGGACTCGTGACCGAGGCGGTGGCCGGTGTAGCCGTCGTCGCCGTAGGCCGTGCCGTGGTCGGAGCAGACGACGGCGAAGCAGCGGCGGCGGCTGCTCGCGGCGGCGAACAGGCGGCCGATGTGCCGGTCGACGTACTCCAGGGCGGCGGCGTGCGTCTGGCGGCTGTCGCCCGCCTCGCGGGTGGCGCCGGGCAGGTGGAACCAGTTCGGCTGGTGCAGGGCCGACACATTGACGAAGAGGAACAGCCGCTGCTCGCGCGGCAGTCGGCGCACCGCCTGCTCGGCGCACGCCACCTGCGCCTCGAAGGACGTCGGGGAGGCCACGCCGAAGCCGGGCTCCCAGTGGGACTCGTGGAAGAGCCCCGGCAGCACCGACCCCAGCGCGCCCTGCTGGTTGAAGAAGCCCACACCGCCGACACACACCGTGTGGTAACCGGCCTGGGCGAGGCCGGAGACGAGGTCGGGGGTGTCGAAGACCCAGGTGCCGTCCTTGGTCGTCTCGCTGCCCGCGAAGCTCGCCGCGAACAGGCGCGGGTGCGGTCCCGGCGCGGCCGGGGTGGGCAGGAACCCGGCGAAGATCGCCTGGTGGGAGGCGTAGGTGAAGGAGCCGGGCGCGTGCCGTCGCTCCCAGCGGCCGCCGGGGAGATGGCGGGCGAGGTGCGGGATGCGGCCGGCCGCCGCGAGTTCCGCGGCGACGTCGTGGCGCAGGGTGTCCAGGGTGACCAGGAGCAGGTCGTGGCTGCCGACCACCACGTGCATGTCCGGGCTCGCCCCGGCGGGTGCGGCCGGGGGTGCGGGGCTGACGCGGCGCCGCGGCGGGTCGTGGGGCGGGGGCGTCGGGTCAGGCGACGGCATGGCCGGGTCCTGTTCTGTGCTGGGGTGCGGGCCGGGACGGCCGAGAAGGCAGAGAGGGCGGGGAGGGCGGGGACGGCCGGGAGGAGCGGGCCGGGGCCTCGGTCCGGGGGTACGGGCGGGCGGGGGCGCCGAGGACGGCGGCGACCTGCGCCGCGTAGGTGTCGAGCCCCTCGGCGCCGCTGCCCGGCAGGCCGGTGAGCCGGGGCAGCAGATCGCCGAAGGCGTTGACCTCGCCGACCGCGAAGCGGCGCCAGCCGACGGCCGGCAGCAGGTCGACGCCGACGCACAGGGTGCGCGGGAAGCAGGCCGCGGCCCGCTCGCACACACCGAGCACGTCGGACCAGCGGCCCCCGGCGGCCTCCACCGCGTGCCGCGCCGCGTCGAGGTCGCCGCGGGCGCCGCCCAGGTGGAGGTTGGTCAGGGGCGCGGTGCTCGTGCGCACCACGGCGTGGGTGGCGCGTCCGGCGACGACGAGCACCCGCAGGTCGGCGGCGCGGCCGTGCTGGGACGCCTTGGGCACCCAGCGCTCCATGTGCAGCCCGTCGGGCGCCAGGGCGTCCACGACGGCGGCGATGTCGCGCTCGTCCTCGTAGCGGCGGATCCGCAGCGAGTTGTACAGCCGTCCGTCCTCGGCGCGTTCGACGGAGGTCGTGGCCCGTACGCGGCCTCTGCCGCCGGACTCCACGGCCAGGACGCCGGAGGCCGAGGAGCCGTGCGCGAGCTTGACGAACAGCCGGGGCATGCGGTGTTCCCGCATCAGCCGCCGTACGTCGTCCCAGCCGCCGACCGCCGCGGCGGCGGGCCCGGACGTCGGGGAGGACGGCACGGGCACACCGGCCGCGTCGAGGACGGCGTGGCAGCGCCGCTTGTCGAAGAGCACCGCCAGGTCGCCGGGATCGTCGAGGCGTACGCCGCCGCGCAGGCCGTCCACGGCGGTCAGGAACCGTGTGTACCAGCGGGCCGAGCCCTCGACGCGGGTGGGGTCGTCCACGCCGCGCAGCAGCAGGTCGGCCTCCGCGTTCTCCCCGGGCGAGTCCAGGCGTACGGTCTCGCCGGGCGCGAACTCGGCCCCGCCCGCCCGCAGCACCTCGGTCCACGGCATGACGCGGGGCGCGGGCAGTCCGGCGGCGCGCACGGCCGCGGTGAACAGCGCCACCCGGCGGTTCTCCGGGTTGCCGACCACCGCGAACCGCGGCGCGCCCTCACTCTCCGACGGCGACATAGCGCTCCCGTCCACCGCCGCTGTGGCGGGCGGGGGTGAGGGTGAGGTCCACGCCGTGCGGTGCGAGGGTGTCGCGCAGCCGCCCGGTGAGCGCCTCGCTCATGAAGTGGTGGCCGAGGTCCAGTGACGTCAGATGGGTGAGCGGCTGCCCGGCCAGCAGGGCGGCGCCGCCGTCGTCACCCAGGGTGCCCATGGACAGGTCGAGCGAGTCGAGCCCGGCGACGACGGGCGCGGCGGCCACGGCGGCGGCGATGTCGTCCTGGATGTCGCTGTTCTTCAGGCCCAGATGGCGCAGGCGGGGCCGGTCGCCGAGCGAGGCCAGCAGCGCGTCGGCGTCCGCTCGGGTGCAGTCGCCGCCGTACCAGGAGGTGCCCAGCCACAGATCGAGGTGTTCCAGGGCGGGCAGGTCGCAGGCGCTCACCGCGTGCACCACCGGGCGGGGCAGGCCGCCGGACTCGATGCGCAGCGTGCGCAGCCCCTCGTGCCGCAGCGGTTCGAGCACCAGGTCCTCGGCGCCGCGGACGCCCAGTTCCGCCAGGTGCGGCCAGGCGCGCAGGACGGTGCTCACCTCGCCCTGCTTGATCCAGGAGATCTCGGACTCCTCGGACTCCACGTCGGCGAGGAACAGCGCCCGCAGCCGCGGGAAGCGGTGGGCCTCGGCGGTCAGCGCCTCCAGGACCGGGCCGATGCCGTGCTCGTCCCACTCGTCCCACCAGGCGCCCAGGACGAGGGCGGTGACCTGTTCGGTGGGCACCTCTTCGAGGAACCGGGGCCACAGCGTCGCGAAGGGGATCTCCTCCCACAGGCAGGACAGCCGCCAGGCGACCGCGCCGGGCTCCGGCGGTGCGGCGGGGACCTTGCGGCGGGGCTCGGGCGCCGCGAAGTCGTGCACCGGCAGGCCGTGGAAGGCCGTCAGGTGCGAGGGGTAGTAGCGCATCGCGGTCTCACTCCCCCGCCGCGACATAGCGGACGACGGTGCCGTCGCCGTCCTCGTACTCGTCGGTGTCGCTCGCGTCGAGGTCGAGCTCGACGCCCGCCGGTTCCAGCGTGGCGCGTATGCGCTGCTGGAGGGGTTCGGTGACGTAGTGATGGTGCAGGTCGAGCTTCTTGAGGTGGGTCAGCGGCTGGCCGCCCAGCAGGGCGGTGGCGCCGTCGTCGGTCAGGACACCCATCGACAGGTCGAGCACCTCCAGACCGGCGACGACGGGAGCGGCGGCCACGGCCGCGGCCACCGCGTCCTGGATCTCGCTGTTGCGCAGCGCCAGGTGGCGCAGCCGGGGCAGACGGGCGCCGCCGAGGATCGGTTCCAGGTCGGCGGGTTCGGAGTCGGCGCCGTACCAGGACGTGCCCAGCCACAGGTCGAGGTGTTCCAGGGCGGGCAGGTCGCTGGCGCCGATGCCGCGCACCACCGCGACGGGCAGCCCGCCGGTCTGCACCGTCAGCGAGCGCAGGCGCTCGTGGCGCAGGGCCGGGAAGGCGAGGCCGGTGCCGCCGCGCACCCCGAACTCCTCCAGTTCCGGGAAGCCGCGCAGCACCGTGGTCACGTCGGTCTGCGTGATCCAGGACAGCTCGCACTCCTCGGAGACCATGTCCCCCAGGAACAGGGCCCGCAGCGCGGGCAGCCGGTCGCGGGCGGCGAGCAGGGCCTCGAGCTCGGCGTCGGGGCCCTTGTCGAAGGGCTCGTCCCAGGGGCCGACGATCAGCGCGCGCACCCGGGTGGTGTCGACCGCGGCGCAGAACCGCTCGAACTGCTTGCGCCAGCCGTCCTCTTCCTCCTCGATCTCGACGGCGATGCGCCAGGCGACGGTGTCCGGGGCGGGCAGGTCCACCGCCGCCGGGTCCTCGGGGAAGGTGAAGGCCGGCAGGCCGTACAACTCGGAAAGGTGCTCGTAGAGGGCCATGCGGGCGGCTCCTGACAGGCGGCTGCGGACGGGATCTCGACTGTGCGAGCAGTTCTACCAACCGGCACTGACAACGCCGGGCGGCGGGGCGGTGCTGCGCGCCACCGCCCGGCGCTCGGCGAGCCGTTGCCGGTGGCCTGCCGCCGGGCCGTTGTCAGTGGTGGCTCGTACTGTCCTCGTCATGGCCCGGGGCGCGGTGCGCCGGGCGGAGAGGGGGCTGCCCGTGTACCGGCAGGGAGATGTGCTGATCGTGCCCGTCACCGAGGAGGCGGTGCCGCCGCACGCGCGGCGGGCGCCGAAGGAGCCGCGGGACGCGCGCGGCCGGATGGTCCTGGCCCTGGGCGAGGTCACCGGTCACGCCCACGCGGTGGTGGGCCCGGGGCAACTGGTCCGGGAGCCGGGCCCGTTCGGGCCGATGCTGCTGCGGCTGCCCGAGGGCGGCCGGGTGGTGCACGAGGAGCACGCGGCGATCACCCTGCCCAAGGGGTGGTACCGGGTGATCCGGCAGCGGGAGTACGTGCCCGGTTCGGTGCGGATCGTCGCGGACTGACGGGGTGGGCACGGTGGAGCGGACGACGTCGACGGACCAGCCGGAACAGCCGGAACAGCCGGAACAGAAAGAACAGACGGAGCAGAAGGAGCGGGGGGACACGATGACGGTGGCGACGGAGCGGGCACCTGGCGGTGCCGCGCAGGCCGGTCCCACGCGGGCCGGAGCCGAGGAAGCCGGTGGCCCGGGGGCCGCCGACGCCGTGGCGCGGTGGCGGTCCTGGGCGGCCGCGGCACGGCCCGCCGACCGGGCCGCGGCCGAGGAGGGCGTACGGCTGGCCTACCGGCGGGCCGGGCTCGCCGAGCCGGAGCGCATCGTGTGGGCGCCGTCCCCGCGGGCGGGTGTGCGGCTGGTGCAGGACCTTCAGGACGCCGGTCCCAGCGTCCGGGACGCGGTCCGCACCGGCCCGTGGGCGGCCGAGCGGCGCCGGACGCAGACGGAGCTGGGCGCGGCCGGCTGGTCGGCGCACTGGGCGGCGACCGGCGGTCCGCTCTGGGAGCCGACACAGGCCCTGGTGGACCGGATCCGCCGAGGAGTGCTGGACGATCTCACCGCGGCGGCCGACGGCGGCGGGACGGACACCGGCGCGGGGGCCGGTGGCGGCACCGGGACCGACAGCGGGGCCGGAAGCGAGGCCCGGAGCGAGGCCGAGGCCGAGCTGCGGCTGATCCTGCTGGACGCGGTGCTGGGCCAGCACGACGCGCCGTGGCTGGCCGCGTTCGACACCGGCCGGCCGCCGCTCGACGGGCTGGCGCTGGTGTGCCGCAGCGCCGGCTGGTGGTGGCCGTTCGAGAAGGCCGCGGTGATCTGCGAGCGGCCCGTCGCCCTGCACCGCGACGAGGCGGGGCGCCTGGACCGCGGGGACGGCCCCGCGCTCGCCTATCCGGACGGCTTCGCGCTGTACGCGTGGCGGGGCATGCCGGTCCCGGCCGCCTTCCTGGCGGAGCTGGACGCCCTCACCCCGGAGCGCATCCGCACCGAGGAGAACGCGGAACTGCGCCGCGTGATGCTGGAGCACTACGGCTACGACCGGTATCTCGCGGACTCCGGGGCCGTCCCGGTGCACCGGGACGAGACCGGCACGCTCTGGCGGATCGACCTGGAGCGGGACGAGCCGGTGGTGATGGTGGAGGTGCTCAACTCCACACCGGAGCCGGACGGCACCCACCGCACCTACTGGCTGCGGGTGCCGCCGTCGACCCGGACGGCCCGAGAGGGCGTCGCCTGGACGTTCGGTCTCGGCGCCGAGGCGTACGCGCCGCTGAAGGAGACCTGAGCGGCGGCGGGGCGCGGTGCGGCCCCGCCGCCGCCCGGCGCGGGGTCAGGGCGCCGTGTACGCCTCCACCTCGCTGAACTGCCCGGCCGGCCAGCCGGTGTTGCCGGTGACGGTCAGCCGCAGCCAGCGCAGGCCGGTGCCGCTCGGCAGGGCGACGGTGGCGCTGTTGCCGCTCGCCGGGTCGAAGCGGTAGCCCTGCGCGCCCGCCACGGTGGTGTAGTTCGTGCCGTCGGTGCTGCCCAGGACCGCGACGGTCTGGGTGCGGGCGCCCCAGGCGGCGGACGGCGGGAGCTTCAGCACCAGCCGCCGCACGGTCCGGCTCGATCCGAGGTCGACCGTGAGGGACTGCGGGAAGGCGTTGTTGGCGGACTCCCAGTAGCTGTTCGCGTCGCCGTCGACCGCCTTGCCGGGGGTGTACACGTCCTGGGAGCCGGTGGCGGTGGCCGGGCGGCCCTTGGCGAGGTTGCGGTTCGGGTCGGGGTCCGGGTTGCCCTGTCCCGGCTGCGGCCAGGTGGAGCAGTCCGACCAGGTGCTCGTCCAGCCGGAGTTGCCGCCGCCGTCGGTGAGCGCGAAGCCGCCCGAGCCGTTGGGGTAGGGGCAGTTGTAGACACCGGCCGCGCCCACCCCGGTCGCGGTGACGTTGCGGAAGGTGGCGGCGCCCTGCGCCTCGGCCTGGACGACGACCGTGCCGGTGTTCTTCACGGTCGCCCCGGTGACGTTGACGTTCTTGACCGGGTAGCCCTGGCCGCCGCCGGAGACGAACTCGAAGGCGCTGTAGGGGCTGTCGGTGACGGTGGTGTCGGTGATGTCGACGGTGGCGTTGATGGCGCTGTCGTAGGAGTCGACGCGCAGGGCGCCCATCGGGTGGTTCCAGTTGGGGTTGAGCGCGCCCGCCCGCACCAGGGTGTTGCCGTCGACCGTGATGGTCCCGGCCAGCGGGGAGAAGGGGTCCATGAACTTCTGGTTGGAGATGGCGATACCGCTGCCGAGGGCGTTGGTGTCGGAGACCAGGTTGCCGCGGACGGTGATGTCGGTGCCGCCGTAGACGGCGATGCCGTTGGCGAGGTTGGGCTGCGAGATGGTGTTGTTCTCGAAGCTGCTGTCCGTGTCGGGCGCGTACAGGGACCACATGGCCAGGGAGTCGTCGCCCTGGTTGCGCAGGAAGTTGTTGCGCACCCGCACGCCCTTGGCGTTGCCGTTGAGGTTGAGGCCGTCGGCGGTGGTGTCGAGGATGCGGTTGTTCTCCACGACGAGGTTGTCGTTGACGCCGGTGAGCCACAGTCCGCACTTGAGGTGCTGGATCCACATGCCGGAGACGGACGAGCCCGGTCCGAGGGAGCCGTTGACGAAGTTGTCGGGGCTGCCGTCGTTGCGTTCGGTGACCTCGCCGATGACCGCGAAGTCCTTGAGGCGGACGCTGCCGGCGGAGCTGCCCTGGTTGACGAAGCTGGAGCTGTGCACGACGGAGTACCAGCTGCCCGCGCCCTGGAGCGTGACGTTCTGCACGCCGCCGAGCGCGGACGTCAGCCGGTAGTCGCCCGGCGGGATCCACACCACCCCGCCCTGCGCGGCATTGACGGCGTCACGGAAGGCCTGTGTGGAGTCTCCCTGACCGGTGGGGTCGGCGCCCTTGGCGGTGACGGAGACCGATCCGGCGGGCTGGGCGGCGGCCGGTGCGACCTGTTCGAAGTCGGCGACGTCCACGGTGACCTGGACGTTCGTGGCCACCAGGGCGACCTTGTCGCCGGCCTGGACGTTCTGTCCGAGCAGCAGCCGGGCGTTGTCGTAGAAGTGGTGGGTCTTGGCCCCGGCGATCCAGCCGGTGTCCACGTAGGAGTACTTGGAGGTGACGGTGAGCGTCCTGGCCAGCCGGGTGCCGTTGACGTAGACGTCGAGGGTGCCGGACTGGCCGTCGGGGACGGTGTAGGCGACGTTCAGGGCGTTGGCGGCGCGCGGTGCGGTGAACTCCACGCGCTGTCCGGAGGCGAGGCGGACGGCCTGGCGGCCCGACGCCTCGGAGGCGAGGGTGCCCTGGGTGTAGTCGGGGCCGATCTTCGTGCCGGTGGTGGTGGCGGACTCGGCCTCGACCGAGGTGAAGGGGAGGTTCGCGCCCGCCGCCGCGTGCGCGGCGGGCGCGGTGAGGGTGACGAGCATGCCGGCGCCGAGGGCGACGGTGGCCGCGAGAGCCGACAGGCGACGGGCGGATCTGGGCGTGCTGGTGCCGTACATGTGCTGATCCCTTCGTGGTGGGGTGCGGGGATAGCGCTGTGCGGGTCGGCGGCCGGGGGCCACCTCCGGTCATGGGGAGGAAGCGGGCCGGTGGCGGCCCCCGGTGCTGCGCGGGCTCAGTCGCGCAGCCAGACCGCCGTGTCCTGCGGGATGCGGCCCGAGTCGTCCAGGGGTCCGCTGGCCAGCAGGAGTCGGGTGTGAGCGGGTGGTGCCACGGGGTCGGCGCCGAGGTTGACCACGCAGGCCGTGCCCTCGGCGCGGCGGAAGGAGAGGACCCCGTCGGGGGCGTCGTGCCAGGTGAGGGGGGCGTCGCCGAAGTGCGGGCGGAGCCGGATCGCCTCCCGGTACAGGGCCAGCATGGAGCCGGCCTCGCGCTGCTGCCGGTCGACGGCGTGGGCGGCCCAGCCCGCGGGCTGCGGCAGCCACGGTTCCCGGTCGGCGGCGGTGCCGAAGCCGGTGTGGGGCGCGTCGGCCGTCCAGGGCAGCGGGACCCGGCAGCCGTCGCGGCCCGGGTCGGTGCCGCCGGAGCGTACATGCATCGGGTCCTCGATGCGCTTCAGCGGGATGTCGGCCTCTGGCAGGCCCAGTTCCTCCCCCTGGTAGACGTAGACGGCACCGGGCAGGGCCAGTGACAGCAGGGCCGCCGCGCGGGCCCGGCGGGTGCCGAGGACCGGGTCGGTGGGGGTGCCGAACGCCTTGGCGGCGAAGTCGAAGCCGGTGTCGGCGCGGCCGTAGCGGGTGACGGTCCGGGTGACGTCGTGGTTGCACAGCACCCAGGTGGCGGGGGCGCCCACGGGCGCGTGCTCGGCCAGCGTCTCGTCGATGGAGCGGCGCAGCCGGGCCGCGTCCCAGGGGCAGGCCATGAAGGCGAAGTTGAAGGCGCTGTGCAGTTCGTCGGGGCGCAGATAGCGGGCGAAGCGCTCGCTGTCGGGGAGCCACACCTCGCCGACGAAGACGCCGCCGTACTCGTCGGCGACCCGGCGCCAGGAGCGGTAGACGTCGTGGAGTTCGTCGCGGTCGACGTAGGGGTGCGGGTCGCGGCCGGGGGTGAAGTCGGGCAGGCGGGGGTCCTTGGCGAGCAGGGCGGCGGAGTCGATGCGGACCCCGGCGACGCCCCGCTCGAACCAGAACCGCAGGATGTCCTCGTGCTCCTGGCGGACGGCCGGGTGCGCCCAGTTGAGGTCGGGCTGCTCGGGGGCGAACAGGTGCAGGTACCAGGCGCCGTCGGGCAGCCGGGTCCAGGCGGGGCCGCCGAACTCGGACGTCCAGTCGTTGGGCGGGAGTTCGCCGTGGGCGCCGCGGCCGGGCCGGAAGTGGAACAGCTCGCGCTCGCCGCCGCCGGCCAGCGCGGCCCGGAACCAGGGGTGCTGGTCGGAGACGTGGTTGGGCACGATGTCGACGATGGTGCGGATGCCCAGCTCGCGGGCCTCGGCGATGAGTTTCTCGGCCTCGGCGAGGGTGCCGAAGGCGGGGTCGACCGCCCGGTAGTCGGCGACGTCGTAGCCGCCGTCCTTCATCGGGGACAGGTACCAGGGGTTGAACCACAGGGCGTCCACGCCGAGTCCGGCGAGGTACGGCAGCCGGGAGCGGACGCCGGCGAGGTCGCCGGTGCCGTCGCCGTCGCCGTCGGCGAAGCTGCGGACGTACACCTGGTAGATGACGGCGGAGCGCCACCAGGCGTCGTCGGCGCGGCTGCTCCGGGCAGGGGCGGGCTGTCCCACGGTGCGTGCCTTTCTGTCTCGTTCTGTTCGGGTGTGTCCGGCCTATCTCGGTCGGTCTCGGTCTGTCTCGGTCGGTCTCGGTGCGCGGGGCCGGGTCAGGTCAGCCCTTGGTGCTGCCCGCGCTGATCCCGGCGATGATGTGCCGCTGGAAGACGAGGAAGAGCGCGACCATCGGGATGCTGGCGATCACCATGGCGGCGATGAGCACGGTCAGCTGGATGTTCTGCGAGAGCTGGACGAGGGCCACGCCGATGGGCTGCTTGTCGGTGTCCGAGAAGACCATCAGCGGCCACAGGAAGTCCTGCCAGACGGCGACCAGCGCGAAGATGGACACCACGCCGAGCACGGGCCGCGACATGGGCAGCACGATCGACCACAGGGTGCGCAGCTTCCCGGCGCCGTCGATCTCGGCGGCCTCCAGGACGTCCCGCGGTATCTGGTCGAAGAACCGTTTGAGCAGGTAGAGGTTGAAGGCGTTGGCGACGGCCGGGAGCCAGATGGCGAGCGGGTCGTTGAGCAGGCTGGTGTGGAGGAGCGGCAGGTCGGCGACGGTCAGGTACTTCGGTACGACCAGGGCCTGGGCCGGGACCATCAGGGTGGCGAGGATGCCGCCGAGAATCACCTTGCCGAAGGCCGGTCTCAGCTTGGACAGGGCGTAGGCGGCCGCGGTGCACAGGACGAGCTGGAAGGCCCAGGCGCCGGCCGCCTGGACGAGCGTGTTCCACAGGTGCCGGGGCAGCTGCATCAGGTCCCAGGCGTCGGTGTAGGCGGTCAGGTGCCACTGCTCCGGGACCAGGGTGGGCGGGGTCCGCGCCACCTCGTCCGGCGACTTCAGGGCGCCGGTGACCATCCAGTAGACGGGGAAGAGGAAGGCGAGCGCGAACAGCAGCACCACACCGGAGAAGACGGTCCAGTAGAGGAGCTTGCCGCGCGGGCGGGCCAGGGCCGCCGGGGAGACGAGGGTACGGGTGCTGCTCATGCGTCCTCCTGGCCGGAGCCGGAGCGGGTCAGCCGCAGGTACAGGGCGGAGAACAGGCCGAGCAGCACGAGCAGCATCACGCTGAGCGCGCAGGCGCCGCCGAAGTCGTTGTAGAGGAAGGCGTACTTGTAGATGAGGTAGAGCACGGTGACGGTGGCGTTCTCGGGGCCGCCGCCGGTGATGACGAACGGCTCGGTGAAGACCTGCATGGTCGCGATGATCTGGAGGAGCATCAGCATCAGGATCACGAACCGGGTCTGCGGGACGGTGACGTGGCGGACGCGCTGGAGGAGGTTCGCGCCGTCCAGTTCGGCGGCCTCGTACAGCTCGCCGGGGATGGACTGGAGGGCGGCCAGGTAGATGAGGACGGTGCCGCCGAGGTTGGCCCAGGTGGCGACCAGGACCAGGGAGACCAGGGCGGTGTCGGCGCCGTTGGTCCAGTTGGAGGTGGGCAGGTGCAGGGTGCGCAGCGCCTCGTTGGCGAGGCCGGCGCCCGGGTCGTAGAACCACTTCCACAGCAGGGCGCTGACCACCGGCGGGATCATCACCGGCAGATAGACGGCGACCCGGAAGAAGGCGCGGGCGTGCCGCAGTTCGTTGAGGACGAGGGCCAGCACGAACGGGGCGGCGAAGCCGATCAGCAGGGCGAGTCCGGTGAAGACGAGGGTGTTGCGCCAGGCGTCGGCGAACTCCGGGTCGTGCAGGACATGGGTGAAATTGGCGGTGCCCACCCACTGGGGCCGCTGTCCGGGCGTGTACTTCTGGAAGGCGATCACGACGGCGCGGATCGCCGGGTACCAGGAGAACAGGGCGAAGCAGATCAGGCCGCCGAGCAGGAAGGCGTAGGCGCGGGCCTGTTCGGCCAGGCGGCGCCGCCGGTGCCCGGCGGGGCGGGGCGGCTGCGGCAGCGGCGGGGGGACGGCGGCCCGCTCCCGCGGGGGCCGCCGCTCGGCCGTCTTGGTCATGGCGGCTCAGCTCCGCTCCAGGATGCCGTCGATCTTGCCCGAGGCGTCCTTCAGGAGCTGGTCGATGTCGGCGTCCTTCTTGGTGAGCACGGCGGAGACCACGCCGTCCAGCACGGAGTAGATCTGCTGGGCGCTGGGCGGTTCCACCTTCAGCGTGAGGCTCTGGTTGCCGTCCAGGAAGGAGCGGTAGTTCTCCACCGGCACATTGGCGTTGGCCTTCTTGACCTGCTGGTCGGTGGCGTCGGCGGCGCCGGTGAACAGGCGGGGCTCGGGCAGGCCGACCGGGGCGTCGTGCTTCTTGGCGCGGGCGTAGTCGCCGAGGAAGCCCTTGCCGGGGGTGAGGAACATGTGGTCGAGCCACTTCAGACCGGCCCGGATCTGGGCGGGTGTGTCCTTCTTGCCGAACATGTATCCGTCGCCGCCGACGAGGGTGCCCTGCCTGCCGGGCATCGGGGCGAGGGCGAGGTCCTTGTAGTTGCCGCCCTTCTCCTTGACCAGGATCGGGATGTTGTCGGGGGCGGAGAGGTACATGCCGAGCTTGCCCGAACCCATCATCTGCTGGGCGTCGTTGATGACGAGGAGCTGCTTGCTGCCCATGGAGTCGTCGGTCCAGCGCATGTCGTGCAGGTTCTGGAGGACGGCGTGGCCAGCGGGGGTGTCGACGCTGGCCTTCTTGCCGTCGGCGCTGACGACGTCGCCGCCCTGGGAGTACAGCTCGGCGGTGAAGTGCCAGCCGCCCTGGTTCTGGGCGCTGTAGTCGGCGTAGCCGACGGTGCCGCCGCCGAGCGCGGCGATCCGCTTGGCGTCGGCGCGGACCTCGGCCCAGGTCGTGGGCGGCTTGTCGGGGTCGAGTCCGGCCTTCTCGAAGAGCTTCCTGTTGTAGATCAGGCCCATCGAGTAGCCGGTGCGCGGGATGCCGTAGACCTTGCCGTCGACGGTGTAGATGTCGCGCAGCTGCTTGCTGAGGGTGGGGTAGCTCTTGAGCTCCTTGACGTACGGGGTGAGGTCGGCGGCCTGGCCGGTGGCGACCACGTGGCGGACGTCGGTGAAGTAGGTGTAGAAGACGTCCTCCATCTGGCCGCCGGCCAGTTTCGCGTCGAACGTCTTGGGGTCCTCGCAGGGGAACGCGTCGTGCGCGACGACGTCGATGTCCGGGTTCTGCTTCTCGAAGGACGCCACGTCCTCGTCGAAGAACGTCCGGTCGGTCCTGGCGCTCTTGGGCGGCTGGCAGTTGACCGTGATGCGGGTCTTGCCGTTCGCGGACGCGTCGTTGTCGGAGCCGCACGCCGTCGCGGCGAGGGCGAGGGAGCAGACGCCGATCGCGGCGACGGCATGGCGGAACCCGGTGCTTCTCATCGGTGGACCCCTCTGGACAGGAGCGGTGGGCGCCGCACACTCAAGCACCGGCGACAGGACTTCGCAAGATGTCGCGCAGAATCTGCAATTATTTGACAGGGCGATGGATCTCCGGGACGCTACCCGGCATCCTCAACCCCGGAGGCGCTCTCAGGGGCGGGGTGCCTGGGCGGTCGAGCCGCGGACCACCAGCTCCGGTTCGAACAGCAGCTCGTCCGCCGGTACGGCGCTGCCCCCGATCCGGGCGTGCAGCAGCTCCACGACCGCCTTGCCCATCGACTCGATGGGCTGGCGGACCGTGGTCAGCGGCGGTGCGGTGCAGTTCATCAGGGCGGAGTCGTCGTATCCCACGACCGAGATCCGGGCGGGGACGTCGAGTCCGCGGCGGCGGGCGGCCCGTACGACACCCAGGGCCAGCGGGTCGCTGGCGCAGATGAACCCGGTGACCCCGCGGTCGATGAGCTTGGCCGCCGCCGCGTGGCCGCCCTCGATGGAGAAGATGGCGCGGGCGACGAACTCCTCGGGCAGATCGGGGCGGATCGCGCGGGCCGCAGCGAGCTTGCGCGCGGACGGCACATGGTCGCCGGGGCCGAGGACGAGGCCGATCCGCTCGTGCCCCAGGGAGGCCAGATGGCGCCACGCCTGTTCCACCGCCACCGCGTCGTCACAGGACACGCCCGGGAAGCCGAGGTGTTCGATGCGGGCGTTGACCAGCACGACCGGGATGTTGCGGTCGGCCAGCAGCCGGTAGTGGTCGTGCGGTGCGTCCGACTGGGCGTACAGACCGCCGGCGAAGACGACACCGGAGACCTGCTGTTGGAGCAGCAGCTCCACGTAGTCGGCCTCCGAGACCCCGCCCTTGGTCTGGGTGCACAGCACGGGGGTGAGGCCCAGCTGGGCCAGGGCGCCGCCGATGACCTCGGCGAAGGCCGGGAAGATGGGGTTCTGGAGCTCGGGCAGGACCAGCCCGACCAGGCGCGCGCGCTCGCCCCGCAGCTGGGTGGGCCGCTCGTAGCCGAGCACGTCCAGCGCGGACAGCACCGCCTGCCGGGTGGCCGCGGAGACTCCCGGTTTGCCGTTGAGCACCCGGCTGACCGTGGCCTCGCTGACCCCGACCTTCTTCGCCACTTCCGCAAGTCGTCGCGTCATGGCCGCAAGAATAGCGCAATTCATGCAAGCCGCTTGCGTTCCGTGTGTGCGTGCCCGCTACACGCGGCTCGTGGTCGCCGTGTCGGACGACAGCCGCTGGGCGAGGTGGATCGGGACGACGGAGAGCAGCACCAGGACGGCCGCCACGACGTTCACCACGGGCGCCTGGCGCGGTCTGGTCATGTTGCCGTAGATCCAGACGGGCAGGGTCTCGACCCCGGGTCCGGCGGTGAAGGTGGTCACCACGATCTCGTCGAAGGACAGCGCGAAGGACAGCAGCGCGCCCGCCAGCAGCGCGGAGCGGAGCAGCGGGAAGGTGACGTCGGCGAAGGCGCGCAGGGGGTGGGCGCCCAGGTCCGCCGCCGCCTCCTCGCAGGAGCCGGAGGTGCGCCGCAGCCGGGCCACCACGTTGTTGAAGACCACGACGACACAGAAGGTGGCGTGTCCGACGACCACGGTGAACAGGCCGAGGCCGATCCCGAGCGGGGCGAGGACCGTGGAGAACGCGGAGTTGAGGGCGATGCCGGTGACGATGCCGGGCAGCGCGATGGGCAGCACGACGGCGAAGGACAGGGCACCGCTGCCGAAGAAGCGGTGGCGGGCCACCGCGAAGGCGATGAGCGTGCCGAGGACCAGGGCGATCGCGGTGGCCCCCAGCCCGGCCCGCACCGACACCCACAGCGCGTGGCGGGCCCCCGGGCTGTGCCAGGCCGCCGCCCACCAGCGGGTGGTCAGCCCCGGCGGCGGCCAGCTCGCGCTGCGGTCGGGGTTGAGGGAGTTGACGAGGACCAGCAGCAGCGGGACGTACAGCAGCGCGAAGCCCGCGCAAGCGGCGGCGCGCAGCGCGATGCGCGCCCGGCGGGAGAGGTACAACACGGCGGGAACCCCCTGTGACGTGCCGCGACGGGTGGTCAGAGCCCGCTGAGCGCGCCCGTGCGGCGCAGCGCCAGCAGATAGAGGACGATGACGGCGACGGGCACGGTGGCGAGGGCGGCGGCCAGCGGCGGGTCGAGTTCGATCTCGGAGTGGACGAGGTTGCCGATCAGCTGGGTCTTGCCGCCGACGATCTCCACGGTGATGTAGTCGCCGAGGCTGAGCGAGAAGGTGAAGACCGACCCGGCGGCGACCGACGGCAGCACGAGGGGCAGGACCACCGAGCGGACGGTGCGCCAGGGCCGGGCCCCGAGGTCGGCCGAGGCGTCCAGCAGCCCCGCGGGCAGCCGCGCCAGGGCGGTGTGCACCGGCAGGATCATGTACGGCAGCCACAGGTACGTCAGGGTCAGCACCGCCGCGGGCAGCCCGAACCCGGGTCCGCTCAGACCGAGCGGCCGCAGCAGCCAGTCGGCGAGGCCGCCCTGGGACAGGATGAGCCGCCAGGCGTACACCTTGACCAGGTAGCTCGCCCACAGCGGGGTGAGGACGGCCACCACGAGCAGCGGGCGCAGCCGGGGCCTCGCGACACACGCGGTGCAGAAGGCCAGCGGCAGGGCGATCACCGTGCACAGGGCGGTGACGGCGAGCGCCACACCGATGCTGCGGACCGTCACCTGGCGGTAGACCGGTGTCGTCAGCAGGGTGTGGAAGTTGTCCGCCGACCAGACCTTGACGACCGCCGAGGTGAAGGAGTCCGTCGTCCAGAAGGCGGAGACGAACAGCATGGCCAGCGAGCCGAGATAGAGCACGCCGAGCCAGAGCAGCGGGGCGGTGAGCAGCAGCCCGAGTCCGAGCCGGGGGCGCCGGTGCAGGGCCCCGGCGAGCCGCGTGAGGGGGCTGCGGGCCGGTGCGGCGGCCCGCGCGGTGGCGGCCACGGCTCAGCCCTTGATCTCGGTCCAGGCCCGCACCCACGCGGCGTAGGGCACGCACTTCACGCCGCTGCGGCCGTCCAGGCACTGTTCGATGGGCGTGTTCCAGAAGGCGATCCGCTTCCAGTACGCCGCGTCGGCCGCGTGGTAGACGGCGCAGAAGTTCCGGTCGGCGGTGTGCGCGCAGGCCCCGGCGTTGGCGGGTGCCTCGCCGAAGTACTCGGCGACCTGGGCGTTGACCTTCGGCGAGACGATCCAGTCCAGCCACTTGTAGGCGCAGGTGGGGTGCTTCGCCCTGGCGGAGACCATCCAGGTGTCGGACCAGCCGGTCGAGCCCTCCTTCGGGACGAACGCCCTGACCTTCGCTCCCTCGGAGGCGGCGAGGTTGGCGATGACCTGCCAGGTGGTGCCGATCACGGAGTCGCCGCTCTTGAAGGCGGACACCTCCTTGAGGTAGTCGCCCCAGTACTCGCCGATGTCCGCGTTCTGCTTCTTCAGCAGAGCCACGGCCGCGTCGAACTGCTTCTGGTCCAGTGCGTACGGGTCCTTGATCTTCAGCTCGGGCCGGGACGCCTTGAGGTAGAGCGCCGCGTCGGCGATGTAGATCGGCGAGTCGTAGGCCGTGACACGGCCCTTGTACGGGGCCGCGCCGTCGAAGACGGCCGACCAGGAGGTGGGCGCGGGCTTCACCTTGCCGGTGTCGTACATGAGGAGGTTGGCGCCCCGGCCGTGCGGGATGCCGTAGGCGCGGCCCTTGACGGAGTTCCACGGCTGCATCCTCAGATCGGGGTAGACACCGCGGTAGTTCGGTACGAGGTCGGTGTTGACGGGGGCCGCGTCGCCGGACGCGATGAGCCTGAGGGAGGCGTCCCCGGAGGCCGACACGGCGTCGTAGTCCCCGGTCTTCATCAGCTTGACCATCTCGTCGGAGTCGGCCGCCACCTTGGCGCGGACCCGGCAGCCGGTCTGCTTCTCGAAGCCGCTGACCCAGTCGGCCTTCGGATCGTCCGAACCGTCCTCGACGTAGCCCGCCCAGGCGATCAGGTTCACCTGTCCCTCTGCCCGGCCCAGCTGGGTGGGGGCCTTGAGATCGGGTGGTTCGAGACCGCCGGACGAGGCGGAGCCGCCGGAGGAGCCGCAGGCGGTGGCGGCGAGCAGCAGTGCGGCGGCGGTCACGCGGAGGAGGATGCGGGTGGGGCGCATGCGGTGACTCCCAGTGGGGTGGGGCGGGGGTTCAGCGGGTGCGTCAGCGGGTGTCGGGGACCGGGACCGCGTGGCGGCGGTGCCAGGTCAGGCCGACGCGGGTGCCGCGGTAGGCGGCGACGTCCGCGGCGGAGGTCTCCAGGTTCTGCTGGAGCGCGGTGAGCCGGCCGCCCGCGTCGAGGTCGACCAGGAAGCGGGTGGAGTCGCCGAGGTAGACGACCTCGGCGACGGTGCCGGTGGCCGTGACGTATCCGGGACCGTCCGCCCCGGTGGCCTCCTCGCGGACACGGATCTTCTCCGGGCGGACGGTGTGCAGGCCGCCGGTGCCCAGGATCCGCCGGGCGGCCGCGTCCCGGAGCAGGTTGGAGGTGCCGACGAAGCCCGCGACGAAGGCGGTCGCGGGCCGTTCATAGATCTCGGCGGGGGTCCCGGCCTGTTCGACGCGGCCCTCGCGGAGGACCGCCACGCGGTCGCTGAGGGCCAGTGCCTCGGTCTGGTCGTGGGTGACGAGGACGAAGGTGATGCCCACCTCCCGCTGGAGCGCCTTGAGTTCGCTCTGCATCCGCTCCCGCAGTTCGCGGTCGAGGGCACCGAGCGGTTCGTCCAGGAGCAGCACCCGGGGGCGGCCCACCAGGGCGCGGGCGAGGGCGACGCGCTGGCGCTGGCCGCCGGAGAGCGCCCCGGGGCGCCGGGCGCCGTAGCCGTCCAGGCCGACCTGGGCCAGTGCCTCGCGCGCCTGGGCCAGGCGCCGTGCCTTGGGCACCTTGCGGACCTTGAGGGCGTAGGCGACGTTCTGTTCGGCCGTCATGTGCGGGAAGAGGGCGTAGTCCTGGAAGACGGTGTGCACGTCCCGCTCGAACGGGGCGAGGGCCGTGACGTCCCGTCCGCCGAGGGCGACGGTTCCGGCGGTGGGGCGCTCGAAACCGGCGATCAGGCGCAGCACCGTGGTCTTGCCCGAGCCCGAGGGTCCGAGCAGGGAGAAGAACGCGCCGTCCGCGATCTCCAGGTCGACCCCGGCCACCGCGGTGGTCCGCCCGAACTCCTTGCGCAGGCCACGCAGCCGGATCGCGCTTTCCCGCATGCGGACCCCTTCCGGCCCTCATGGACAGTGCAACGTTGCACGCAAGATAGGGAGTCGTGGTGCAAAGCTCAAGACCGCCTCGGGGCGCACCCCTGCCCGAGGGGTGAGACGGGTGCGGTGCGCGCGGGGCGGAAGCGAAGGGGAGCCGGGGCGGGGGCCGGGGCCGCCCGGCGCCGTCGGCGACCTGAACGCCGACGGTGCCGGGTCAGACCTCGGAGTCCGGTACCACGCTGAGGTGGCCGGACGGGCGGCGGACACGACGGGCCCGGCGGGGCGCCGGGGCGGGGCGGCGCGCCTCGCGCAGGACCAGGGTCAGCCGGGAGTAGCCGAGGTCGCGCAGGGTCGCCGGGGTCTCCTCGACCACCCGGCAGTCGGTGGCGCCCCAGCGGGGGTCGGGATGCAGCAGCGGACGGACGGCGCCGTCCGAGCGGGTGGCCGCGGCGCCGACCGCGCGGATCCAGTGCGGCAGGCCGTGCCGGTAGGCGGCCTCCATGATCGGGTCCTGGGCGATGTCCCGGCGGATGGCCTGAAGTCCGTGGTCGGGGCCGGTGCTCTCCACGGCGGCCGCGAACTGCGCCAGCATCGGCAGGCACCAGCGGGACTCGTGCTCGCCGAGGACCGCTCCCGCGTCCGGGTGGAAGAGCACGAAGCGCAGGAAGTTGTCGCCCGGCATGGCCGACGGGTGCTGCCCTATGCCCCGGAAGAGCGCGGTGTAGGCGTTGTTGGCCAGGATCACGTCCCAGCGGTGGTCGACGACGAAGGACGGAAAGGAGACGGCCTCCAGCAGCACGGCGTAGTCCTGAAGGTAGGCCTGCGCCTCGGGTCGGACGGGAACGGGCTGCGGCGCCGGCCGCTGCCCTCCTGCCTGAAATGCCATCGGGAGGTCACCCCTCTTGCCTCTGCGGCCTTCACGCGGCGCCTTGATCCTGCTGCTCAGCGGCATGCCATGTCAACTATCGTGGCATTTCATGCCGGTTGACGGCTGAAATTGGCCACAGTTGTGGCGAGACCTGGATGCGAGTTCGAACAAGGGGCTACTCTCCGGGAAGTTCACGGCGACCCCGCCCCGTGAGAAGCCTGTGAGAGACGTAGGAGATCTGTCGGTGACGGACGGCATCGAGGATCCGGGCACCACGGCGTCGGTCGTGCTGACGGCGGCGGTCACGCGTGTCACCGCGCTCGCCGGGCGGCTCGGCGTGCCCCAGGCGGAGGTTTTCGACACCGGCCGCCTCTCCGTGGCCTGCGGAGTGCCGGAGCCCGTGGTCAAGGCCCTGCTGAGCGGCCGGAGCGCGGGCGAGCCGGATGTGCAGGCACGCTTCCTGCAACGGCTCGGTCTGCTGCGCCGCACCCGGCTGAAACCGAACGGCCGGCGCTACACGCAGCAGGAGATCGCGGACGGCGCGGGCATGTCGCGCCAGCAGGCGGGCGCCCTCATCAACGGCGACCGGCGCCCCACCATGGAGCACTGCGACGCCCTCCAGCGGTTCTTCCGCGTGCACGCCGGGTTCCTCACCGCGGAGGACGCGGAGGCGCTCGCGAGCGCGCTCCAGCGCACCGAGCAGGATCTGCTCCAGCGGCTCGCCGACCGCGAGCGGGAGGCCGCCGCTGCCGCCGGTGACCCGCTGGAACGCCTGCTCCAGAACCACGGCGTCCGCTCCATCGCCTGGCGGGCCGCCCAACTCCCCACCGACCAGCACCGCGACAAGGTCGCCGAATGGCTGGACATGCTCCTGGAGAGCGTCAAGCGCCCCGAGGAGTGAGGCCGCCGCCGGTCGCCACCGGCCGCCACCGGTCCCGGGCCGCTCGCGGGGCGTGCGCCGGCCGGTCACCCGCTGGGCCGAGCGGGCGAAGCGGGACGCCGCGCGGGGGCATTGTCAGTGGAGGGCGGCAAGCTGGAGGGGTGCCACCGCCACGCGGGGGGGCACGGCGCGCCGTCCGGGCGACCGGACGCGTGCGCGACCGTGTGCTGCCGAAACCGGGGAGAGCGAGCCATGCCGACCGCCGTACCGACCGACCACGAGCGCACCGCAGTCCAGGCGTATCTGCGGCTGCTGCACACCGTGCGCGCCGCCTTCGACGCCCCGGCGGCCGTCCGGCGGCCCGTCCCCGTCCCGCCGTCGGTGCTCGCCGAGGCGGAGACGGCCCTGGCGGGCGCCGGACTCGCGGGCAACGAGGAGGAGTTCTTCCGGCTGCTGCGCGACTGGTCGGCGCCCGGGGGCTGACAGCCGCGCCACGGCCCGCCCGGACCGGGGCGGAGGGGGACGGGGACGGGGACGGGGACGGGGACGGGCGGGACGGTCAGGTGTGGTGCACCGTCACCGCGGTGACCAGCAGCCCCGCTCCCGCGGCCCAGCGGCCGTCGAAGTGGGTGAGGTGACGGCCGTCCAGCACGGGGCCCGGGACGAGGAGCCGCGCCCGGAAGCCGCCGCTGTGCGGGGCGCCCGGGTCGGTGCCGATCTCGACGTCGGCCTCCGTGAAGTCCAGCCACTGCCCGGTCAGCGGGTACCACGCCTTGTAGACGGACTCCTTCGCGCTGAACAGCAGCCGCTGCCAGTGCACGTCGGGCCGCCGCTCGGCCAGTTCGTCCAGCCGCCGGCGCTCGTCGGGCAGCGTCACGGCGGGCAGGACCTCCTCCGGGAGCGGTTCGTCGGGTTCCGCGTCGATGCCGACGGAGGCCACGTCGGCGGACCGGCCCAGCGCGGCGGCGCAGTAGCCGTCGCAGTGGGTCATGCTGCCGACCAGCCCCGAGGGCCAGCGCGGGGCGCCCCCGGCGCCGGGCAGGACCGGCTGCGGCGGCACGCCGAGCTTCTCCATGGCGCGGCGCGCGCAGTCCCGCACTCCGGCGAACTCCCGGCGGCGCTTGGCGACCGCCCGTACCATCACGGCCTGTTCCTCGGGGTACAGCGGGGCGTGGCCGGGCCCGTCCGTGCCGTACGCCTCCACCGCCACCACCCGGTCCGGCAGCAGCTCACCGATCACCGGTTCCGTCCTCCATCGGCAGTACGCGGCGCAGCCGGCCCGGCGGTTCGGGGCGCTTGCGCCACTCGCGGGGGTATCCCACCGACACCTCCTCGAAGCGGACGCCCTCGTGCCAGGTGGTCCGCGGTATGTGAAGGTGACCGTAGACCATGGCGGCCACCCGGAACCTGCGGTGCCAGTCGGCGGTGAGCCGCGTGCCGCACCACATGGCGAACTCCGGGTACCAGAGCACGTCCATGGGGTGCCGGTCGAGCGGGTAGTGGTTGACGAGCACGGCGGGCAGGTCCTCGGGCAGTTCCGCGAGCCTGCGTTCGGTCTCGCTCACCCGGGCCCGGCACCACGCCTCCCGGCTCGGGTAGGGGTCCGGGTGCAGCAGGTACTCGTCGTTGCAGACGATGCCGGTGCCGTGCGCGTAGGCCAGGCCCTCCTCCTTGGTGGCGCAGCCCTCGGGCAGGAACGAGTAGTCGTAGAGCAGGAAGAGCGGGGCCACGGCGACCGGGCCGCCGGGTCCGGACCAGACCGGGTAGGGGTCCTCGGGGGTCGTCACGCCCAGGTCCCGGCAGAGTTCGACCAGGTACTCGTAGCGGGCGACACCGCGCAGGGTGACGGTGTCCCGGGGGTGGGTCCACAGTTCGTGGTTGCCGGGGGTCCAGACGACCTTGCGGAACCGGCTCGCCAGCGTCTTCAGCGCCCAGCGGATGTCCGCGACGGTCTCGGCGACATCGCCCGCGACGATCAGCCAGTCGTCGTCCGAGCCGGGTACCGTCCGCTCGACCAGGGCCCGGTTCTCGCTGTAGCCGATGTGCAGGTCGCTGATGGCCAGCAGTCGCCCGCTGCCACCGACCGTCCCCGTCACCGCTCACCCCTCTGTCACCCGCCCGTGGGAACCACAACAACACACCCGGCCACCTGCGGACAAGGTCCGGCCCGGCAACCGGCCACCGCCGTGGCCGGATCCGGCGTACGCGCCCGCCGGGCGGCCGCCGCGGAGCCCGCCGCCACGGGCCGCCCTCCCCCTCGTGCGCCCTTCGCAGGCCCCTTCTCCCCCGCCGGAAAATTTTTTCTGCGGCTTTTTTCGCCGCGGGGTGTATCAGGGCCCGTACCAGCGACTCTCAAGGGTGGGGGACGCGGGGAGCACGGGGGAACCGCGGGGGAATCACGGGGGATACGGGGGACACGGGGGGGGATACGGGGGAAAAGGGGACGGGGGAACGGGGAGTCGGGGCGGTCGGTCGCCGT
>NZ_KB892177.1:0-104102 GCF_000373685.1 Streptomyces sp. PsTaAH-124 | reverse complement strand
GCCGGGGGCTTGATGAAGCCGTAGCGGATGTTCAGGCCGTGCCCGAAGAACAGCGCGTCGCCGTCCTTCAGGTTCGGCGCGATGTGCTCCTCGTAGACCTGGGCCTGGATCGGGTCCGGCACCAGGATCATGATGACGTCGGCCTCGGCCGCGGCCTCGGACGGGCTCACCACGCGCAGGCCCTGCTCCTCGGCCTTCGCCTTCGACTTCGATCCCTCGTGCAGACCCACCCGCACGTCGACACCCGAGTCGCGCAGCGACAGGGCATGGGCGTGACCCTGGCTGCCGTAACCGATGACCGCGACCTTGCGGCCCTGGATGATGGACAGGTCGGCGTCGGCGTCGTAGAACAGCTCGGCCACTGGGTTCTCTCCTTGGTGTGCGGGTTGTGCGTCCCACCGTATGCCGGTGAGGGGGCGGGAAGTTTCCGGGTCTCGGCATACGGGCGGCGGTGTCGCCCGCGCGCCCGTACGCGTCGCCGTGTGTCGTTACGCCGATCGGTCGAGGGCGCGCAGCGACCGGTCCGTGATCGAACGGGCGCCGCGGCCGATCGCGATGGTGCCGGACTGCACCAGCTCCTTGATGCCGTACTGCTCCAGCATCTTGAGCATGGCGGTCAGCTTGTCGCTGGATCCGGTGGCCTCGATGGTCACGGCCTCCGGGGAGACGTCGACCGTCTTGGCGCGGAAGAGCTGGACGATCTCGGTGATCTGGGAGCGCGTCTCGTTGTCGGCGCGCACCTTCACCAGGACGAGTTCGCGCTGCACGGCCGAACCGGGTTCCAGTTCGACGATCTTCAGCACGTTGACGAGCTTGTTGAGCTGCTTGGTCACCTGCTCCAGCGGCAGGTCCTCGACACCGACCACGATGGTGATGCGGGAGATGTCGGGGTGCTCGGTGACACCGACCGCGAGCGAGTCGATGTTGAAGCCGCGGCGGGAGAAGAGGGCGGCGATCCGGGCGAGGATGCCGGGGGTGTTCTCGACCAGGACCGAGAGCGTGTGCTTGGTGGACATGACGGGCGTACCTTCCTGAAGTCCCGGACGCTCTCAGTCGTCGTCGTTGTCGCCGAAGTCGGGGCGGACGTCCCGGGCGGCCATGATCTCGTCGTTGGAGGTGCCGGCGGCGACCATCGGCCAGACCATCGCGTCCTCGTGGACGATGAAGTCGACGACGACCGGGCGGTCGTTGACCGCGTTGGCCTCCTCGATGACCTTGTCCAGGTCCTCGGGGCGCTCGCAGCGGATCGCGTAGCAGCCCATGGCCTCCGACAGCTTCACGAAGTCGGGGACGCGGGTGCCGCGGGCGTCCGGGTTGACGTCGTCCGGGCCCGAGTGCAGGACCGTGTTGGAGTAGCGCTGGTTGTAGAAGAGGGTCTGCCACTGGCGGACCATCCCGAGGGCGCCGTTGTTGATGACGGCGACCTTGATCGGGATGTTGTTCAGGGCGCAGGTGGTCAGTTCCTGGTTGGTCATCTGGAAGCAGCCGTCGCCGTCGATCGCCCAGACGGTCCGCTCGGGCCTGCCCGCCTTGGCGCCCATGGCGGCCGGGACGGCGTAGCCCATGGTCCCGGCGCCGCCGGAGTTCAGCCAGGTGGCGGGCTGCTCGTACTGGACGAAGTGCGCGGCCCACATCTGGTGCTGGCCGACGCCCGCCGCGAAGATGGTGCCCTCGGGGGCGAGCTGCCCGATCCGCTCGATGACCGCCTGCGGGGACAGCGAGCCGTCCCCGGGCTGGTCGTAGCCGAGCGGGTAGGTCTCGCGCCAGCGGCTGAGGTCGTTCCACCAGGCGGTGTAGTCGCCCCGGTGGCCCTCGGCGTGCTCCTTCTGGACGGCCTGGACCAGGTCGGCGATGACCTCGCGGGCGTCGCCGACGATCGGCACGTCGGCCTCGCGGTTCTTGCCGATCTCGGCGGGGTCGATGTCGGCGTGGACGATCTTGGCGTACGGGGCGAAGCTGTCCAGCTTGCCGGTGACGCGGTCGTCGAAGCGGGCTCCGAGGGCGACGATCAGGTCGGCCTTCTGCAACGCGGTGACGGCGGTGACCGCACCGTGCATGCCCGGCATCCCCACGTGCAGCGGGTGGCTGTCGGGGAATGCGCCGAGCGCCATCAGGGTGGTGGTGACGGGCGCTCCGGTCAGTTCGGCCAGCACCTTCAGCTCGGCGGTGGCATTGGCCTTCAGGACGCCGCCGCCGACGTAGAGGACCGGCCGCTTGGCGGCGGTGATGAGCTTGGCGGCCTCGCGGATCTGCTTGGCGTGCGGCTTGGTGACGGGCCGGTAGCCGGGCAGGTCCGTGGCGGGCGGCCAGGAGAAGGTGGTCTGCGCCTGGAGGATGTCCTTGGGGATGTCGACCAGGACCGGGCCGGGGCGGCCGGTGGAGGCGATGTGGAACGCCTCCGCGATCGTCCGCGGGATGTCCTCCGCCCGGGTGACCAGGAAGCTGTGCTTGGTGATCGGCATCGTGATGCCGACGATGTCCGCCTCCTGGAAGGCGTCGGTGCCGATCGCCTTGGAGACGACCTGGCCGGTGATGGCGACCAGCGGCACCGAGTCCATGTTGGCGTCGGCGATCGGGGTCACCAGGTTGGTGGCGCCGGGGCCCGAGGTGGCCATGCAGACACCGACCTTGCCGGTCGCCTGGGCGTAGCCGGTGGCGGCGTGGCCCGCGCCCTGCTCGTGCCGCACCAGCACGTGGCGCACCCGGCTGGAGTCCATCATCGGGTCGTACGCGGGAAGGATCGTGCCACCGGGAATGCCGAATACGGTGTCGACCCCGACCTCCTCGAGAGAGCGGATGAGGGACTTCGCACCCGTGACGTGCTCGGGCGCGGACTGGTGTCCTCCGGATCGGGGCCGCGGCTGCGGATGGTGGGCCCCGGTGGCCTGCTCGGTCATCGGCATTCTCTTCTCGATGCTGAGGTTCTGCGAGGGTTCGGGTGTCGGCTTTCGCCAGGTTCGCACGGTCTGGGACCGCGGTGCGGCAGGTGTCCGTGCAACAAAAAACCCCTCGTGCCGTGAGGCAAGCGAGGGGAGCGCGCCGGTGAGGGTCGCTGGGATCCGCGGAGATATCCGCTGGGTCCCAGCTCAGCCGACGCGCTGTCCAAGTACGAGAATTCGGGTGCGCATGGAAATGACCCTCCCCCCGGCACGCATCCACTGTCAAGTGGGTGGGACGGGAGTCTCATCATGTGGGCGCAGGCTCGTCCCGCCGCCGAAGACGACCGGCAGCTGACCGGCGCGGACACCGGCCCCGCCGCCGCCCGCGTAGACCGGTTCGGCGGCTCCGTGGTGCACCGGGTAGTGGCCGGAAGCGAGCGCCCGGCGCAGCCGGTACTCGTCCAGCGGACCGGAGAACGCCATGCCCTGGCCGTGGGTGCAGCCCATCGCGCGCAGCGCGGCCGCCTGCTCGGGCAGGTCCACTCCGTCGGCCACCGACTGGAGACCGAGGTCGCCCGCCATCCGCAGCAGCCCGCCGGTGATCTTGTGCAGCCGGGCCGACTCGACGACCCCCTCGACCAGGGAGCGGTCGAGCTTGAGCACGTCGACGGGGAGGCGGCGCAGGGCCATGAGGGCGCCGTGGCCGCTGCCGAAGCCGTCCAGGGCGATGCGTACGCCGATCCGGCCGAGGGCCGACAGACGGCGCTCCAGCTCGTCCGGCGACACCCGCGGGTCGGTGTCGGCCAGCTCGACCACGAGCGACCCGGCGGGCAGCCCGTGCCGGGTCAGCAGGGCCTCGACGGCGCCGGGCGGCATGGAGCGGTCCACCAGGCGGCGCGCTCCGACGCGGACCACCACCGACACGTTCAGGCCGGTCCTGGCGCGCTCGGCGGCCTGCTCCACGGCCTCCTCCAGCATCCAGCGGCCCAGCTCGGCCGTGCGGTCGCTGTCCTCGGAGACCCGCAGGAACTCGGCGGGGGTGAACAGCACCCCCTGGGAGGAGCGCCAGCGCGCCTGGGCGGCCACCGAGGTGATCCGGCCGGTGGCCAGGCAGACCACCGGCTGGTGCAGCAGCGTGAACTCGCCGTCGTGCAGCGCGGAGCGGAGCCGGGTGGCCAGTTCCGCCTTGCGGACGACGTCCTGCTGCATCTGCGGCCTGTACAGCTCGACGCGGCCCTTTCCAGCCGCCTTGGCGCGGTACATGGCGAGGTCGGCGTTGCGCAGCAGCTCGCCCGCGCCGAGGCCCGGCTCGGCGAAGGCGACGCCGATGGAGGCGGCCACGCGGACATCGTTGCCGTCGATGAGGTAGGGCTGCGAGAGGGTGACGCGCAGGCGGTCGGCCAGTTCCAGGATGTGCCCCTCGCGGGCGGTGCGGTCGCGGGTGCCGTCGCCGACGATGAGCGCGGCGAACTCGTCGCCGCCGAGCCGGGAGGCGGTGTCCCCGTGGCGGACCGCGTCGTGGAGTCTGCGGGCGGCCTGGACGAGCAGCGCGTCCCCGGCCTGGTGCCCGATGGTGTCGTTGACGGCCTTGAAGCCGTCCAGGTCGATGAAGAGCACGGCGGTGCCGCGGTCGGTGGAGCGGCGGCCGGACAGCGCCTGCTGCACGCGCCGGGTGAAGAGCGCCCGGTTGGGCAGGTCGGTGAGCGGGTCGTGCTCGGCGTTGTGCTGGAGCTGCGCCTGGAGGCGCACCCGCTCGGTGACGTCCCGGCTGTTGAAGATGAGGCCGCCGTGATGGCGGTTGATGGTCGACTCGACGTTGAGCCAGCCTCCCCCGCTCCCGCTCCCGTCCTCGCCCGAGCGCGGGGCGCTCCCGCCGGAGCGGAACCGGCACTCGATGCGGGTGGTGGGCTCCTCGCGCGGACTGGCGGCGAGGAAGCGGCGGACCTCGTGGACCACGCAGCCGAGGTCCTCCGGGTGGATGAGACCGGCGAGTTCGGTGCCGACCAGCTCTTCGGCGGGGCGGCCGTACACCCCGGCGGCGGCCGGGGAGACGTATCTGAGGATGCCGTTGGGCGCGGCGATCATGATGACGTCGCTGGAGCCCTGCACCAGGGAGCGGAAGTGGTTCTCCTTCTGGGCCAGCTCCTGGGTGAGGGCGATGTTGTCGAGCAGCATGATGCCCTGGCGCACGACGAGGGCGAGCACCACGGCACCGGCGGTGATCAGCACCACCCGGTCGACGCTGTGGCCGTTCAGCACGTTGTACAGCACGCCCAGCGTGCACACGGCGGCGGCGGCGTAGGGCGTGAGGGCCGCGAGGGAGCCGGAGATGGGCCGGGTGGCCGGATACCGCTCGGTGGCGGCCTCCGGGACGGGCGGGCGGACGGCCGGGCGCGGGGGCGCCTGGCGCTGGCCGGGCACCCGCTCGGGCGCCGTGCGCGTGTGGCCCTCGGTCCCGGGGGCGTCGCCCGCGGGGGCGTGCCCGTCGGCCTCGGGCAGCTGTCCGTCGGCCACGCGCGCGTGCGGGACGGCGGTCTCGTGGGCGTGCGGTGCGGCCGTCTCGTGGTCGGTGGTGCTGTGGTGCGTGGTGCGGTGGTCCGTGGTGCGCCGGGCCGTGGTGCGGTCGTCGGTGGTGCGGCGCTCGGCGGTGTGCGGGCCCACCCAGGGGGCGTACGCCAGCAGCAGCGAGCCCGCGAACCAGCCCGCGTCGAGCAACTGCCCGGAGCGGTAGCTGTGGTGCATCAGCGGCGAGGTGAACAGGGCGTCGCTCAGCACGGTCAGGGCCAGTCCGCCGATCGCGGTGTTCACCGCGGTGCGGTTGAGCGGTGAGCGCCGGAAGTGCAGCGCCAGCACCATGCTGACCAGGACGATGTCCAGCAGCGGATAGGCCAGGGAGAGCGCGGTGTGCGCGACGCTCGGGCCGTCGAATCTGGCCGCCTGGGCGAGCGCGAGGCTCCAGGAGAGGGTGAGCAGCGAGCCGCCGATCAGCCAGGCGTCCAGCACCAGGCAGACCCAGCCGGCCCTGGTCACCGGGCGCTTGGCGAGCACCAGCAGTCCGACGATCGCGGGCGGCGCGAAACACAGGAAGAACAGGTCCGCGTAGCTGGGGCTGGGCACCGGCACGGCGAGGACGACCTCGTACCACCCCCAGATCCCGTTGCCCAGGGAGGCCATCGCCGAGGAGAGGGCGAACAGCAGCCAGGCGGAGCGGAAGCGGACGCGCTGCCCCCGCGCGAACAGGGCGCACGAGACGGCGGCGGTGCCGGCCGCCGCGGACAGCCCGAAGTCGCCCATGATCAGCGCGGCCTGGCGGGAGCCCCAGTCGCAGGCGGAACCCACGGCGTACCCGGCGCACACCAGTGCCAGGGTCAGCTGGGAGGCGAGCCGGCGCCGTCCGCCCGGTGCGGGCGGCGGTCCGGCGGGCCGGACGGGCGGCGGGGGCGGGACGCGGCGCGCCGCGTCGGGCGCGGTGACGGCGGAGACGGGCGGGCTGCTCACCGGAGCCCCCCGGTCCGCACCGCCGCTTCCCCGGCGCCCCGCGGCCGCGGACGGACCGGGTGCGGGCGCCTCCGGCGGGCACCGGTCCAGTCGTCCCCGCGGCTCCCGCCGTGCCGGTCACCGCGATCTGCGCCGTACCGGTCGCCGCCACCGGCGCCGTACCGGTGGCCGCCGCGGCTGTCATCCCGGCTGCCGCCGCCGTCGTGGCGGCCGTCACCGAAGCCACCGCCGCGGCCTTCGCCGTGCGGGCCGCTGTCGTACGCGGCCGTGTGCCAGGGCATCCGGTGGCGGCTCCGCCGCGTCGGATCGTTCGTCCATAGGCCGTGCATCGCCCGTCGCCCCCCTCACAGTCCGAAATGTCCATCCCCGGCGCCGAATGTGCACGGCGCAGCCCCTGTCGGGGACGATACACCAGTCTCGTCACTCAGGGACATAGCCTCTCTACGCTCCGTGACGACCAGCGCATATGCGAATACGCCCCGCGTCCGGAGGGTCGCGGACGGTGCCCGGAGGGGGTTATACGCCCGCCGCGCCCGTCGTCAGCACCACGTTCGCGAGCGGCTCATGGTTCACGAACCGGTGCAATTGCCCCGTCAGCAGCCGCTCGGCACGCGGCCGGAACGCCGAGGTGGGTCCGCCGACGTGCGGACTGATGAGCACCCCCGGAGCCTGCCACAGGGGGTGGCCGGCGGGCAGCGGCTCGGGGTCGGTGACGTCGAGGGCGGCGGTGATCCGGCCGCGCTCCAGCTCGGCCAGGAGCGCCCCGGTGTCGACCACGCCGCCGCGTGCCACGTTCACCAGGAGCGCGCCGTCCTTCATCCGCGCCAGGAACTCCGCGTCGGCCAGGCCGCGCGTGGTCTCGTTCAGCGGCGTGGAGAGGATGACCACGTCGGCGTCGGGCAGCAGGGCGGGCAGGTCGGTGAGCGGGTGCACCGGACCGCGCGGCGTGGTGCGCGCGGAGCGCGCCACCCGCGTCACGCGCGCCACCTCGAAGGGCACCAGCCGGTCCTCGATGGCGGCGCCGATGGCCCCGTAGCCCACGATGAGCACGTTCCGGTCGGCGAGCGCCGGGTGGAAGCCCCCGCCCCAGCGGCCGCGGTCCTGGTCCCGTACGAAGCCGGGGACGCCGCGCAGGGAGGCGAGGACGAGCGTCAGGGCCAGCTCCGCCGTGCTCGCCTCGTGCACCCCGCGCGCGTTGCACAGCAGCACGCCCGGCGGGAGGTGCCGCAGACCGGGCTCCACGGCGTCGGTGCCCGCGGACAGGGTCTGCACGACCCGCAGCGCGCGCATCCGCTCCAGCGGGCGGATGCCGGTGCCGGCGGGACGCATGTACGGCACGACGTAGAACACGCAGTCGGCCGGGTCGCCGGGGAACTCCTGCCCGCCGTCGTCGCCGCCGTCCCAGAAGAGGTAGTTCGGCCCCTTCGGGAGCCCTTCGATCTCCTCCGGCGGAAGCGGCAGCCATATGTCAGCAGTCATGGTCAGGAGGCTATGCCAGGGGCGCGCGCACGCAGAGGTTAGGTTGGTCCACCGAGCAGAGGGAGGGTTACGGCGAGGTGGAGCGCAGGACGATCGGCGCGGCGGCACTCGCGGTGGGGGCCATAGGACTGGGCTGCATGCCGATGAGCTGGGCCTACAGCACGTCCCGGCAGCGGGGGGAGGAGTCGCTGCGGGCGGCGCACCGGGCACTGGACCTGGGCTCGTCGCTGCTGGACACCGCCGACATGTACGGCCCGTTCACCAATGAGCTGCTGCTGGGCCGGGTGCTGAAGGAGCGGCGCTCCGACGCCTTCGTCTCGACCAAGGTCGGGCTGCTGGTGGGTGAGCAGCACATCGTGGCCAACGGCCGCCCCGGGTACGTGAGACGGGCCTGCGACGCGTCGCTGCGGCGGTTGCAGACGGAGGTGATCGACCTCTACCAGCTGCACCGGGCCGATCCGGAGGTGCCGGTGGAGGAGACCTGGGGGGCGATGGCGGAGCTGGTGCGGGCCGGGAAGGTGCGGGCGCTCGGGCTGAGCGCGGTGGGGGCGCGCGGCGGGCGCCGGTCCCGGGGGCGGCTGTATGACGGAACGATCCGGCAACTGGAGCGGGTGCAGCAGGTGTTCCCGGTGAGCGCGGTGCAGGCCGAACTGTCGGTGTGGTCGCCCGACGCACTGGAGTCGCTGCTGCCGTGGTGCACCGCGCGGGGCGTGGGTCTGCTGGCCGCGATGCCGCTCGGCAACGGCTTCCTGACCGGCACGCTCACCCCCGGCGAGGGCTTCGAGCGGGACGACCTGCGGGCCCGCCACCCCCGCTTCACCGCCGAGATGATGGCCGCCAACCAGCCGGTCGTCGCCGGTCTGCGCCGGGTGGCCGCCCGGCACGGCGGCGGCGTCACCCCCGCCCAGGTGGCCCTGGCCTGGGTGCTCGCCCAGGGCCCGCACGTGATCCCCGTGCCGGGCGCCAAGCGGGAACGCTGGGTCACGGAGAACGCCGCCGCCGCGGACCTCCGCCTGACCGCCCGGGACCTCGCGGAACTGGGCGCACTGCCCGCGGCACGGGGGTCGTGGGACTGAGCGGGAGCCGGTCGCCCACGGACCCGGGGTCCCGGGACGCGGGATCCCGGGACGCGGGGTCCCGGGACGCGGGCGCCTGCCGGGGCGGGATCCGGCCGATCGGCGGCCCGGCCCGGGTGCGGGGGTGTATGAGATGAGGGGGACCGCCGCGTCGAAGGGACAGGCATGAACGTGCGGGCTGGAGCTGTGACCGGGGCGCTGGCCGCCGCCCTGCTGCTGGCGGCCGGGTGCTCGTCCGGACCGCCGCCGCCCGGGGACCGCGGCACACCGCCCGGCACGGCCGCCGCCAGCCCCTCGCCGGGCCGGAGTGCCGGGGAGAGCGCCCCGCCGGCCGAGGGCACCGTCACCGTGCTGCGCACCGTCGCCGAGGGCCTGGACTCACCGTGGGGCCTGGCCCCGCTGCCGGACGGCGGGCTGCTGGTCTCCTCCCGCGACCGGGCCACCCTCACCCGCGTGGACGAGCGGACGGGCCGTACGACGGAACTGGGCACCGTGTCCGGGGTGGCACCGCAGGGCGAGGGCGGCCTCCTCGGCATCGCCCTCTCCCCCGGCTTCGCCTCCGACCACATGGTCTACGCCTACTTCACCTCCGCCTCCGACAACCGCATCGTCCGGATGCTGTACGACCCGAAGAAGCCCCCCAAGGAGCAGCTCGGCGCGCCCGACACGGTGTTCCGGGGCATCCCCAAGGGGTTCGTGCACAACGGCGGCCGGATCGCCTTCGGCCCCGACGGCATGCTGTACGCGGGCACCGGCGAGAGCGGGGAACGCGGCCTGGCCCAGGACACCAGGTCGCTGGGCGGCAAGATCCTGCGGCTGACCCCGGAGGGCGAACCGGCCCCCGGCAACCCCTTCCCGGACTCCCCCGTGTACTCCTACGGCCACCGCAATGTGCAGGGCCTGGCCTGGGACAGCAGGCAGCGGCTGTTCGCGTCCGAGTTCGGCCAGGACACCTGGGACGAGCTGAACACGATCGTGCCCGGCGGCGACTACGGCTGGCCGAAGGCGGAGGGGAGGTCCGGTGATTCCCGGTACCGCGACCCGGTCGCCCAGTGGCACACCGACCAGGCATCCCCCAGCGGCATCGCCTACGCCGACGGCTCGATCTGGATGGCGGGGCTCAAGGGCGAGCGGCTGTGGCGGATCCCGCTGCGCGGCACGGCCGCCTCGGCGGCCCCGCAGTCCTTCCTGACCGGTGAGTACGGCCGTCTGCGCACGGTCGCCCCGGCGGGTGACGGCAGGCTGTGGCTGGTCACCAGCAACACCGACGGGCGCGGCAGCCCGAAGAAGGGCGACGACCGGATCCTGGAGATCCGGGTGACGTGACGCGGGGGGGGGAGAGAGACACAGGGGGAGAAGGAAGGAGATCTGGCGGTCAGGGCAGGGGCCCGTGCGGGCCCGGTGGCTACCCGGCGCCCTCCCCGGGCTGCCCGGCGCCCTCGGGCGCCCTGGCTTCCTCGGGCTCCCCGGCCTCTCCGGCTTCCTCGGGCCCTTCGGCTCCCGCCGCGGGGCCGGGTGGGCGGACGACGACTTTTCCGGAGGCGAGGTCTATCGGTCCCCGGCCGGGGTCGTTGTCCCCGATGTCCTCCCGGCTCAGCTCCAGCCGCTTCTGCTCGTCGTGGGTGTGCTTGCGGCCCGGTGCGAACAGTTCCTCGAAGGCGTTGAACACGGCCCCTCCCTCCCGGTCCCCACCACCGTACGTCTCAGCCGGGCGCGGGGGCGGTGAGCGGGTCGCCGGGGAAGAGCTCCAGCCGGTGCGCCACCGCCGCCGCCTCGCCCCGGCCGGAGACGCCGAGCTTCGCCAGGATGTTCGACACGTGCACGCTGGCCGTCTTGGGCGAGATGAACAGCTCCTCGGCTATCTGGCGGTTGGTGCGGCCCCGGGCGACCAGGCGCAGCACATCGCGCTCCCGCTGGGTGAGGCCCAGGGCCTCGGCGGGATCCTCGGGCGCCCGGGGCGGCGGGGCGCAGGTCAGGGAGAGACGGGCGCGCTGGGCGAGCAGGGCCGCGGAGTCGGCCAGCGGCCGGGCCCGCAGATGCTCGGCGACCGCGTGGGACAGCCGGAGCAGTTCCGTGGCGCGCTCGCGCCCGTCCTCGCCGCCGGTGAGCAGCGCCTCGGCCAGGCGCAGCCGGACCCGGGCCAGTTCGTAGGGGCGCTCCAGGGTCTCGAAGGCGGCGACGACCGGCGCCCAGTCCTCGGGGTCCGCGCTCCCCTCGGCGTACGCCAGCTCGGCGTGCACCCAGCCCTCGTACGCCTGCCAGACGGGCACGTTGACGGTCAGTGCCCCGGCGGCCCGGCGGATGCGGGCGAGGGCGTCGGCGCGGCCCGCCTCGGTGGCGGGCAGCCCGGCCGTGCGGGTCTCCACGGTGGCGGCGCTCAGCAGCAGGGGCCAGGCGTAGCGCTGGGTGCCGGGCGGGAAGCCGTCCTTCAGGGCGCGTCCGGCCTCGGCGCGGGCGTCCAGCAGGCGGCCCTCGCCCGCCGCGACACCGATGGCGATGCGGACCAGGGGCAGGGTGTGCTGCGGGGCGCAGTCATGGGTGCCGAAGTAGGCCCGGCCGTCCGCCAGATGGGCGGCAGCCTTGGCCAGCTCGCCCCGGGCGAGGGCGAGTTCGGCGCGGATACGGGCGTGGAAGGCGCGCGGTTTGGCGCTCTGCCCGACCCGCCGCGAGCGGCAGGCCGCTTCGGCCGACTCCTCCCAGCGGCCCAGGGTGAACAGCGACTCGGCGAGATTGCCCCAGACGTACGCCTCGTGGTCGAACCGGCCGAAGCGCCGGGTGTACTCGATGCCCTGCTCCAACAGAGGCACGGCCTCGCGGGAGCGGCCCACGGACTCCAGCTCGGAGGGCAGGTTGACATAGGAGCGGCCGGCCACGGAGGCGATGCCGTCCGCCACCGTACGCCGGTTGACCTCGCGCATCTCGGCGAGTCCGGCGTCGACGTCGCCCGCCTCGACCCGCAGGCCGCCCAGGGTGAGGCGGGCGGTCATCTCGATCTCCTGGGCGCCGACCATGCGCGCGTACTCCACGGCCCGCTCGGCGGCCGAGAAGGCGTCGGGGCCGGGCTCGTGGATCATGGACCAGTTGGCGACGTTGGCCAGGACCTCGGCGTGCACCTCGGAGGGCGGCAGGCCGCGCACCAGGTCCTGGGCGCGGGCCAGTTCCTGCCAGCCGTCGCCCTGGGCCTTCGCCTGGACCAGGCGGGAGCGCTGGATCCAGAACCAGGCGGCGCGCAGCGGGTCGTGGTCGTCGTCCAGATGGCGCAGCGCCCGCTTGATGATCTTCATGGCGCGGTCCCGCTCCCCGCACAGGCGGCCCGCGACGGCGGCCTCGGCCATCAGGTCCAGATAGCGCAGCGGGGTGGTGGCCGGATCGCAGCCGCACGGCGGGTAGACCTCGGTGTAGTCCACCGGGCGCAGCCGGGCGCGCACCTCCGCGGGGGCGGTGTCCCACAGCTCCATCGCCCGCTCCAGGAGGCGCAGCTGCTCGCTGTAGGCGTGCCGGGCGCGGGCGGTGACGGAGGCGTCGAGGACGGCGGGCAGCGCCTTGGCGGGGTCGTGGGCGTGGTACCAGTAGCTGGCCAGCCGCAGGACGCGCTGGTCGGCGGGGACGAGGGAGGCGTCGGCCTCCAGGGCTTCGGCGTAGCGGCGGTTGAGGCGGGAGCGCTCGCCGGGCAGCAGGTCGTCGCCGACGGCCTCGCGGACCAGGGCGTGCCGGAAGCGGTAGGCGTCGCCGGTGGGGGCGGCGGTGAGGATGTGGGCGTTCACCGCGGCGCGCAGCGCCTCGATGAGGTCGTCCTCGGCGAGCCGGGCCACGGCGGCGAGCAGCCGGTACTCGACGGTGGAGCCGCCCTCGGCGGCGATCCGGACGACCCGCTGGGCGTCCTCGGGCAGGGCCTCGACGCGGACGAGGAGCAGATCGCGCAGGGAGTCGCTGAGGTCGGCGCAGCGCTCGCTGGCGCAGACGGCCAGTTCCTCGACGAAGAAGGCGTTGCCGTCGGAGCGTTCGAAGATGCGGTCGATCTGCGCGGGGTCGGGTTCGGTGGCGAGGATGCCGGCGATCTGGCGGCCGACCTCCTGCCGGGTGAAGCGCTCCAGTTCGATGCGGCGGACCGTGCGCAGCCGGTCGAGCTCGGCGAGCAGGGGGCGCAGCGGGTGGCGGCGGTGGATGTCGTCGGAGCGGTAGGTGGCCAGGACGACCAGCCGGCCGGTGCGCAGGGTGCGGAAGAGATAGCTGAGCAGGTGCCGGGTGGAGGCGTCGGCCCAGTGCAGGTCCTCCAGGACGAGGAGGACGGTGTGGTCGGCGCCGATCTGCTCCAGCAGGCGGGCGGTGAGCTCGAAGAGGCGGGCCGTGCCCTCCTCGTCGGGCCGGCCGGTGCCGCGCGCGGCGGGCTGCTCGGCCAGTTCCGGCAGGAGCCGGGCCAGTTCCTCCTCCTGGCCCGCGCTCGCGGCGGCGAGCGCGCCGGGCAGTTCGCGGCGCAGGGCGCGCAGCGCGGTGGAGAAGGCGGCGAAGGGCAGCCCGTCGGCGCCCATCTCCACACAGCCGCCGAGCGCGACGACCGCGCCCCCGCGGGCGGCGGCCGCCGCGAACTCCTCGACGAGCCGGGTCTTGCCGACGCCGGCCTCGCCGCCGACCAGCAGGGCCTGCGGCTCCCCCGCGCCCGCCCTGGCGAGCGCCTCGTGCAGTGTGTCCGATTCGTGCTCGCGGCCCACGAACACCGGACTGACAGACCTGGTCTCCACGGGTCCGAGCATCGCACGGGGGTGTGACAGCGCGGGAGCGGATTTCGGCGCGGGAGCGGATCCCGGGGTGCCGCCCGGCGGCGGGCGCCGGCCCGGTTCCGGCCGCCCCGGGGCCGGCCGGCCGGGCGCCCGCCGCGCCGGGACGGTCATGCGGCGCGGGTGAACCGGTGCTGCCCGGGGCCGCCGCTATGCGACTCGGCCTCCGGCGCCTCGCGGGAGGCTGTGCGGCGGGCGGCGCGGCGCCCGCGCAGCGCCTCGGCGGCCAGCCGCTCCTGCTCGGCCAGGCGGCGCAGTTCGGCGGAGCGCAGCTCGTGGAGTTCGTAGGCGAACATGGTCTCTCCCCTGGTGACGTGGTGTCCGGCACCTCTTCTCGCGGTGCCGGAGACCACTTTCGCCGTCCAGGGGGGCGGCCCGCATCGGGCGAGTTCCGCATCTTCGGCGGCGCCCGGGGCCTTAGCCGTACCAGGGGGGCCTCAGAGCCGCCGTAAGGTACCTCAGGCGGCCCGGGGACGGGGTCAGGCCGAGGGCAGTCCGAGCAGGACGTCGGTGTACTTCAGGACGGCCAGGAGCAGCCCGAGGACGCCGAGCGCGGCTCCCGCCCAGGCGACCGACTTGATCCAGGGCGCCTGCGGCTCGCCCGGCGCCCCGAACGCGGGCCGGGCGAGCACCACGACGCCGACGATCAGGGCGAGCAGCGCGAACAGCCCGCCCCACAGCGCGGTGGTGTGCCAGGCGTCGCCGTAGACCTCCTTGATCTGCGTCGCGACGCTCGCGGTGGTGGAGGTCCGCAGCTGGCCGGTCAGCTGCTCGCGCGCACCGGCGACGGTGCCGAGCCAGCTGCCGCTGAGCGACACCAGACCGAGCGCCGCGGCCACGACGGCGGCCGCGCCCTGCCCCACTCCGGCCGGGCGGGGCGCGGCCGGTCCGGCGGCCTCCGCCTCCGCGTCCGCGTCCGCCTCGGCATCGGCATCGGCATCGGCCGTCTCGTCGGCGGTGGCGGCCCCGGCCTCGGCGGTCTCCGCGGCGGAGGCGGTCCCGGCGCCGGTGGCCGGAGCGTCCTCCGTCTCCGGTGCCCCGGCGGTGGCCGCCCGGTCGTCGGCGGCGGTCCCGTCCTTCGTGTCGGCGCCGGTGGTGGTGCTGGTCTCGTCTGCGGTCCTGGTTCCCATGCGGGCACCGTACGGACGCAGTCTGAGAGGTCCCTTAACGGTCGCCGCCGCTGTCCACGCGCGCGCGTGCCGCGCGCCACTCGGGGGCGAGCACGGCCCAGATCTCGGTGTCCTGGCGTACGCCCCGGTAGGGGTAGTGCTCGCGGAGCACGCCCTCGCGGGTCAGGCCGAGGCGCCGGGCGACGTTGACGCTGGGCTCGTTGGCCGAGGACACGTGCCACTCCACGCGGTGCATGCCCCGCTCGTCGAACGCCCAGTCGACGAGGATGCGGGCGCCCCGGGTGACCAGACCCTTGCCGGTCCCGGCGGGCTCCAGCCAGCAGCCGATCTCGCAGACGCCGGTCTCCGTGTCGAAGACCCGGAACAGCAGCCCGCCCACCAGCCGGTCCGCCAGCCACAGCCCGTGCAGGAAGCCGGTGTCGGCGGCGCGCTTGTCCGCGTACGACCGCAGGACGGCGCGGGCGGCGTCCACATCGGTGGCGTGCGCGCCGAACGGGATGTGCCGGGTGATGAACTCCCGCCCGCGGTCGAGGTGGGCGAGGAACTCCTCGGCGTGCCAGGGCTCCAGGGGCCGCAGTTCCGCGCCGTCACCCAGGGATATCGCGTACATCCGGTTCCTGCTCCTTCACGAGTTCCGCCATGGTCGCCAGGCCCGCCATGTCCGGCGTGACGTCGCCGAGCCTCTCATGGGCGGCCCGGCACTCCGGCGGCTCGATGCTGATGCGGGGCAGGACACGGTCCAGGCCGCGCGGCAGCCACCAGTTGGCGCGGCCGAGCAGGTGCATCAGCGCGGGCACGAGCAGGGTGCGCAGTACGAACGCGTCCAGCGCCACGGCGGCGGCGAGCGCGATGCCGAACATGGCGATCACCCGGTCGCCGCCGAGCACGAAGGCGAGGAAGACGGAGATCATGATGACCGCGGCGGAGTTGATCACGCGGCTGGTCTCGGCCAGGCCGACCCGGACCGCGCGCCGGTTGTCCCCGGTCTCCAGCCACTCCTCGTACATCCGGCTGACCAGGAAGACCTGGTAGTCCATGGAGAGCCCGAAGAGCACCGAGACCATGATCACGGGCAGGAACGGCTCGATGGGCCCGGCCCGGCCGAGGCCCAGGAACTCGCTGCCCCAGCCCCACTGGAAGATCGTGACGACGACGCCGAAGGAGGCGGCGACGGCGGCGACGTTCATGACGGCGGCCTTGAGCGGGATGCCCACCGACCGGAAGGCGAGCAGCAGCAGGACGCAGCCGAGGCCGACGACCACGCCGACGAACAGCGGCAGCCGGCCGACGATCACCCCGGCGAAGTCGTCGTACCCGGCGGTCACCCCGCCGACGTGCACATCGAGCGAGGTCCCGGTCTCGGCGCGCGGCAGCACCTTCTCGCGCAGCCGGTCGACGAGGTCGCTGGTGCGCTGCGACTGGGGCGCCGAGTCGGGGACGACGTTCAGCGTGGCGGTGGTGCCGCCGGTGTTGTAGGTCACCGGGGTGACGGCGGCGACGCCGTCGGTGGCGCGCAGGGTGGTGCCCAGGTTGTCCAGGGCGAGCCGGTCGGCGGCGCCGTCGACGCGGGTGACCAGGGTGAGCGGACCGTTGACGCCGGGCCCGAAGCCGTCGGCGATCAGGTCGTAGGCCCGCCGGGTGGTCGAGGAGGCCGGGTCGTTGCCCTGGTCGGAGGTGCCCAGGTGCAGGAAGAGCGTGGGCAGGGCGAGCACGGTGACCACGGCGAGGGCCAGCGCGCCGAGCAGCTTGGGCCGCCGCTCCACGAAGGCCGACCAGCGGGCGGCGAACCCGGTGGGCAGTTCGGGCTGCGGTCCGTGCTCGGCGAGCCGCCGCCGCTCGCGGCGGCTGAGGGCGCGCGGGCCGATGAAGGACAGCAGGGCGGGCAGCAGGGTCACCGAGGCCGCGACGGTGAGGACGACGGTGGACGCGGCGGCGAGGGCGACGCCGTTGAGGAAGCCGAGCCGCAGGATCAGCATGCCCAGCAGCGCGATGCAGACGGTGGCGCCCGCGAAGACCACGGCCCGGCCGGTGGTGGCGACGGCGTTCGTGGCGGCCTCGGCGACCCCCAGCCCGCGTTTGAGGCCGCGCCGGTGGCGGGTGACGATGAACAGCGCGTAGTCGATGCCGACGCCGAGGCCGATGAGCATGCCGAGCATGGGCGCGAAGTCGGCCACCGTCATGGCGTGACCGAGCAGCCCGATGGCGGCGTGGGCGGTGCCGACGCTGACCAGCGCGGTGGCGATGGGCAGCAGGGACGCGGCGAGCGAGCCGAAGGCGAGCAGCAGCACCAGACCGGCCACGGCGACGCCCAGGATCTCCGCCAGGTGCCCGCCGGAGGACTGGGTGGCGCCGACGGCACTGCCGCCCAGCTCCACCTGGAGTCCGTCGCCCTGTGCCTCCTTGGCGGTGTGCACGACGGCCTTCGCCTGGGCCTCGGTGATGTCCTGGGCCGGGCGGGTGAAGGTCACCGTCGCGTACGCGGTGCGGCCGTCCCGGCTGATCCGGTCCGTGCTGCGGCCGCTCTGCCCGCCCTGGTCGCTCTGGCCCTTGTACGGGCTGGTCACGGAGGCCACCTCGGGCAGCGCCTCGATGCGGTCCAGGGTCCGGGTCATCGTCTGCTCGACGTCGGCGGCGCGCACGGTGCCGTCCTCGGTGTGCCAGACGACGGTGTCGCTGTCCCCGCCGAGGCCGGGGAAGCCCTGGCGCAGCAACTGGGTGGCGCGGCCCGAGTCGGTGCCGGGGACCTCGTAGTCGTTGGAGTACGCCGGGCCGGCGACGGCGGCGGCGACCGTGACCCCGCCGAGGGCCAGCAGCCAGAGCAGGACGGTGACGAGGCGGTACCGGACACACCAGCGCGCGAGGGCTGCCACGAAACGTGCTCCCAGGGAACTGTATGGGGATCTTTGGCCGGGAACAGTCGTCCATGAACGGAACGGCCCGCAAAGAACGCATGAGCAAGGTGAAAACACTCTTGCAGGCGAATGTGATCGTTTAGCGCATTCGTGGCGTTACTCACAGGAATGCGGCCCGGTTCACCCGCGATCGGGTGAAGCCGGGGCCGGTCCGCTCACACAGCGGGAGGGACCGTCACGGAAGCGTGGTCGCGGCGCTCGCAGGGTTCGCAGGTCTCGCGGTGCTCGCAGGTCTCGCGGGGCGGTTCAGCCGGGCTGATCGCCGAGGGCCATCATCATGACCCCGGCGACGAGCAGCCACAGGGCCCGCCGGGTACGGCCGCGCTGCCCGAGTACGGCCGCGCAGGCGCAGACGGCGGCCCCGGCGGCGTAGGCGGCCGGTACGCGGGCGGAGGACGCGTCGGCGAGCCGCAGCAGGGCGGCGGCGCAACCGGCGAGCGTCAGCAGGGCACCGGCCCCGGCCGCCGTCCAGCGGGCGCGGCGGGCGACGGTGACGCCTTCCGGGCGGCCGTCGTCCCCGGCCAGGTCGTCCCCGGTCGGATCGTCGTCCAGGAGGGCGGTCGGTGCCGGGGATATCGCGGCGGGCGTCTCGGAGGCGGCGCGTCCACTCATGGCGGGCGAGCGTAGCGGCCCGGCGCGGCGGCCCGGACAGGGGGGGTGGTGCGGACGAAGCTGGAGGCATCCCGGGGAGGGACGACGGCATGCACCGAGGGGGATGCATCGGGTGCGATGCATCCCCCTCGGGGTGACCGCCTGGCGGCCTCGGGCGGCTCAGCCCTCGCTGACGCCGAGCTTCTCCAGGATCAGTTCCTTGACGCGGGCCGCGTCCGCCTGGCCGCGCGTGGCCTTCATGACCGCGCCGACCAGCGCACCGGCCGCCGCCACCTTGCCGCCGCGGATCTTGTCCGCGACGCCCGGGTTGCCGGCGATGGCCTCGTCGACGGCGGCGGTCAGCGCGCCCTCGTCGGAGACGACCTTGAGGCCGCGCTTGTCGACGACCTCGTCCGGGGTGCCCTCGCCCGCGAGGACACCCTCGATGACCTGCCGGGCCAGCTTGTCGTTCAGATCGCCGGAGGTCACCAGCTCGGTGACCCGGGCGACCTGCTGCGGCGTGATCGCCAGCTCGTCCAGGGAGCGGCCGGACTCGTTGGCGCTGCGCGCCAGCTCGCCCATCCACCACTTGCGGGCGGAGGTGGCGTCGGACCCGGCGTCGATGGTGGCGACGATCAGGTCCAGCGCACCGGCGTTGAGGATGGCCTGCATGTCGGTGGCCGTGATGCCCCACTCCGCCAGGAGGCGGGTGCGGCGGGCCAGCGGCGGCTCGGGCAGGGCGGCCCGGAGCTGCTCCACCCACTCACGGGCGGGGGCCACCGGGACCAGGTCGGGCTCCGGGAAGTACCGGTAGTCCTCGGCCTCCTCCTTGATGCGGCCCGAGGTGGTGGAACCGGTGTCCTCGTGGAAGTGGCGGGTCTCCTGGACGATGGTGCCGCCGGAGGAGAGCACCGCGGCGTGCCGCTGGATCTCGAACCGGGCGGCACGCTCGACGGAGCGCAGCGAGTTCACGTTCTTGGTCTCGCTGCGGGTGCCGAACTTGTCGGCGTCCTTGGGCATCAGCGACAGGTTCACGTCGCAGCGCATCTGGCCCATCTCCATGCGGGCCTCGGAGACGCCCAGGGCACGGATGACCTCGCGCAGCTCGCGGACGTAGGCCTTGGCGACCTCCGGGGCGCGCTCGCCGGCCCCGACGATCGGCTTGGTGACGATCTCGATGAGCGGGATGCCGGCGCGGTTGTAGTCGAGCAGGGAGTGGGACGCGCCGTGGATACGGCCGGTGGCGCCGCCGACGTGCGTCGACTTGCCGGTGTCCTCCTCCATGTGGGCGCGCTCGATCTCCACGCGGAAGGTCTCGCCGTCCTCCAGCTGCACGTCGAGGTAGCCGTCGAAGGCGATCGGCTCGTCGTACTGGGAGGTCTGGAAGTTCTTCGGCATGTCCGGATAGAAGTAGTTCTTCCGGGCGAAGCGGCACCATTCGGCGATCGAGCAGTTCAGCGCGAGGCCGATCTTGATCGCGGACTCGACTCCGGTCGCGTTGACGACCGGGAGCGCGCCGGGCATGCCGAGGCAGACCGGGCAGGTCTGGGAGTTCGGCTCGGCGCCGAGCGCCGTCGAACAGCCGCAGAACATCTTCGTCTTGGTGCCGAGTTCGACATGGACCTCAAGGCCCATGACGGGGTCGTACGACGCCAGCGCGTCCTCGTACGACACCAGGTCGGTCGTGGTGGTCACGGTGAAAACTTCCCTCTCAGCCCAGCAGGACGTCGTCGTCGCCCAGCCGCTTCAGCTCGCGGTAGAGGATGGCGAGGCCGGTGACGATGGCCGCGGCGGACACGGCGGCGTCGATCAGACGCAGCGTGTCGCTCTCGGAGCGGGCCTTCCTGGCCTGCTTGATGACGCCGACGGCGCCGAACGCGGTCGTCGCCATGGACAGGTACGTACCGGACTTGGACTTCTTGAAGCCCTTGGCCTTGGACAGGGCATTGCTCACAGCGACGGAGCCTCCTCGAGCAGCGGGTGTCCCCACTTTTCCACGAACGCGGCCTCGACGGCGGCGCCCACCTTGTAGAGCCGGTCGTCCTTCATCACCGGGGCGATGATCTGGAGGCCGACCGGGAGGTTGTCCTCCGGGGCCAGACCGCAGGGCAGGGACATGGCCGCGTTGCCCGCCAGGTTGGTGGGGATGGTGCACAGGTCGGCCAGGTACATCGCCATCGGGTCGTCGGCGCGCTCACCGATCGCGAAGGCGGTGGTCGGGGTCGTCGGGGAGACGATCACGTCGACCTGCTCGAACGCCGCGTCGAAGTCCTGCTTGATCAGCGTACGGACCTTCTGGGCGCTGCCGTAGTACGCGTCGTAGTAGCCGGAGCTGAGCGCGTAGGTGCCGAGCATGACGCGGCGCTTGACCTCGGGGCCGAAACCCGCCTCACGGGTGAGCGAGGTGACGTCCTCCGCCGAACGGGTGCCGTCGTCGCCGGTGCGCAGGCCGTAGCGCAGGCCGTCGAAGCGGGCCAGGTTGGAGGAGCACTCCGAGGGCGCGATCAGGTAGTACGCCGAGAGGGCCAGGTCGAAGGACGGGCAGTCCAGCTCGACGATCTCGGCGCCCAGCTCCCTGAGCACCTCGACGGACTCGTCGAAGCGCTGGATGACGCCGGCCTGGTAGCCCTCGCCGCGGAACTGCTTGACCACGCCGACGCGCATGCCCGCCACGCTGCCGTTGCGCGCGGCCTCGACGACCGGCGGGACCGGCGCGTCGATGGAGGTGGAGTCCATCGGGTCGTGCCCGGCGATCACCTCGTGCAGCAGGGCCGCGTCCAGGACCGTGCGGGCGCAGGGGCCGCCCTGGTCCAGCGAGGAGGAGAACGCCACCATGCCGTAGCGGGAGACCGCGCCGTAGGTCGGCTTGACGCCGACGGTGCCGGTGACGGCGGCCGGCTGGCGGATGGAGCCGCCGGTGTCGGTGCCGATGGCCAGCGGCGCCTGGTAGGAGGCGAGCGCGGCCGAGGAGCCGCCGCCGGAGCCGCCGGGGATCCGGGTGAGGTCCCAGGGGTTGCCGGTGGGGCCGTAGGCGCTGTTCTCGGTGGAGGAGCCCATGGCGAACTCGTCCATGTTGGTCTTGCCGAGGATGACGACGCCGGCGTCCTTGAGGCGCTTGGTGAGCGTCGCGTCGTACGGCGGGATCCATCCTTCGAGGATCTTGGAGCCGACGGTGGTCGGCACGCCCTCGGTGGTGAAGATGTCCTTGAGCGCGAGGGGGACGCCGGCCAGCGGGCCGAGCTTCTCCCCGCGCTCGCGCTTCTCGTCCACGGCGCGGGCCTGGGCGAGGGCGCCCTCGCGGTCGACGTGCAGGAAGGCGTGCACCTTCTCGTCGACGGCGTCGATCCGGGCCAGGTGCGCCTCGGTCACCTCGACGGCCGTCAGCTCGCCGGAGGCGATCCTCGCGGCGGTCTCGGCGGCGGTGAGCTTGATGATGTCCGTCATGACTGCTTACTCCTCCCCCAGGATCTGCGGCACCTTGAAACGCTGCTGCTCCTGGGCCGGGGCGCCGGACAGCGCCTGCTCGGGGGTGAGCGACGGACGGACCTCGTCCGCGCGCATGACGTTCGTCAGCGGCAGCGGGTGAGAGGTCGGCGGTACGTCTTGGTCGGCGACCTCACTGACGCGGGCCACCGCGCCGATGATGTCGTCCAGCTGTCCCGCGAAGTGGTCAAGCTCTTCGGGCTTCAGCTCCAGACGCGCCAGCCGGGCGAGGTGGGCGACCTCCTCGCGCGTGATGCCAGGCATGCAGCGTTCCTCTGGGGTGAGTGTGCGGTTCGGGCAAACCGGCTTGGACACGTCGGTTCGGGCAAGTCGGTTTGGCCCAATCCTATGGGGCCGGGACGGGTGCCCGTACAGCGGTTTCCCCCGGGGCGCCCGGGGCGCGTCACAGGGCGAAGAGCAGTCCGGCGCCGATCAGCACGACGACCGCCGTGGCGAAGTGGATCCCGAAGGCGACGGCCTTCGTGCCGCCGTGGCGCAGGACTATCAGGGTGTCGCCGAGCGGCACGAGGGCCACGCAGAGCAGGAACCACGCCTCGGCCCCGGCGCCCGCGAAGGCCAGCAGCGCCAGGCCCACGACGCCGAGGGTGCCGTCCCGGAGGCCCTTGATCGTCAGATAGGCACCGGCGTCGCCGGACGGGTCGGCGGGGACGCCGTACCCGGCGGCGGCCGGGCCGGGCTGGAACAGGAAGCGGTAGCCGAGGAACACGCAGAACAGGTCGAGCACGACGGCCAGGGTGTACGCGGTGACGGTCACGTCTCTTCTCCCGAATCTCCAGGGCTGGCACCTAGCGGTGCTAGCGATGGGAGCGAAGCTAGCAGAGCATCGACAGATTGGCTAGCGCCGCTAGAATGAGACGTATGACCATCCAGAAGCGCCGGGAGCGCGAACGAGCGGACCGCGAACGGCTGATCGTGACGGCCGCGCGGGAACTGGCCGAGGCGGAGGGCTGGGACGCGGTCACCACCCGTCGGCTCGCCGCCGAGATCGAGTACAGCCAGCCGGTCCTCTACAGCCACTTCAAGGGCAAGGACGCGATCATGGCGGCGGTCGCCGTGCAGGGCTGCGCGGAACTCGCCGTCGAGCTGCGCGCGGCGCGTACGACGGCCGAGGGCGTACGCCAGGCGCTCACCGCGGTGGGCGAGGCGTACACCGCCTTCGCCCGGCGGCGGCCCGCGCTCTACGACGCGATCTTCACTCACGAGACCGAGCTGCCGTTCGCCACCCCCGAGGCCCCGGCGGCCCTCCAGGAGGCGTTCGGCGAACTGCTGGCGGCGGTCACCCCCGTCGCGGCCGAGGGCGACGACCCGGCGCTCCTCACGGAGACGTACTGGGCCGGTCTGCACGGCCTGGTCACCCTGATGCGCAGCGGCCGCCTCCCGGAAGCCGCCCACGAACAGCGCCTCGCCCTTCTGACCAGCCACTTCGCCCCACCGGGCACGGCCTGACCCGGCCTGCGGGCCGGGCGTTCGGCCACGGCGGGCGGGCGCCGGGGTCACTCGTCGTCCGTCCGCCCGGTCGACGGGGCAGGGCCGCCGACAGGCGGGGCCGCCGACGGGGCGGAACCAGTCGCGCGCGCCGCAGGGCGCGAACGGACGTCGCCCCTCCCCGCAGGGGTTCCGGGCGCGGACCGACCGGACCGTGCTCCCCCACCGGGACGGCCCGGGGGCCGCAGGGCGGGTCATCGGGTGCGGGCGGCTCGCCCGCGCCGCGTCCCGCCACGCCTGCGGCCCCCGGGCCGGGCGACCGGCACCGCCGCCGCAGACGGCACGTCGCCCGCGCCCGGTGACCCGCCCGCGAACGGCCCGAACGCGCCGGGAAGGGCGGGCGCCGAAGTCACTCGTCGTCCGCCACCGGACGGCCCCAGCCGCGCGAACGGGCCTGCGGCTCCGCGGAGGACAGCATCGCCGGGCCTCAGCCGCGGGCCGGGCCGGGCCCGGCCGGAGGACATCCATCCGTCGCCGCCCGCACAGCCGCCGCCGGACGGCTTCGGGCACCCGACGAGGCATCGCCTTCTCACCGCGCCCCGCACCGGACCGGACCGGCCGGATGTCGCCCTGCGGAGAGCACGCGACGGTGAGCGTGACGCGGGCCGACGCGCCCGCCCCCGCCCCCGCGTCCGCGCGCCGCGCGGGCCGGGCGCGGAGCGCGCACCGCCGTCAGAACCGGTGCGCCGCCCGCAGGCAGCACCGAGAGCCGAGGACAGGCGGCCAGGCGGCCTGGATCACTCGTCCGTCGCCGCCGCCAGCGGGGCCGCCGCCGGGCCGACGCACCGCGCGAGCCGCGACAGCACGGACGGGCGTCGCCTGCGCGCGGGACACGGCACCGACCCGACCGCCGACCGCCGCCCCGACCAGGACCACGCGACGGCAGTGGGCGCGGCAGGGCGCGGGCAGGCCCGCCCGCCGACGCGTGGCCGCGCCCCGCGCGGGCCGGGCGGACGGCACCGCCGTCAGACCCGGTGCGCCGCCCGTGAAGAGCGACGGCCGGGCGCCGGGGTCACTCGTCCGTCGCCGCCGCGGGCAGGGCCGCCGCCGGGCGGACCCAGCCTCGGGAGCCGCGGGCGCGGAGCCAGGCTGTGGTCTCCTCGGGGGGCATCGCGGCGGCGACCAGCCAGCCCTGCACGGCGTCGCAGCGCAGGTCGCGCAGCCGCTCCCAGGTCTCGTCGTCCTCGACGCCCTCGGCGACGACCAGGAGGCCGAGGGAGTGGGCGAGGTCGACGGTGCAGCGCACGATCTCGGCGTCCTCGGTGTCCACCGCGAGGCGGGCCACGAAGGAGCGGTCGATCTTCAGTTCGCTCACCGGCAGCCGGCGCAGATGCACCAGCGAGGAGTAGCCGGTGCCGAAGTCGTCCAGGGACATCTTCACGCCGTGCGCGGTCAGGCCCGCCAGGGTGTCGGCGGCCCGCTGCGGGTCCTCCAGGAGGACATGCTCGGTGATCTCCAGCTGGAGGGCGCCCGCCGGGACGCCGTGCCGGGCGAGGCGGGCGGCCACCGAACCGGCGAAGCCGGGGGTGTGCACATCGCGCGGGGAGACATTGACGGCCACCGGCACGAACAGGCCCTGCGCGCGCCACGCGGCGACCTGCGCGAGGGCGGTCTCCAGCACGTACTCCGTCAGATGGGGCATCAGCCCCGAGGACTCGGCGATGGCTATGAACTCGTCCGGCGGCACCTTGCCGCGCTCGGGGTGCACCCAGCGCACCAGCGCCTCCAGGCCGGCCACCTGGCCGTCGAAGCGCACCTTGGGCTGGTAGTGCAGCTGCACCTCGTGGGCGTCCAGGGCACGGCGCAGATCGCCCAGGAGCCCGAGCCGGTCAGGGGTGTTGGAGTCCCGCTTCGACTCGTACGCCTCCACGCCGGTGCGGTCCCGCTTGGCCTGGTACATCGCCACGTCCGCCCGGCGCAGCATGCCCTCGGCGTCCAGGGCGTGATCGGGGAAGACGGCGACCCCGGCGCTGGCCTCCAGGACGAGGGTGAGCCCGTCCAGGTCGAGGGGCGAGCTGAGCGTGGTGACCAGGCCGCGCGCGATACGGGTCGCCGAGGTCGTGGAGTCGGCGACCGGCAGTAACACGGCGAACTCGTCCCCGCCGAGCCGCGCGGCCTCCGCCCCGCGCGGCAGCGCCTGCCGCAGCCGGTCGGCGATCTGGAGCAGCAGCCGGTCCCCGGCGAGGTGCCCGAGGGTGTCGTTGACCGAGCGGAAGCGGTCGAGGTCGATCAGCATGAGGGCGGCGCGGGCGCCGATGCGCTCGGCGTCGTCCAGGGCGGTCCAGATGCGCTCCAGCAGCCACTGCCGGTTGGGCAGCCCGGTCAGCGGGTCGCGCAACTGCTCCTCGGCGCGGGCGCGGGCGATCCACAGGGTGGAGTCCAGGGCGATGAGCGGGATGGCGAACAGCGGCAGCAGAACCGGTTCGGCGACGGCGACGACGCAGACCAGCGGCGCGATACCGAGCAGCGCCACCGCGACCAGGCCCTGTCTGACGAGCGCGGTGCGGGCCACGGTGGGCACCGGGTCGGTGCGCGGGGAGTGCAGGTACCACAGCAGGACGCGGGTCACCGCCAGGTAGACGGCGGCGACGAGCACCACCTGGAGGGCGGTGTACACGGTCCAGGTGCCCGGGTCCCAGGGGTGCTCCACGGTCGGCACCCGGCCGAAGGCACCGAGCAGCAGAGCGGCGGCGGCGATGCCGAGGATGTCGACCGAGCCGTGCAGCACGCCGGGGCGCCAGCGGTGGCGCCGGGCCACCCCGACCAGGACGACGACGGTGAGGCTGACCAGTCCGGCCGGCACCCAGCCGTAGAGCAGCAGCACGGCGAGGGTGAGGGCGGCGCCGGAGCCGGTGCCGCCCCACCAGCGGGCCCGGCCGAGCATGACCAGATGGCCGACGATGACGCCGGTGAGCACGGCCAGCGACCAGCCGGCCGTGCCGGACGGGAAGAGGGCGTGGCCCGCGGTGAACGCGCCGTAGAAACCGGCGCCGAGGGTGAGGGCGGCGGCCGAGGTGACCACCGCGGGCAGGGCCGGGCGGGACGGCTGCGTGCCGGTGCCGGGCAGTCCTGACAGGTGCTCACCGGGCGGGCGGACGGGCGGGCGCACCTCCGTGACCGCGTACGGCCGGGCGGCGCGGCCCGGGTGCCCCGGCGGTGCGGTGCGCCGGTCCGGGCGCGAACGCTGTCCCGTCCGCCTCCCCCGCGCGCGCCACGCGCCGGTCATCCGGCGCAGCCGTGAGTGCGGGGAGGCGCTCTCGGTCGGTTCCATTCCCGTCCCTCTCACAGCCGGCGGTGCCCACGCCACGCGGCCCGATGCCCGACGTCCCCTGGGCACAGCCGCGCTGGAAAACCCTTCCACGTACTCGTCAGGAGCACGGGGATGGCCCGGCCGCAACTGGGCACGGCGGGCGCACTCCACAACAGTAGGCCGCGGAAGGCTTCCTCGGGCAGCGGTCGCCGACGGTTGCCCGAATGCGCCCCGGCCACCCGTATGCATCTGATATGCGCCGATCGGAGGGCCTTCAACCGCTACTCTTCGGTCGGTAGAGCGACTTCGGCCGCCGCTTCCGGGCCCTGTTCCAGCAGAATTCCGAAACCTTCCTCGTTCAGCACCGGAACCTTCGCCTGCATCGCCTTGTCGTATTTCGAACCGGGGTTGTCGCCCACCACGACGAACGACGTCTTCTTCGACACCGCACCGGTCACCTTGGCGCCCCGGCTCTGGAGCGCGTCCTTGGCTCCGTCCCTGGTGAAGTGTTCGAGGGTGCCGGTGACCACGACCGTCAGGCCCTCCAGCGGACGCGGCCCCTCCTCCGCGCCGGAGGACGCGTCCTCCAACGGCACCCCGGCCGCCTTCCACTTGCGCACGATCTCGCGGTGCCAGTCCTCGGTGAACCACTCCTTGACGGCCGCCGCGATGATCGGGCCGACGCCGTCGATATTGGCCAGTTCCTCTTCTGTGGCCTGCTCGATCCGGTCCAGGGAACGGAACTCACGCGCGAGTGCCTGCGCGGCGACCGGGCCCACATGGCGGATGGAAAGCCCGTTCAGGAAGCGGGCCAGCGGGCGGTCCTTGGCCGCCGCGATGTTCTCCAGCAGCGCCAGGGTGTTCTTCTTCGGCTCGCCCTTCTGGTTGGCGAAGACGGTGACGACCTTCGCCTCGCCGGTCTTCGGGTCCCGCTTGGGCAGACCGCTGTCCGGGTCGAGGACATGGGCCTTGATGGGCAGCAGCTTCTCCACCGTCAGGTCGAACAGGTCGCCCTCGTCGGCCAGCGGCGGATCGGCCGGTTCCAGCGGGTGGGTGAGCGCGGCGGCGGCGACCTCGCCGAAGTGCTCGATGTCCAGGCACTGCCGGCCCGCCAGATACGAGACCCGCTCGCGCAACTGCGCCGGGCACGTACGGGCGTTGGGGCAGCGCAGGTCGATGTCGCCCTCCTTCATGGCCCGCAGCGGCGTCCCGCACTCGGGGCACTCGGCGGGCATGACGAACTCCCGCTCGCTGCCGTCGCGCAGGTCGACGACCGGGCCGAGGATCTCCGGGATGACGTCACCGGCCTTGCGCAGCACCACGGTGTCCCCGATGAGGACGCCCTTGGCCTTGACCACGTCCTGGTTGTGCAGGGTGGCGAACTCGACCTCCGAGCCGGCCACCGTGACCGGCTCGACCTGTGCGTACGGCGTGACCCGGCCGGTGCGTCCGACACCCACCTTGATGTCGAGGAGCTTGGTGTTGACCTCCTCGGGCGCGTACTTGTACGCGATGGCCCAGCGGGGCGCGCGGGCCGTGGAGCCGAGGCGGCCCTGGAGGCGGATCTCGTCGAGCTTGATGACGGCGCCGTCGATCTCGTGCGCCACGGAGTGCCGGTGCTCGCCGTAGTACGCGATGAACGCGCGCACGCCCGCGAGGTCGTCCACCACCCTGTTGTGCGGGGAGGTGGGCAGGCCCCAGCCGTGCAGCAGTTCGTACGCCTGGGAGAGGCGGTTCAGGCCCTCGTAGCCCTCCAGGGCGCCGATGCCGTGGACCACCATGTGCAGCGGGCGGGTGGCGGTGACGCGCGGGTCCTTCTGGCGCAGCGAACCGGCCGCCGCGTTGCGCGGGTTGGCGAAGGGCTTGTCGCCGGCCTCGACCAGCCGGGCGTTCAGCTCCTCGAACTTCTCCATCGGGAAGAAGACCTCGCCGCGGATCTCCACGAGGCCGGGCACCTTCTCGCCGTGCAGCCGGTCGGGGATCTCCGCGATGGTGCGCACATTGGGGGTGATGTCCTCGCCGGTGCGGCCGTCGCCGCGGGTGGCCGCGCGGGTCAGCCGGCCGTGCTCGTACGTCAGGTTGACGGCGAGGCCGTCGACCTTCAGCTCGCACAGGAAGTGGTACTCCTGCTCGCCCAGCTCGCGGGCGATGCGGTCGGCCCAGGCGGCGAGGTCGTCGTCGTTGAACGTGTTGTCCAGGGAGAGCATCCGCTCGCGGTGCTCGACGGCGGTGAACTCCGTGGCGTACGAACCCGCGACCTTCTGGGTGGGCGAGTCGGGCGTGCGCAGCTCCGGGTAGGTGTCCTCCAGGGCCTCCAGGGAGCGCAGCAGCCGGTCGAAGTCGGCGTCGCTGACGACGGGGGCGTCCTTCACGTAGTACCGGAAGCGGTGCTCCTCGACCTGCTCCGCGAGCCGGGCGTGCTCCTCCCGCGCCTCGGCGGGCACCGCTGTCTCCGCTTGCTGCTTGTCGCCGGCCACCGTGTTGTCCTCCCGTTACTCTGGGTTGTCCGCGAGGGATCTCGCCGCCCGGACGCAGTGGGCGAGCGCCTGGCGTGCGTACGCGGGGGAAGCTCCCGCGAGTCCGCACGCCGGGGTGAGGGTGACCGACCGGGCGAGCAGCTCCGGTCGCAGCCCCAGCCTGCGCCACAGCGTTCTGACACCCATGACGCTACCGGCAGGGTCTGACAACGGGCCGTCCGTGGTGGGGACGACACCGGCGAAGAGCCGGGTGCCGCCCTCCACCGCCTCGCCGATGGCCTCGTCGTCACGCTCGGTGAGGAGCGAGAGGTCGAAGGAGATGCCCGCGGCACCGGTCCGGCGCAGCAGCGCGAAGGGCACGTCGGGCGCGCAGGAGTGGACGACGACGGGACCTTCGGCGTGCGCGCCGAGGACGTCGCGCAGGCCGGCCTCCACGATCTGCCGGTCGACGGCCCGGTGGGTGCGGTAGCCGCTGGCGGTGCGCACCTGGCCGCGCAGCACGGCGGTCAGGGACGGCTCGTCCAGCTGGAGGACGAGGCGGGCGCCGGGCACCCGCCGCCGCACCTCCGCCAGGTGCAGCCGCAGCCCCTCGGCGAGCGAGGCGGTCAGGTCGCGGCAGGCGCCCGGGTCGGACAGGACCGCCTCGCCGTTCCTCAGCTCCAGTGCAGCGGCGAGCGTCCACGGCCCGGTCGCCTGGACCTTCAGCGCGCCCTCGTGGCCCTGGGTGAACTCCTCCAGGGCGTCCAGGTCCTCGCCCAGCCAGGACCTGGCCCGCCGGGTGTCGCGGCCCGGCCGGTCGCCCAGGCGCCAGCCGCTGGGCTCCACGCGCGCGTACATCTCGACGAGCATCCCGGCGGTGCGTCCGATCATGTCGGCGCCGGGCCCGCGCGCGGGCAGTTCGGGCAGGAAGGGGAAGTCCTCGAAGGTCCCGGTGACGGTCTTGACGGCCTCACGGGCGTCCCCGCCGGGCATCGACCCGAGGCCGGTGGCCGGGCCGAGGCCGAACTCGCTGTTTTCGCTCACCGCAGCAGCGTACGGAACGCCGCGGCGCGCTCAGTGCCCCGGCCGCACCGTGAGGTCGGTGACCTCCGCGTCCCGGGGCAGGTCGAGGGCCGTGAGGACGCTCGTCGCCACCGACTCGGGGTCGATCCAGCGGGCCGGGTCGTACTCCTTGCCCTCCTGCCGGTGCACCTTGACCTGCATGGGGCTCGCGGTGCGGCCCGGGTACACGGAGGTGACGCGGACGCCGTTGCCGTGCTCCTCCTGGCGCAGGGCGTCGGCGAGCGCCTTCAGACCGTGCTTGGAGGCGGCGTACGCGGCCCAGTCGGCGTGCGCGGCCAGGCCCGCACCGGAGTTGACGAAGACGACGTGGCCGCGGGCGGCGCGCAGCTGCGGCAGGAAGTGGCGGGTCAGCTCGGCGGGGGCGACCAGGTTGACGTTCAGCTGGTGGTGCCATGCCTTGGGGGTCAGTTCGCCGACCGGGCCGAGGTCGACGACGCCCGCGACGTGCAGCAGGGAGTCGACCCGGTCGGGCAGGCTCTGGTGCGAGAACGCCCAGCTGAGCCGGTCCGGGTCGGCGAGGTCGCCGACGAGGGTGCGGGCGCCGGGGAACTCGGCCGCCAGTTCCTTGGCGCGGCCCGCGTCGCGCGCGTGCAGCACGAGGTCGTCCCCGCGCGCGTGCAGGCGGCGGGCGAGGGCCGCGCCGATGCCGGAACCGGCCCCGGTGATCACATGTGTAGCCATGCCCGCCATGCTCGCACCCGCACGTCAGCGGCCGCTCAGCGACTCCTCCAGGTACGTGAGCGCCCCGGCGGGCTCCTCGGCGAAGAACGCCAGCTCGGCCAGCGGGCGGGGCAGGAAGCCCTCCTCCTCCATCCGGCGGAACTGCTCGCGCAGACCGTCGTAGAAGCCGGCCGTGTTGAGCAGCACCACGGGCTTGTCGGTGCGGCCGTGCTTCTTCAGCTCCAGGATCTCGGTGGCCTCGTCCAGGGTGCCGGTGCCGCCCACCATGACGACGACGGCGTCGGCCTTCTCCAGGAGGAGCTTCTTGCGCTCGGCGAGGTCGCCCGCGATCACCATCTCGTCGGCGCCGGGCCGGGCCTTGGCCGCCAGGAAGTCGACCGACACGCCGATCAGCCGTCCGCCCGCCTCCTGCACGCCGTCCGCGACGACCTTCATCAGGCCGGTGTCCGAGCCGCCCCACACCAGGCTGTGCCCGCCCTTGCCGAGCAGCCGGGCGAAGTCCCGGGCGGGGCGGGTGTAGCGGTCGTCGAGGTCGGCGGCGGAGAGGAAGACGCAGATGTTCATGCGCCTCACGGTACGCGGCGCCCGGCCGCCTTTCGCACACGGGAAGAAGCACGCGCGCGCGAGCGCTGTTCCCGTCATGACACAAGGACACACGATCACCGTCGAGCAGAGCGACGAGCAGGTGCGCGTGGTGCGCGCGGGGCAGGTCCTGGCGGAGAGCCGCCGCCCCCTGGTGCTGCGCGAGACCGGCTGTCCCCCGCGCTACTACCTGCCCGCCGAGGACGTACGCCTGGACCTGCTGACGCCCTCGGACACGCACACGCACTGCCCCTTCAAGGGCGACGCGTCCTACTGGTCGCTGCCGGACGCGCCGGACCTGGTGTGGGCCTATCCCGACCCGAAACCGGAGGTCGCGGCGATCAAGGACCACCTCTGCTTCTACGACACCGAAGTGTTGTAGCCCGGCGAGCCGCCGCGCGCGTGGCAGTCTGCACAGCCATGGACAAGAAGACCCTCTCCCGTGACGGCACCCCGATCGCCCTTCAGCGCACCGGCACGGGCCCGGTGGTCGTACTGGTCAGCGGGGCGATGTCGACGGGCGCCACGGTCGCGCCCCTGGCGGCGGCGCTGGCACCGGGGTGCACCGCGGTGGTGTACGACCGGCGGGGCCGCGGGGAGAGCGGCGACACGCCGCCGTACGCGGTGGAGCGCGAGGTGGAGGACCTGGCGGCCGTGGTGGAGGCGGCGGGCGGCGAGGCGGCGCTCTACGGCATCTCCTCGGGCGCCGTGCTGGCGCTGCGGGCGGCGGCCGCCGGGGTGCCGGTGCGGCGGGTGGCGGTGTACGAGCCGCCGTTCGAGGTGCGCCAGGACCGCGGCGCCGAGCGCGCCCGGTACTCCGCCGAGCTGGACCGGGCGCTGGCCGAGGGGCGGCGCGGGGACGCGGTGGAACTGTTCCTGCGGCTGACCGGGCTGGCCGACCAGATGATCGTCAACGCCCGCCACTCCCCCATGTGGCCGGGGCTTGAAGCGGTCGCGCCCACCCTCGCGTACGACGACGCCGTCATGGGCGACGGCACCGTCCCGGAGGCGCTGCTGGCGTCGGTCGCCGTGCCGGTGCTGGCCCTCGCGGGCGGCGCGAGCCCCGCCCCGATGCGCGAGGCGGCCCGCCGGGTCGCGCAGGCGGTGCCCGACGGCACGTACGGCGTCCTGGAGGGCCAGACACACGCGGTGGAGCCGGAGATGCTGGCGCCGGTGCTCACGGACTTCTACGGGGCGTAGGGCGCCCTCACGGCCGCCGCAGAGCCGGACGGCGGCCGGGGAGTCGGGCGGGCCGTCAGAGCGCGTCGGCCGTCGCCCGCCGGGTGGAGGCGATCGTCGCCGAGCCGACGACGCGGGTGCCGTCGTAGAGCACGATCGCCTGGCCGGGGGCCACGCCGCGCACGGGCTCGGCGAAGGACACCTCCAGGGTGCCGTCGACGAGTGCGGCGCGCACCTCGGTCTCGTCGCCGTGGGCGCGCAGCTGGGCGGTGTAGGTGCCGGGGCCGGCGGGGGCGGTGCCGCACCAGCGGGGGCGGACGGCGGTGAGGGCGTCGACGTCGAGGGCGGCGGCGGGGCCGACCGTGACGGTGTTGGTCACCGGGGAGATGTCCAGGACGTAGCGCGGCTTGCCGTCGGGGGCCGGGGTGCCGATCCGCAGGCCCTTGCGCTGGCCGATGGTGAAGCCGTAGGCGCCCTCGTGGCTGCCGACGACCGCGCCGGACTCGTCGACGATGTCGCCCTCGGCGCGGCCCAGGCGCTGCGCCAGGAAGCCCTGGGTGTCGCCGTCGGCGATGAAGCAGATGTCGTGGGAGTCGGGCTTCTTGGCGACGGCCAGGCCGCGGCGCTCGGCCTCGGCGCGGATCTCGTCCTTGGTGGTGACGGTGTCGCCCAGCGGGAAGAGCGCGTGCGCGAGCTGCCGCTCGTCCAGGACGCCGAGGACGTAGGACTGGTCCTTGGCCAGGTCGGAGGCGCGGTGCAGTTCGCGGGAGCCGTCCTCGCGCCGGACCACCTGCGCGTAGTGGCCGGTGCAGACCGCGTCGAAGCCGAGGGCGAGGGCCTTGTCCAGCAGCGCGGCGAACTTGATCTTCTCGTTGCAGCGCAGGCACGGGTTGGGGGTGCGGCCGGCCTCGTACTCGGCGACGAAGTCCTCCACGACGTCCTCGCGGAAGCGCTCGGCGAGGTCCCACACGTAGAAGGGGATGCCGATGACGTCGGCGGCCCGGCGGGCGTCGCGCGAGTCCTCGATGGTGCAGCAGCCCCGCGCGCCCGTGCGGAAGGACTGCGGGTTCGCGGAGAGCGCGAGGTGGACGCCGGTGACGTCGTGGCCTGCTTCCGCCGCGCGGGCCGCGGCGACGGCGGAGTCGACGCCGCCGGACATGGCGGCGAGGACGCGGAGGGGGCGGGGGCGCTGCGGGGTCTCAGTCATAGCCCCTCCAGGGTACGGGGCGCGGGAACCGGGGCCGCCGGATATCCGTTGGAGGTCGCATGGCGACGGAGAAGGCCCGGCAGGGCGGCGGGGACGGCGGCGCGGGGCGGTGGCCGGCCCGCCGCGCGGTGCTGGTCGGCGGGGCGGCGGCCGCCGTGGGCGGGGCGGTGCTGTGGCGCGGGGAGCTGTCCCGGCTGTGGTGGCGGCTGCCGGGCGACCAGCGGCCCCGGGTGGCGGGCGCGGTGGACTTCGCCGGTGCGCGCTGGGTGGCGGCCTCGTCGGCGAACTACCGGCGCGCGGACCGGCCGGACGACTACGCGGTGGACCGGGTGGTCGTCCATGTGACGCAGGGCAGTTACACGAGCGCGGTCAAGGCGTTCGAGGATCCGGGGCACCAGGCCGCCGCGCACTACATCGTGCGCGCGGACGGGCGGGTGACGCAGATGATCCGGGAGCTGGACGTGGCCTTCCACGCGGGCAACCGGGAGTACAACGAGCGCAGTGTCGGGATAGAGCACGAGGGGTTCGTGGAGAAGGCCGCGTCCTTCACGGACGCGATGTACGCCGCCTCGGCACGGCTGACGGCCCGGATCTGCGCGCGGTACGCGATACCCGTGGACCGCGCGCACATCATCGGGCATGTGGAGGTGCCGGGCACCGACCACACGGACCCGGGTCCGCACTGGGACTGGGACCGCTATCTGCGGCTGGTGCTGCGGGAGCGGACCGCGCGCACCTGAGTCCTCGCGCGGGTGCCCTCAGCTCAGGCCCGCCGCCCGTGCCCGCTCCACCGCCGGGCCGATGGCGCGGGCGACGGCCTCCACATCGGCCTCGGTGGAGGTGTGGCCGAGGGAGAAGCGCAGGGTGCCGCGGGCCAGGTCGGGGTCGGCGCCGGTGGCGAGCAGGACGTGGCTGGGCTGGGCGACGCCCGCGGTGCAGGCGGAGCCGGTGGAGCACTCGATGCCCTGGGCGTCCAGCAGGAGCAGCAGCGAGTCGCCCTCGCAGCCGGGGAAGGTGAAGTGGGCGTTGGCCGGGAGCCGTCCCCCGGGCGCCGGGTCGCCGCCGAGGATCGCGTCGGGGACGGCGGCGCGGACCGCGGTGACCAGGTCGTCGCGCAGGGCGCCGATCTCGCGGGCGAACCACTCGCGCTGTTCGGCGGCGAGCCGGCCGGCCACGGCGAAGGAGGCGACGGCGGGCACGTCGAGGGTGCCGGAGCGGACGTGGCGCTCCTGGCCGCCGCCGTGCAGCACCGGTACGGGGGTGTACTCGCGGCCCAGCAGCAGCGCGCCGATGCCGTAGGGGCCGCCGATCTTGTGGCCGGACACGGTCATCGCGGCGAGCCCGGAGGCGGCGAAGTCGACCGGGACCTGGCCGAACGCCTGGACGGCGTCCGCGTGCAGCGGTACGCCGAACTCGGCGGCCGCTTCCGCCAGTTCGCGGACCGGGAGGACGGTGCCGATCTCGTTGTTGGCCCACATCACGGTGGCCAGGGCCACGTCGGCGGGGTCGCGGGCGATGGCCTCGCGCAGGGCCTCGGGGTGGACGCGGCCGTAGGAGTCGACCGGGAGGTACTCGACGGTGGCGCCCTCGTGCTCGCCGAGCCAGTGGACGGCGTCGAGGACGGCGTGGTGCTCGACGGGGCTGGCCAGGACGCGGGTGCGGGCGGGGTCGGCGGCGCGGCGGGCCCAGTACAGGCCCTTGACGGCGAGGTTGTCGGCCTCGGTGCCGCCGGAGGTGTAGACGACCTCGCTGGGGCGGGCGCCGAGTGCTTCGGCGAGGATCTCGCGGGACTCCTCGACCGTGCGGCGGGCCCGGCGGCCGGACGCGTGGAGGGAGGAGGCGTTGCCGGTGAGGCCCAGCGCGGCGGTGAGTGCCTCTGCCGCCTCCGGGAGCATGGGGGTGGTCGCGGCGTGGTCGAGGTAAGCCATGGTGGGGCTGATTCTACGGGGCGCCCGCGGGCGTCCCCCGGTCACGGTCGCGCCGCAGCGCGGTCCTGCCGGGCGGCCGGTGTCCGGGCCGCTCAGAAGCTCCAGGACAGGGTGTGGTCCAGCTGGGCGAAGGAGAACAGGACGACCAGGTCGGCGATGCCGAGGGTCAGTCCGAGCAGGGCGCGGCCGCGGCGGGCGGTGCCGCGCCACAGGGCGACGGCGGCCAGGACGACGGCGATGGGGCCGAGGACGACGTTGAGGACGAGCAGTCCGATCAGGCCGAGGACGAAGGACGCGACGGCCATGCCGTCGGCGTCGCGGGCGAGCCGGCGGCTCGTGGCCGGTGCGGTGAGCTGCATGGCGGATGCCTCCTGCGGTGGCGGTCGGGGCGGGCCGGGCGGCGTCAGTGGGAGGTGCCGCGGCGGCGGGCGTGGCGCTCGCGGAGCGCGAAGACGGCGAGCCAGGCGGCGATGACGGTGGCGGCGACGGCGGTGAAGCCGAGCGGGACGTGGGCGACGGTGCCCAGGGTCACGCCGAACAGCAGCAGGGCGGCGACGAGGAACAGCATGGGATCGGATCCCCCTTCGGCGCCGGCCGGGGTCCTCCCGGCGGACGCTTGCGGTAACAGTTGTTCACTGACTACCCAGTCTAGCGCCGCTCCCGCTTGGAGATTACAGAGAACAGTTGTTAACTGTATGGCATGAGTCACACGCTCGGTGCCCGGCAGGCCCAGAAGCAGAAGACCCGCCGGGCCCTGCTGGACGCGGCGCTGGCCCTGCTGGAGGAGCAGAGCCTGAGCAGCCTGGGCCTGCGCGAGGTCACCCGCGCCGTGGGCGTGGCGCCGACCGCGTTCTACCGGCACTTCCGCTCCACCGCCGACCTCGGTGTCGCCCTGGTCGAGGAGGCGCTCGGCGGGCTGCACCCGATGATCCGGACCACGGTCTCCACGGCGGACGGCAGCGAGGAACGCATCACCCGCGCCGTGGAACTGATCGCCCGCCATGTGGCGGAGCAGCCCTCGCACGTCCGCTTCATCGCCCGCGAGCGCCACGGCGGGGTGCAGCCGGTGCGCGAGGCGATACGCGACCAACTGGCCCGCTTCGCCCGCGAGGTGAAGGACGAGCTGGCCAAGGACCCGCAGGCGCGCGGCTGGAGCGACGACGACCTGCTCATGCTCGCGCATCTGTACGTCGACCAGATGCTGATCACCGCCTCGCTCTTCCTGGAGGCCCCCGACTCCCCAGCGGAACGCGACCGGGTCGCCCGCCTGGCCACCCGCCGGCTGCGGCTGATCAGCATCGGCCGCCGGCACTGGCTGGAGTGAGCGGGGCAGCCGGGGCAGCCGGGGCAGCCGTGTCCGCTCTCCGCTGAAGCCGGGAGGAAGTCCGGGGCCGGCGGCCAGGGTGGGGGCGTACCGACGAAGTGATCACACCCGCCGGAAGGAAGCGCTCATGAACACCGCCGACCCCCGTGCCGCCTACGCCCGCGCCACCGAGCAGGCCGCCGCGCTGATCAGGGCCGTACGCCCGGAGCAGCTCACGGACCCGACGCCGTGCACCGAGTTCGACGTCCGGGCGCTGCTGGGCCACATCGTGGGCGGCACCCTGCGGATCGCGGTCGCCGGGGAGGGCGGGGACGGGCTCTTGGTCGACCCCTCCGCCGTGGTCGTCGCCGACGACGACTGGTCCGGCGCCTACGAGGAGGCGCGCGGCCGGGCCGTGAAGGCGTGGGAGCCCGAGGAGCGGCTGACCGCGCCGGTGCGGGTGCCGTGGGGCGAGGTGCCGGGGCAGGCGGCGCTGGCCGGCTATCTGATGGAGCTGGTGGGGCACACCTGGGACCTCAACGAGGCCGTCGGCCGCCCCCTGGCGCTGGACCCCGCGCTCTCCGAGGCCGCGCTCGACGCCGCCCGCCGGGTGCTGCCGGAGTCCGGGCGCGGGGACGACGTCCCGTTCGCCGACGCCCGTCCGGTGGCCGAGGGCGCCGACGTGCACGAGCGTCTCGCGGCCTGGCTGGGCCGGACCCCGGTCAGCCGAGCCTGACCCGGGCGAGCTGCCGGGACTGCGCCACCAGCCGCCCGGCCTCGTCCCAGACCTCGGCGTCCTCCTCCAGGAAGCCCCCGGCCAGGTTGCGGGTGGTGATCGACACCCGCAGCGGGCCCGGGGCCGGGCGGCAGCGGATGTGCACGGTCAGCTCGACGGTCGGGACCCAGCCCTTGAGCCCCAGCTCGAAGGCGGTGGGCGGCAGCGCGTCCACCGCGAGCAGCAGGGAGAGCGGGTCGGCGTCGCGGCCGTCGGCCAGGCCGAACCAGGCGCGCATCTCGCCCCGGCCGCTCGGCGCGCCGAGCGCCCAGCCCAGGGTGGCGGGGTCCAGCTTGAGCATCAGCCGGTCGGCGATGGCGGAGCTGCCGTCGACCGGGGCGGGCCCGTCCTCGGGGCCGAAGCACTGCGCGGCGGGCGGCAGGGTGGGCGGCTCGGCCGTGGTGCGCACGTCGTCGGGGAGCGCGTCCAGGTCGCCGTAGGAGGCCAGGACGCGGATGCGCTCCACCTCGGTGCCGTCCTCCTCCTGCTGGAAGAGCGAGGCCTGGCCGGTGGAGAGGGTGCGGCCGGTGCGGACCACCTCGGTGCGCACCACGGCGGGGCCGGGCCGGGAGGCGGTCAGGTAGTGCGCGGAGACGGTGAAGGGGTCGCTGTGCGGCAGGGCGTCCGCGAGCGCGCGGCCGAGGACGGCCAGCAGATAGCCGCCGTTGACGGCGTTGATGATCGTCCAGCCGGCGGAGAGGTCGATGTCGTAGACGCCGGGGGCGCGCCGGACGACGGCGGTGTCCCGGTCGAACTCGCTGTCGCCGATCGTGGCCCGCACGGCCGGGGCAGAGGCTGCATCTGGCATACCGGAACGGTACAACAGCAAACTACTAAGCGGTAGCTTTCAGCCTGACGGCCGGATGACAGCTGTGTGACGGATGATGTCCGCTGCGTGAGTGTCGGCAATTTCTCGGTAAGTGTCCGCACTCGTCCGTAAACCCGGGGCCCCGGTTTTCCCTCTACGGGGACATGAGCCTCACCGGGACTCCGTTCCTGTACACCACCATCGCCCTCGCCGTGATCGCCCTGGTCCTGCCGTTCGTCCTGTGGACCCGCACCCGGGGCCCCAAGGTGCTGCGCACGGCCCTGCGGGGGCTGATGCTGCTGTTCGCCCAGGCCACCGCCATCACCCTGGTCTTCGTCCTGGTGAACAACAGCAACAACCTCTACGACAACTGGGACGACCTGCTCGGCACCGGCAACCATGTGCAGCAGGCCGCCGACCTGGGCGCGGACGGCACCGGCGGGATCGCCTACCGCAAGCTGCCCAAGGTCCGCCAGACGTTCTCCGCGGCCGACGGGCCGTCCATGGGCGCGGCCGGAGGGGTCCGGGTCACCCAGCTCAAGGGCCGGGTCTCCGGGGTGGACGCCGAGGTCTACGTCTGGCTGCCGCCGCAGTACGACGACCCGGCGTACCGCGACAAGAAGTTCCCGGTGGTGGAACTGCTGTCCGGCTACCCCGGCTCCGCCAAGGCGTGGTTCGGCTCGCTGCACGTGCACCAGCAGCTCGAACCGCTGATGCGCTCCGGCCAGGTCGCCCCGTTCATCCTGGTCTCCCCGCGCACCAACGTGATAGCCAAGGCGGACACCGGCTGCGCCAACATCCCGGGCACCGTGAACGCCGACACCTGGCTGAGCATCGACGTACCGAAGATGATCACGGACAACTTCCGGGCCCAGGGCGCGCCCGACGGCTGGTCCACCGCGGGCTACTCGGCCGGCGCGCACTGCGCGGCCAAGCTCGCCGTCGCCCACCCCGACCGCTACCGGGCCGCGATCAGCCTGTCCGGCTACAACGACCCGATCGGCGAGAGCGCCTCCCTGGCCGCCCAGAGCCCCGCCCTGCGCCAGGCCAACAACCCCTACCTGCTGCTGAAGAAGGCCCCCACCCCGCCGCGCGTCTCGCTCTACGTCTCCGGCGAGCCGGGCGACGGCTACCAGGCCGGGGTTGCCCTGGCCCAGGTGGCGAAGGCGCCGACGAAGGTGCACGTGGTCTATCTGCCGCGCAGCGCCGGCGGGCACAGCATGGCGCTGTGGCGGCCCCAGGTGCCCACCGCGTTCCGCTGGCTGACCGCGGAGCTGAGCCACAAGCCGTCCGGGAAGCAGGGGCACACCGGCCCGGCTACTCCTCACGGACGGTCGAACGCCGGTTCCACGCCCGCGGAGCTCGCCAGTGGTACTTCATCGCGAGCAGGCGGAGCGCGAAAGCCGTGACCACCGCGAGCCCGCTGGTGAACGGGGTCAGCATGTCGTAGTGGATGCACAGCACCACCATGGTGGAGCCGACGATCGCCGGGACCGCGTACAGGTCGCGGTCCCAGCGCAGCAGTGAGGGCACCTCGTTGGCGAGCACGTCGCGCAGCACACCGCCGCCCACGGCGGTGGCCAGGCCCAGGGTGGCCGACGAGGTGAGGCCGAGCCCGTAGTCGTACGCCTTGACCGTGCCCGAGACGCAGAACAGGCCGAGGCCGGCCGCGTCGAAGACGTACACCGCGCGCTGGATGCGCTCCACGTGCGGGTGCAGGAAGAAGACCACGAGCGTGGCGAGCAGCGGCGTCAGGAAGTAGCCGAGGTCGGTGAAGGCGGCCGGGGGCACGGCCCCGATGACGATGTCGCGGAACAGCCCTCCGCCCAGCGCGGTGACCTCGGCGAGCACGGCGATGCCGAAGACGTCGAAGTTCTTGCGGACGGCCAGCAGCGCGCCGGAGATGGCGAACACGAAGATGCCGACGACGTCCACCGTGTGCTGGACGGAGGGGCTGAACAGTTGCTGAAGCACCCCCTATTCTTACGCGGGGCGCGGCCGGGTCCGGACCGGACGCGGGGCCCCTACAGCGCGGGCTTGCCCGGGGTGGAGAGCCAGGCGCGGAAGAAGTCGCCGAGCCGCTGCCCCGAGACCTGCTCCGCGAGCCGCACGAAGTCGGCGGTCTCGGCGTTGCCGTAGCGGTGCTGGGACGTCCAGGCGGGCAGCAGCCGGAAGAACGCCTTGTCGCCGATGCGTTCGCGCAGCGCCTGGAGGGTCATGGCGCCCCGGTCGTAGACCGCGCCGTCGAACATGGTGTCGCGCTGCGGGTCGGCGATCCTCAGCTGCCAGAAGGAGTCGTCGGCCGGGATGGCGTCGTACTCGGCGCGGAAGGAGTCGTGCGCCGAGCGGGTGCCCTTGTGCTCGCTCCACAGCCACTGCGCGTAGCTGGCGAAGCCCTCGTTGAGCCAGATGTCCTTCCAGTGCTTCACCGACACCGAGTCGCCGAACCACTGGTGGGCCAGCTCGTGCACGATGGTCGTCTCGTTGCGCACGGCCGAGTAGGCGGGCTTGCTCTGCACCTCCAGCGAGAACCCGGCCTGCGGCATGTCGTCGACGATCGCGCCGGTCTCCTCGAAGGGGTACGGCCCGAAGACCTGCGACCAGTAGTCGGTGGCGGCGGCGGTCACCGCGTACACGTCGACCTTGTTGCTGTCCTTCAGCTTGGGGTCGATGGCCACGTACATCGGGATGCCGCCGGGCGTCCGGCCGGTGCGCACATCGAACTTCCCGATGGTGGCGGTCGCCAGATAGCTCGCCATCGGCCGGCTCTCGCGCCAGTGCGTGTACGTCGAGCCGCCCCTGTCGTACGTGGCGACGAGGCGGCCGTTGGACACCCCGGTCAGGCCCTTGGGCGCCTTGATCCGGATGTCGTAGGTGGCCTTGTCCGAGGGGTGGTCGCTGGAGGGGAACCAGGTGGAGGCGGCGTTGGGCTCGCACGCCACGAAGACGCCGTCCGCGGTCTTCATCCAGCCGTACTGGGAGCCGAACACGATGGGGCCGCTGAGCGGCTCGGGTATGCCCCCGTAGGTGACGGACACCGTGAAGGTCCGGTTCTTGCCCAGCACACCGCGCGGGGTGATGCGCAGCTCGTCGCCGTCCCGGCTGAAGCGGGCGGCTCTGCCGTTCACCTCGACCCGGGTGACCTCCAGTTTCTGGAGGTCCAGGTCGAAGGAGGACAGGTTCTCGGTGGCGCGCGCGGTGAGCGTGGTGCGGCCGTCGAGGCGGTCGGTGTCCGGGTTGTACGCGATGTCGAGGTCGTAGTGGCGGGCGTCGAAGCCGCCGTTGCCCAGCCGGGGGAAGTAGGAGTCGCCGATGCCGGGGGCGCCGTGGGTGGGGGCGGAGGATGCGGCGACGGCGAGGAAGGAGGCCGCCGCGGTCGCGACGGCCCCCAGACGTGCCGAACGGGAGAGTGCCATGAATCGTCCCTTCGCGCGTGGACCGGTTGATCACACGGACTGGGACGACTCTGCGCTCTCCCGTTCGGTCATGAGCATGACTTTGCCAAGTCGTCACGCCTGGGGTGTCGTGCCTCCGTCACCGGCCGCCTTGCGGTCCTCGGCACCGGTGTCCTCCGAGGCAGCGGGCTCGTCGGACCCGCCGGAGGCGGCGGCCTCCGCCGTCTCGGCGGGCTCGGCGGCTTCCGCCGTCTTGGCGGACTTCGCGGGCTCGGCGGGCTCGGCCGCTTCCGCCGCCTCGGTGGACTCTGCGGGTTCGGCGGGCGCGGTCGGCTTCGCGGGCCCGGTGGGCTCCGCGACCTCCGCCGCCACCGCCGCCGAGGTCTCGGCCGACTTGGCCAGCACCTCCTCGGACACCAGCTCGGCCGCCTCCTTCGCGGCCGACAGCAGCACGGTGTCCTGCGGTGCCTGGTCCTCGAAGTTCTCCGGGTGGTGGCAGGCCACCCGCTGACCGGGCTTCAGCTCCACCAGCGCGGGCTCGGTGGTCCGGCAGACCTCCGTCGCCTTCCAGCAGCGGGTGTGGAACCGGCAGCCGCTCGGCGGGGAGATCGGCGAGGGCACGTCGCCCTGGAGCAGGATGCGCTCGCTCTTGGCGTTCTTGCGGCGCGGGTCCGGGATCGGCACCGCCGACATCAGCGCCTTGGTGTACGGGTGCATCGGCGCCCGGTACAGCGAGTCGCGGTCGGCCAGCTCGACGACCTTGCCCAGGTACATCACCGCGATCCGGTCCGACACATGGCGGACCACCGACAGGTCGTGCGCGATGATCACGTACGTCAGGCCCAGCTCCTGCTGGAGGTCGTCCAGCAGGTTGACGACCTGGGCCTGGATCGACACGTCCAGCGCGGAGACCGGCTCGTCGGCCACCACCAGCTTCGGCTTGAGCGCGAGCGCGCGGGCGATGCCGATGCGCTGGCGCTGGCCGCCGGAGAACTCGTGCGGGTAGCGGTTGTAGTGCTCGGGGCTGAGCCCGACCACCGACAGCAGCCGCTGCACCTCCTTCTTGATGCCGCCCTCGGGCTCGACGCCCTGGAGCCGGAAGGGGGCGCCGACGATGCTGCCGATGGTGTGCCGGGGGTTCAGCGACGAGTACGGGTCCTGGAAGATCATCTGCACATCGCGGCGCAGCGGACGCATCCCGCCGACCCCGAGGTGGGTGATGTCCTTGCCCTCGAACTCGATGTGGCCCGCGGTGGGTTCGAGCAGCCGCGTGATCAGCCGGCCCATCGTCGACTTGCCGCAGCCGGACTCGCCCACGACACCGAGGGTCTCGCCGGAGCGCACCTCGAAGTCGATGCCGTCCACGGCGCGCACCGCCCCGACCTCGCGCTGGAGCAGGCCCTTCCTGATGGGGAAGTGCTTCTGCAACCCGCTCACCCGCAGCAGGACCTCACCGGGGGCGGTCTCCTCGGTGGCCACCGCAGTGCCCTTGGCGTTCTTGGCGTTCTCGCTCACAGCTTCGGCGCAATCTCTTCGGTCCAGATCCGCTGCCGCTGCTCCTGCGACATGTGGCAGGCGGCCCAGTGCTTGCCGCCGACCTCGGTCAGCTCGGGGCGCACCGTGCGGGTCACATTGTCCTTGGGCACGTCGGCGTACGGACAGCGCGGGTTGAAGGCACAGCCGGAGGGGACGTTGATCAGGGAGGGCGGGGACCCCTTGACGGGGATCAGCCGTTCCTGCTGCTCGCGGTCCAGACGCGGCATCGAGCCGAGCAGCCCCCAGGTGTAGGGGTGGCGGGGCTCGTAGAAGACCTCCTCGGCCGGGCCGCGCTCCACGCACCGGCCGCCGTACATCACCAGGATGTCGTCGGCGAGTTCGGCGACGACGCCCAGGTCGTGGGTGATGACGATGACCGCGGAGCCGAACTCCTTCTGGAGGTCCCGGATGAGGTCGAGGATCTGCGCCTGCACGGTGACGTCCAGGGCGGTGGTCGGCTCGTCCGCGATGAGCAGCTCGGGGTTGTTCACCAGCGACATCGCGATCATCGCGCGCTGGCGCATCCCGCCGGAGAACTCGTGCGGGTAGCTGTCCACCCGCTTGTCCGGCTGCGGGATGCCCACCCGGTCGAGCATCTCGACCGCGCGCCTGCGGGCGGTCTTCTTGTCGACGTCGTGGTGGATGCGGTACGCCTCCACGATCTGCTGACCGATCGTGAAGTACGGGTGCAGCGCGGACAGCGGGTCCTGGAAGATCATCGCCATCTCGCGGCCACGCAGCTTGCGCACGTGGTCGGGGTCGGCGGAGAGCAGTTCCGTGCCGTCCAGCCAGATCTCGCCCGAGATCCGCGCCTTGCGCTTGCCGTACTGGCCGGCGGTGTGCAGGCCCATGATGCCGAGCGAGGTCACCGACTTGCCGGAGCCGGACTCGCCCACGATGCCGAGGGTCTTGCCCTTCTCCAGCTGGAAGCTGAGCCCGTCGACGGACTTGACCAGGCCGTCGTCGGTCGGGAAGTGCACCTTCAGGTCGCGTACTTCCAGGAAGGCGGTCGGTGCGGCCGGGGCCGCGGTGGGCTCGCCCACCGCCGCGCCCGTCTTGCTGAGTTCGGTCATGCCAGCCTCACTCGGGGGTCGATCACGGCGTAGAGGACGTCCACCACGAGGTTGGCGACGAGCACCGCGAGGGAGGTGATCAGGGTGACGCCCAGGATGATGGGCAGGTCCTGGTTCTTGATGCCGTTGAGCACCGCCTGGCCGAGGCCCGGCAGGCTGAACGTGGTCTCGGTCAGGATCGCGCCGCCGATCAGGGCGCCGAGGTCCATGCCGAGCATGGTCAGGATCGGGGTCAGCGTCGAGCGCATGGCGTGCTTGCCGATGACGGTCTGCTCGCGCAGGCCCTTGGCGCGGGCGGTGCGGATGTAGTCCTCGCCGAGGATCTCCAGCATCGTGGCCCGGGTGATGCGCGCGTACATGGCCGCGTAGAGGAAGGCCAGGGTGATCCAGGGCAGGATCATGCCGCCGAGCCAGCCGGTGAAGCTGTCGCCGATGGGCACGTACTGGCCGTCGATCCAGCCGAGGCCGTAGCTGAAGACGGCCAGGGAGAGCAGGCCGGTGAAGTAGATCGGCAGCGAGACGCCGCTCAGGGCGACCACCATCGCGCCGCGGTCCCAGATGCTGCCCCGCTTGAGGGCGGAGAGCACACCGGCGGCGACACCGAAGACCAGCCACAGCACCGCGGCGCCGAGCGCGAGTCCCAGGGTCACCGGGAAGCGGTCGGTGAGCACCGGCCAGATGGCCTGCTCGCTCTTGAAGGAGTAGCCGAAGCACGGGGCGGCGCAGTGGGTGACGTCGCCGCCGCCCACATAGGTGCGGCCCGCGAAGATCCCCTGGAAGAAGTGCCAGACCTGGGTGTAGACCGGGGCAGCCAGGTCGAGCTTCTGCCGGACACCCTCGACGGCGGCCGGGTCGGCCTGTTTGCCCACGAAGCTCAGGGCGATGTCGACGCCCGCCCACTTGGGGACGAGGAAGAAGATGCTGAAGACCACCACGATGATGACCACCAGCATCACTGCGGCGGCGAACAGCCGCCTGATGAGGTAAGCGAGCACAGCTTACGGCCCGCCGCGGACCGCGGGCCCGGAGGTCTTCCGGAGCCCGCGGTCACGCCGCGCCGGCCTTCACCTGCCTTTCGTGCGGTACGGCGGGTGTGCCGGGTCTACTTCGAGGAGGACAGGCCGAGGTTGACGAAGTCGTAGTACCCGCTGTACGCGTTCGTCGTGTACACGTTGGCCAGTCGCGAGGAACGCCAGTTCAGGAGCTTCTCGAAGACGAAGGGCAGGTAGTAGCCGCCCTCCATGACCTTGTGGTTGATCTGGGTGGCGAGCTCCGCCTTCTTCGCCTCGTCCAGCGTGGTGCCGTACTGGTCGAAGAGGCCGTCGATCGACTTGTCGTTGATCAGGGCGTAGTTGTTGTTGCCGCTCTGGAGGGTGTAGCGGCTGTCCCACAGCGGCACGCCGTAGCCCTGGACGGTCGGGAAGTCCGGGCCCCAGCCCATGATGATGATGCCGAACTTCTTCTTCTCGACGTTCGAGGGGCTGCCGATGATGCCGGCGGTCTGCGAGCCGTCGTACTGGTAGATCTCCGCGTCGATGTTGATCTTCTTCAGCGACGCCTGGAGCGACTGGGCGGTGGCCACCTCGACCGGCTTGTTGTTGCGGACCGCGATGGTGGTCTTGAAGCCGTTCGGCTGGTTGCAGGCCTTCAGCTCTTCCTTGGCCTTCTCGATGTTGCCGTTCTTGCCGGCCCCGGCCAGCTCGTACGGGTCGTACTTCTGGCCCTCGCCACCGGCGACGGACGGCGGCAGCATGTTGGTGCCGATGTCACCGCCGGCCACCGGGCCGCCGCGGGCCGTCTGGAGCGAGACGTGGTCGGCGCCGTAGATCACGGCCTTGCGGCAGTGCTCGTTGTCGAACGGCTTGACGCTCTGCGGGAAGACCGCGTAGCGGATGAAGCCGGAGACCGGGTTGTCCAGGTTGCCCTTGTGCTGCTTCAGGGCGATCTGGCGGCCCTGCGGCGACAGACCGGTCTGGCTCAGGTCCAGGTCGTAGTCGCCGTTGATCAGGCGCTGGTCCAGGTCGTTGGCGTTGGTGAAGAGCTTGATCGACACCTTGTCCGGGTACGCCTTGCGGACCGGGTCCGAGGACGCCTTCCAGTTGGTGTTGCGCACCAGCACGAGGCTCTTGCCCGGGTCGTAGGACTCGAACTTGTACGGGCCGGAGGAGAACGGGTGCAGGCCGTACTTCGACTTGGTGTCCTTGTCCTGGCGGACCGGGGAGGCCGAGGTCAGCGCCAGCATCTGGATGAAGTCGGAGTTCGCCGTGGGCAGGTGGAAGACGATCGTCTTGTCGTCCGGCGTGTCGATCGCCTTCAGGCCCAGGTGGTCGGCGGCCTTGTCCTTGTACGGGCCCGGGTAGGTCTTCTTCGGGTCCAGCGCCTGCTGGAGGTAGATCGGACCGCCGGACAGGACGTCCTGGGCCCAGACGCGCTCGATGCCGTACTTGATGTCCTTGGAGGTGATCGGCTTGCCGTCCTCCCACGTGGACCCGTCGCGCAGCGTGAACGTGTAGGTCTTGCCGCCGTCGGTGACCTTGCCGGTGTCCGTGGCCAGGTCCGGGGTGAGCTTGGCGCCGTCGGCGCCCGGGGCGGTCGAGTAGGTCAGCAGCTGGCGGCTGTAGTAGCGCGAGAAGTCCCACATGAAGCCGTAGTAACCGCGTGTGGTGTCCCACGAGTCGGCGTCCTGGGTGCCGGCGAACTTCAGCTCGCCGCCCTTCTTGACCTTCGACGCGTTGACGACCTTGTTGTTCGCCGCGTCAAAGCCGGCGGCGCCGCTCTTCGAGCCGCCGTCGTCGCCGCCGCCGCACGCCGCCGTGGTCAGCAGTCCTGCGACCACGGCCGCAGCGGCCAGTGCCTTCTTGCGCCGCCCTGAGGTGCGTTGGGTAGTCACGATCTCGGTTCCTCCGGAATTGATGAGAGACCCCGTGCATGCGCCACGGGTCGCTTGGATACGGCGGTTCAGCGGGAGCCCTTGGGATCCAGCGCGTCCCGCACGCCGTCGCCGAAGAGATTGAAGGCGAGGACGGTGATGAAGATCGCCACGCCGGGGATCACCATGTACATGGGGTCCGAGTCGTAGTAGTCGATCGCGCTCGACAGCATCTGTCCCCAGGAGGCCGTCGGAGGCTTGACGCCCACGCCCAGGAAGCTGAGGGCCGCCTCGGTGAGGATGTTCGTCGGGATCATCATCGTCGTGTACACGATGATGGGGGCGACGAGGTTGGGCAGCAGCTCCTTGAACAGGATGTAGAACCGCCCGGCGCCCAGCGAGCGCGCCGCCTCGACGTACTCGCGCTCCCGGAGCGAGAGCGTCTGGCCGCGCACCACCCGGCCGATGTAGGGCCAGCCGAAGAAGCCGATGACCAGCACCATCACGAACACGCGCACACTCGACCCGGTCAGTCCCAGCATGTCGTTCGGCATGACCGAGACCAGCGCGATGATGAAGAGCAGCTGCGGGAAGGCCAGCAGGCCGTCCATGACCCGGCTGACGACGGCGTCCACCCAGCCGCCGAAGAAGCCGGCCAGGATGCCGAGGACCGTGCCGAGCACGACGGCGACCAGCGCGGACAGGAAGCCGACCAGGAGCGAGATCTGCGCGCCGTAGAGGATGCGGGCGAAGATGTCGCGGCCGTTGACCGGCTCGACACCCAGCAGATGGTCGCCGCTGATGCCGCCGAGGGAGCCCGTGGGCGTGCCGAACAGCGGGTCGATCAGGTTCTCGTGGTAGAGATCCGGGTCCTGTCCGATCAGCTTGGCGAGCGCGGGTGCGAGCACCGCGACCACGATGAGCAGGAGCACGACGACGCCGCCCGTCAGGGCGAGCTTGTCCCGCTTCAGGCGCTCCCAGGCGATCCGCCCCAGGGACCGGCCCTGGACGGCCTTGGCGCCCGGGGCGGCCACCGCCGCCTCGTCGGCCGCGCTCGGGGCCGCTTCGGCGGTCGGCTCGTGCAATGGTGCCGTCATTAGGCAGGGACCCCTCTCAACCGGCGGTAGCCGGCCCGCACTTGCCGCTGTGGCGGCATCGTCAGTCCGTCGTACACAGAGGCGAACGCCCCTTGTTGCGGGAGTCTTCAACGGGCGGGCGATCTGTTGCCAGACTTGACGGTGAAAGGATGCGCAAACGTGATGCGGGTAGGGGGGTTCCGTTATCCGGACGCTGGGTAACGGGGGGCGGACGCGGGCCAGTTGGCGTTTTTCTCCGCAGAACCGGACCTTCCGACCTCATCTACGCGCGAAGAGGATCACAGGGCGTGTCGGCCGGTCGAGGCGGTACGCGTGGTTCCGGTTGTGGTGTCCGGTTCCGGTTCCGGTCACCGCTGCCGGGCCCGGCGGGCCGCCGGTGGCGGTCCCGGCCAGGGCCCCGGCCGCGGTTCCGGCCGCCGTTCCGGATCAGTGTCCGCCGGCCGGCGGGTAGCCGTAGCCGCCCGCGGCGGCCTGCCCGGCGCCGCCGTGCGCCTCGCGGTCGTAGAAGGGCCGCGCGTTCGCGCGCAGCCACATCACCACCGGGTCGTACTCGTCGGACATCACCACGGTCGAGACCGGCAGCCCGTCCGGGACGGCCGCCATGGACTGCTGCATCATCGAGCGCACCGAGTCGACGGCGGCCGGCGAGGTGTCGTAGACGTCCAGGCCGATGGCCAGATAAGGGGACCCGACGGCGGGCTGCACCCAGGTGCGGCGCAGCGAGCGCAGCGCGGGCGTGTGGTGGGCGGTCTGGGTGAGCAGCGCGTAGAACTGCGGGATCTCCAGGGCCGGTTCGGACAGTCTGAGCGGTCCGGCGGGCTGGCGGTCCAGGCCGGAGGCGATCCGGCGCAGATCCAGCCAGGGGATGCCGACGCCGCCGCCCGGGGCGTGCGGATTGAGCCAGAGGCCGAAGTGGTCGGGGTAGAGGGTGCGGGCGACGTCCAGCCCGTCCACCACCTCGTAGGAGCGCATCCAGCCGCTGGCCGACAGCTCCTGGGCGGAGGTGACGCAGGGCGCGTAGCCGTGGCCGCCGACCTCCATGTGGCCGTACTGGGCGTCGGGGGCACCGGCCTGGCCGTGCCAGAGCAGCATCCAGACCTGGCCGGTGGACGGGGTCGCGAGGGTGCGCAGCAGCGCTTCGTAGGCGTCGTACCGCCCGGGTGTCACCTGGCGGAGCATCTGCTCGACATGCCCGGCCGCGGTGTCGCTGGCGCTCACCATTTACCGCCCCTCCGTGTTGCCCTCGACCGGGCTGTGCGTCCAGCTTAAAGCCGTCCGGCGGCCCGGTCCGTGCCGCGGTCGCGCGCGCGGGCGGCGCCGGTCCGTGCCGCCGGCGTCCGCGCGCCCCCCGCCGTCTCAGTGTCCGTGTCCGTGCCCGTGCCCGTAGAAGGGCCTGACCTTCTCCCGCAGCCAGACGGCCACCGGGTCGTCCGTGATGTCCAGGAGGACCAGGTTGACCGGCCAGGCCGGGGGCGCGGCCGCCAGGGCGCGGCCCAGGGCGTCGAGCGGGCGGGCGCGCGCCTCGTCGTCCGCCGAGGTCAGCTCGACGCCGACGAACAGGACCGGGTCGGCGGTCTCGACGGCGGCCAGGCAGCGGCGGGCGGTGCGCACCACGCCGGCGGCGTCGAACGCGGCGGAGGCGGCGGACAGGAAGTCCACCGGGTCGTCCTGCCAGTCGGGTTCGTAGAGCCGGACCCGGCCGCCGGCGGCGGGGCCGTCCAGCGCGGTGCGGCCGGCCCGGCACAGTGCGGCCACGGCGGGCGGCGGCAGCGGCATTCCGGCCACGCCGTCCGGGTTGAGCGCGATGCCGACCTGGGCGGGCAGCCCGCGGGCGAACTCCACGGCGGGCGCGACGGTGTACGCCATGTGCGCGCCGACGACCTGGCGGAACTGCTCCTCGGAGCTGAAGACCGGTACGTACGCCTGGCCGTCGATCTCCAGCGTGGGCAGGTCGAGCGGGCCGCTGTCCGGGCCGCCGCCGTTCGGCAGCGGCACCCACAGGAAGCTGCGGCCGAGCACCTCGATGACGCGGCCGCCGGCCGTGGGGATGCCGAGGGCCGCGGAGAGCACCTCCTCCAGCTCGTTGCCGGGCCACCCGCCGTGCGGGTGGGGGTGCGCCTGTGCCGGGAAGTCCCCCGGAATGTCCGCGGAGAAGTCCGCCGGGAAGTCCATCTGCCTACCGCCTGCCGGAAACCACTGGTGTGACCGGAAGGTTATCGGGTGCCGGGGCCGGACCGGCCGGTGAAGGCGATCCGGCGCAGCCCGGCCGCCGCCGCGCGGTCCAGCAGCACCGCCGAGGCGCAGCCCCCGGGCAGCTCGCCGCGCTCCACCGCGGCCAGCAGCCGGGCGACGGACCTGCGGTGGCGGCCGAAGGCGTAGCGCGAGACCCGGCGGCCGCGCTCGCGCTGGCCGGTGAGCGCCGCCTCGGGGGCGACGTCCAGCAGGACCAGGTGGAGGGCGCCGCCGCGGCGGCGGGCGGCGCGGGCCAGCCAGCCGCGCACCCAGCGCTGGGTGCCGCAGTCGTGGACCACGACGCCCTCGCCGCCGCGCAGGGCGCGGCGCAGCGCGGCGTAGTGGGCGAGGCGGACCAGGGGGCGGTAGAGCGCGTAGGGCAGGCGGTGCGCCAGGCGGGCGTCCCAGCGGTCGCGGGTGTCCTGCGAGTCGATGCGGGGGCCGGGCGCGGCGCGGCGCATCAGCGTGGACTTGCCGCCGCCGGGCAGTCCGGTGACCACGACCACGTCGCCCGGTCCGAAGAGCAGGGCGTGCGGGGCGCGCCCTGCGCGCTCGCGCAGGTCGCGGACGACGGGGGCCAAGGGCCCGTCGCACCGCTCGCGGGCCGGGGCCCCCGGCTGTCCCGGCAGGGCGGGCGCCCGGGTGATCACGTACGCCGGCGCGGTCCTGTTCACCGTCATCGTCCTCCCCGGGGCGGTGACGGTTCACCTTCCCCTTGAGTGTAAAGAGAAGGTAATGGACGGTGTCTGCCGTTTCCGTGCGCGTTCTGCCACAGCACGGTTACAGATCCGGCCTGCCGTGAAGTGTCCGGGCATGCAATGATGTGCGCGCCAACTGCATACCGGCCGTTTGAATCCGCGCGGGAGAGTCCCCGGCAGCGTGTCTGCCCGGGGCGCCGAAGGAGCAAGTCCCTCCCTTGAATCTCTCAGGCACCGTTACCGCGCGGGCGAGGCACATCTGAAAAGCGGGCCGCCCGCCCTGCCGCGGCGGTCCCACCCAAGGTGCAAGCCGTGTCCGTCCGTCCTCGGTCGGTCGGTCATGGCGAACCTCTCAGGTTCCGATGACAGATGGGGAGGACACGCCCCGTCCTCGCCCGCCATGCCTGGGAGACCGACCGATGAGCAGTTCCGTGTCCCGTCCGCTCCGTCACACCGCCCTCGACGCGGTGCACCGCTCGCTCGGTGCCACGATGACCGACTTCGCCGGCTGGGACATGCCGCTGCGCTACGGCTCCGAGCGCGACGAGCATGTCGCCGTGCGCACCCGGGCCGGTCTGTTCGACCTGTCCCACATGGGCGAGATCACCGTGACCGGCCCCCAGGCCGCCGCCCTGCTGAACTTCGCGCTGGTCGGCAACATCGCCTCGGTCGGCGTCGGCCGCGCCCGCTACACCATGATCTGCCGCGCGGACGGCGGCATCCTGGACGACCTGATCGTCTACCGGCTCGCCGACACCGAGTACATGGTGGTGGCCAACGCCTCCAACGCCCAGGTGGTGCTGGACGCGCTCACCGAGCGGGCGGCGGGCTTCGACGCCGAGGTCCGCGACGACCGGGACGCCTACGCGCTGCTCGCGATCCAGGGCCCGGAGTCCTCCGGCATCCTGACGTCCCTCACCGACGCCGACCTGGACGGCCTGAAGTACTACGCGGGTCTGCCCGGCACGGTCGCCGGGGTGCCCGCGCTGATCGCGCGCACCGGCTACACCGGCGAGGACGGCTTCGAGCTGTTCGTGAAGCCGGAGCACGCCGTGGAGCTGTGGCAGGCGCTGACCAAGGCCGGCGCGGGCGCGGGCCTGGTGGCCTGCGGTCTGTCCTGCCGCGACACGCTGCGCCTGGAGGCGGGCATGCCGCTGTACGGGCACGAGCTGACCACCGGCCTGACCCCGTTCGACGCGGGTCTGGGCCGGGTGGTGAAGTTCGAGAAGGAGGGCGACTTCGTCGGCCGCGAGGCGCTGCTGGCCGCCGCCGGGCGCGCCGAGCAGGCCCCGCCGCGCGTCCTGGTCGGGCTGGTCGCCGAGGGCCGCCGGGTGCCGCGCGCCGGGTACTCCGTGGTGTCCGGCGGCGAGGTGATCGGCGAGGTCACCTCCGGCGCCCCCTCCCCCACCCTGGGCAAGCCGATCGCCATGGCCTACGTCGACGCCGCGCACGCCGCGCCGGGCACGGCCGGGACCGGCGTGGACATCCGGGGCAGCCACGAGCCGTTCGAGGTCGTGGCGCTGCCCTTCTACAAGCGGCAGAAGTGACACCGTCGAGCCACGGCCGACGGTGATCCGGGTCACCCGACCCGCCTCACGCATGCCCGCGCACTCCCTCATTCACCACCACTGACCCGCGTACAGGAGAATTCAGGCATGAACAACCCCCAGCAGCTGCGCTACAGCAAGGAGCACGAGTGGCTGTCGCCCGCCGAGGACGGCGTCGCGACGGTCGGCATCACGGAGTTCGCGGCCAACGCGCTCGGCGATGTCGTCTACGCCGACCTCCCGGCGGTGGGCACCACCGTGACCGCGGGCGAGACCTGCGGCGAACTGGAGTCGACCAAGTCGGTCTCCGACCTGTACTCCCCGGTCAGCGGTGAGATCACCGAGGCCAACCAGGACGTGGTGGACGACCCGTCGCTGGTGAACTCCGCCCCCTTCGAGGGCGGCTGGCTGTTCAAGGTCCGCCTCTCGGAGGAGCCGGCCGACCTGCTCTCCGCCGACGAGTACACCGCGCAGAACGCCGGCTGAGGGGCGGAGGGACACCGATGAGCGTTCTCGACACCCCCCTGCACGAGCTGGACCCGGACGTGGCCGCCGCGGTCGACGCGGAGCTGCGCCGCCAGCAGTCCACGCTGGAGATGATCGCCTCGGAGAACTTCGCTCCGGTCGCGGTCATGGAGGCGCAGGGCTCGGTCCTCACCAACAAGTACGCCGAGGGCTACCCGGGCCGCCGCTACTACGGCGGCTGCGAGCACGTCGACGTGGTCGAGCAGATCGCGATCGACCGGGTCAAGGCGCTGTTCGGCGCCGAGCACGCCAACGTGCAGCCGCACTCGGGCGCCCAGGCCAACGCGGCGGCGATGTTCGCGCTGCTCAAGCCGGGCGACACGATCATGGGTCTGAACCTCGCGCACGGCGGGCACCTGACCCACGGCATGAAGATCAACTTCTCCGGCAAGCTCTACGACGTCGTCGCCTACCACGTGGGCGAGGACGGCCAGGTCGACATGGCCGAGGTGGAGAAGCTGGCCAAGGAGTCCAGGCCGAAGCTGATCGTGGCCGGCTGGTCGGCGTACCCGCGGCAGCTTGACTTCGCCGCGTTCCGCCGGATCGCGGACGAGGTCGGCGCGTACCTGATGGTCGACATGGCGCACTTCGCCGGTCTGGTCGCGGCGGGCCTGCACCCCAACCCGGTGCCGCACGCCCATGTGGTGACCACCACCACCCACAAGACGCTGGGCGGCCCGCGCGGCGGTGTGATCCTCTCCACGGCCGAACTCGCCAAGAAGATCAACTCCGCGGTCTTCCCCGGTCAGCAGGGTGGCCCGCTGGAGCATGTGATCGCCGCGAAGGCCGTGGCCTTCAAGGTCGCCGCGGGCGAGGACTTCAAGGAGCGCCAGCGGCGTACCCTGGAGGGCGCCCGGATCCTGGCCGAGCGCCTGGTCCAGGAGGACGCCAGGGCGGTGGGCGTGGACGTGCTGTCCGGCGGCACCGACGTGCACCTGGTCCTGGTGGACCTGCGCCACTCGGAGCTGGACGGCCAGCAGGCCGAGGACCGCCTCCACGAGGTCGGGATCACCGTCAACCGCAACGCGGTCCCGAACGACCCGCGGCCGCCGATGGTCACCTCCGGCCTCCGGATCGGCACCCCGGCCCTGGCGACCCGCGGCTTCACGGCCGAGGACTTCACCGAGGTCGCGGACGTGATCGCCGAGGCGCTGAAGCCGTCCTACGACGCCGAGGCGCTCAAGGCCCGGGTGAAGGCCCTGGCCGACAAGCACCCGCTGTACCCGGGTCTGGACAAGTAAGACACCCCGAGGGGCACCGCGCACCGGCCGGCGACCCCGGCACCGCGCGGTGCCCCGCCCCTCGCACCACCCCCCGCATTGAGGAGTCCCCCCGTGGCCATCTCGGTCTTCGACCTGTTCTCGATCGGCATCGGCCCGTCCAGCTCCCACACGGTCGGCCCCATGCGCGCGGCCCGCATGTTCGCCCGCCGGCTGCGGAGCGAGGGGGTCCTGGAGCCGGTCGCCTCGCTGCGCGCGGAACTGTACGGCTCCCTCGGCGCCACCGGCCACGGCCACGGCACCCCCAAGGCGGTGCTGCTCGGCCTGGAGGGCGACTCGCCGCGCACGGTGGACGTGGAGAGCGCCGACGACCGGGTCGCGCGGATCAAGGAGTCCGGCCGGCTGAACGTGCTCGGCGAGCACGAGATCGCGTTCTCCTTCGACGACGACATGGTCCTGCACCGCCGCAAGGCCCTCCCCTACCACGCCAACGGCATGACCCTGTGGGCGTACGACGCCTCGGGCGCCGAGCTGCTCACCAAGACGTACTACTCGGTGGGCGGCGGCTTCGTCGTGGACGAGGACGCGGTGGGCGCCGACCGCATCAAGCTGGACGACACGGTCCTGAAGTACCCCTTCCGCACGGGCGACGAGCTGCTGCGCCTGACCCGCGAGACCGGTCTGTCGATCTCCGCGCTGATGCTGGAGAACGAGCGGGCCTGGCGCACCGAGGACGAGATCCGCACCGGCCTGCTGGAGATATGGCGGGTGATGCAGGCGTGCGTGACGCGCGGCATGAGCCGCGAGGGCATCCTGCCCGGCGGCCTGAAGGTGCGCCGCCGCGCGGCCGTCACCGCCCGCCAGCTCCGCGCCGAGGGCGACCCGGCCGCCCGCGCCATGGAGTGGATCACCCTGTACGCGATGGCGGTGAACGAGGAGAACGCGGCCGGCGGCCGGGTGGTCACCGCCCCCACCAACGGCGCGGCCGGCATCATCCCGGCCGTCCTGCACTACTACCTGAACTTCATCCCGGGCGCCGACGAGGAGGGCGTGGTCCGCTTCCTGCTGGCCGCCGGGGCGATCGGCATGCTCTTCAAGGAGAACGCCTCCATCTCCGGCGCCGAGGTCGGCTGCCAGGGCGAGGTCGGCTCGGCCTGCTCGATGGCGGCGGGCGCGCTCGCCGAGGTGATGGGCGGCACGCCCGAGCAGGTGGAGAACGCCGCCGAGATCGGCATGGAGCACAACCTCGGCCTCACCTGCGACCCGGTCGGCGGCCTGGTCCAGATCCCGTGCATCGAACGCAACGGCATGGCCGCCGTCAAGGCCGTCACCGCCGCCCGCATGGCCCTGCGCGGCGACGGCTCCCACAAGGTCTCCCTCGACAAGGTCATCAAGACCATGAAGGACACCGGCGCGGACATGTCGGTGAAGTACAAGGAGACGGCGCGGGGCGGGCTGGCGGTGAACATCATCGAGTGCTGACCCCTCACCTCCCCTCAAAGAGAAACGATATCGAGCAACACGAAGTAGCGGTATCATTTTTAGTCCTAGGCCTCTCCGGAAGGGACAACCATGGCCAGAACCGTCATCGACCTCGATGAGGACATGGTCGTCGAGGCCATGCGGATCTTCGGCACCAAGACCAAGGCCAAGGCCGTTCGTCTCGCCATGGAGGACGCGGTGAAGCGGCACCTGCGGCAGGAGTTCTTCGACGCCATGGACGCCGGAGAGCTGGACTTCAGCGAGATCGTCGAGTCGACCGGTCCACGCAACGCCGACGGTTCCCTCAAGGGCGGCAACGGTCGTGACGGAGGCCGGGCCGCCTGATGCAGGACCGCTACCTGATCGACAAGTCCGCGCTGGCCCGCTGGACCAAGCCGGACGTCAAGGAAGTCCTCAGGCCACTGCATGAGCGCTACTTGCTCGCCGTGTGCCGTCCGACCGAGTACGAGATGATCCACTCGGCACGGAACAGCTCGGAGGCAACGCGCATCAGCACGTGGCTCCATGCCTTCGACTACCTGCCCACCGGCGACGACGCCTTCGGCCGCGCCCTGGAGATCCAGCGCCACGCCCTCAACGCGGGCTTCCACCGGGCGCTGTCGCTCCCGGACCTGCTGATCGCCGCCACGGCTGAGACAAACCGCCGGACCGTCCTCCACTACGACGGCGACTTCGACATGATCGCCGCCCTCACGGGCCAGCCCACCGAATGGGTCGTCCCGCCCGGCAGCGCTGATCGGTGACCGGGCCGGCCTTATGGGGCCACGGTGCTGCATCCGGCCAAAGGCCGTCCTTCAATGTCCTCGCACCCTGGCAGCGTGTTCTTTGAACTCCGCCCTCCGCAATTGCTTCGTCTGCTGGGCAAGGCCAGCTTCCGCGACGGCGGCCAGCGCCGGAACGCGGTTCGAAAGGTCGGTGAAGTAGTCGATGAGGTGCTGATGCCTGGCAGAGTCCTCGCCCCACCACGAGTCGGCCCACGCGACCTCAGCAGCGATACGAGGGGCGGGTACACCAAGATCAAGAAGAAGCGGGCCAAGGCGTTCAAGTGTCTCGTTGCGCTGTCCCACGAGCGCTTCGAGCAGATTGTCGACAGTGACGGCGCCATCCCCGATCAGCCGCTCCGCCAGATCGCGGTCCGCGCCCACGAGTTGGACAAGCGGACTGTGGCCGATACACGTTAGGCCGGCACAGCGCAGGGCAAGCCGGTAGCGGTGAGGCCGGGGAAGCCGGTCCAGATGGAGGTCGCAGTCATCGGGCTCAGGCGCGGTGAAATAGCCGCGGTCGGCTATGTCGTCAAGGCAGCCGACGTACCACGCTTCCAGCAAGTCGGGATCGGATTCGGCGAGATGACCGAGGAGTTGACCCGCACTCCACTGGTCACGCTCGGGCAGGCGGGCAGGGCGGAGACGTTGTACGACGTCGCGCCAGGTGATTCGCCAGGATTCCGGTAGCGCGGGGCCGTGAGGTTGTCCGACCGCGAAGGTCACTGCCGCGCTACCGGCGACGACGGGGTCCGGATGGAGCAGAAGGCGGTACAGAACTTCGTTCGGCTCGTCGTGGAAGAAGATGGAACCGAGCAGCCAGGCGTCCTCCGCACGCATCGCCGCGACCACGAACGCAGTGGCCTCGTCGTCCTCAGCCCGACCGATGGCAGCCGTGATGGCACCGATCCTGAAACGAGGGTCGTCCAGCACGGAAGCGAGAACCTTGGTGGACAACGTGCCAGGTGAGGCAGTGAGCCATCCAACCAATGCAGCCCGGTGGACGACCGGGCTTCCGGCCGCCACCGCGGCTGCGTGCCAGGCAGCGGGATCAGTCAGATGAGGCACCATTCGATCGGCAAGCCAGATGCCGCCTCCGTGATCACCGGCTAGCTCACATTGCTCAGCCAGCACGTCGAATCTCGCGACCCCGCCAAGCGGTCCGAGGGCTGCGATCTTCTGAGCAAGGGATTCCACTGCAAGTGCCTTGCGCCGCGCGTATTCCTCCCGATTACATGCTTCGCCTCCCCACATCGAACTGGTGAAGGCGTCCAGATCCGGGTCGACATCCAGCGGCAGAAGATCACGTTCTTCACCCCCGGCGCGACGGTATGCGGCGTTGAGTATGCGTCGGGCACGGAGAGCAAGGCCAGGAAATTTCCTGAGCAAGTGGTGCAGCGTAGCCAGGATCAGGATGCCGCCTTTCGCGCCCTGTTTCTGCTGCTGCTCGTCGGGTTCGCCGTTGTGCGGCGCGAATCCTTCACCGAGCCGCACCCATGAAGCAGCCAAGTCGAGCAGTGGAACAACCGCGGCGGGGGCACTCCTCAGGCCGTCCGGCCCCCCTGCCTCCCCCACTACGGGAACGACTTGATCCCACAGGGAGATGAGCCGGATCAGGTTTTCGGCGCTCTCAACGCCTCGTGCGACGGTAACTGTCTTCGGATCACCTGGGTCAGACCAGCTCCCCGACATCTCAATGGCGAAGATGCCTTTCAGCACCTCGGTGGTTACAGCCCAGTCAGCTGGAGCGCGGTGAACCCGCAGCCAGCCCAAGACGGACTGCAGCAGTAGTCTCCGGATTTCGAACAAGGTGCCGAAGTCCGGGTCGACGATGTTGGCCAGGTCGTTGAGCACGCGCAGTGGGTGCTGCGGATTCGAATGTCGCGGGCGGTCGTCACCCACAGCAAGGTCGAGCAGACCAGTCACCGCTTCGGGCAACAGGTACTGAGTCGCTGACTGGGCGAGTTGACGGGCGGCCGCGTCACCCCGGGGGTCGACGGTGATGCCATGCACGGTCTCCGTTTCGCGCGGTTCGGCAAGGACGGTGCGAGCCTGAGCGACCGCGAACTGCGCAGCCTCCCGGCCCAGGCGAGCGTATTCGGATACCAGCGCGAAAGTGTCGAGGCTCCACTCGGTCGGCGCAGGCAGTGTTCGGACCCAGTTGTCCGCAACCGTTCGAGCCTCTGGTGAGGCCGAGACCCGAGCAGCGGACAATGCAGCCGAGACGAGGTCGGGGATCCGCTCCGGAAAGGCGCGCCAGAGAGTGGCCCATGGCCGGTTCGCCGGACTCGTGAAGAACCACCGGGCGATCAGCGGCGCACGCAGCGATGGCTGTAGTTGCCAGACGGCATGGACCGTCTCGACGAGGCCATTGCGTGCGAGACGCTCCATCAGGCGGGACATCTTGGCCGGCGGTTCGCCGACGAGCGGCGCAAGCAGGTACAGCGTCTCGGTCGAAGCACCTCCCAGTGCCGCCACGCAGGCCAGCGTGTCGACAGCCGTCTCGGACTCCGTGATGCGGCGGAGGTGTCGTTCTACGTACCCCAGATGCGCTGTGCCGTTGACCACCTGGCGTCGCTCGCCCTGCGAGAACATCTGGCACAGAGTGACGGCCCAGCCTGGGCGTCCAGCGGCCTGATCAAGGACAATTGACCGGGCCCGGTGTCCGGTGACGCCCAGGGAAGTGACCAGCGTGTTCATGTCGGAACGCTCCAACAGATCGAGGTCAAGCCGGACGGCGCCCGGCAGAGCGCTCATCACGTCGTCCGCCCTGTCGGGCCAGGTCGTCGCGATGACGGCAAAAGCCTGATCCACCCCATGTCGCGCTCGTCGCAGCATGCGCATCTCATCGTCGCGGGTATGGGCGTCGTCGACGACGACGGCAGCGGGGCCGGCCAGCAAGAGCTCGTCCACAAGCCGGTCTGCCTGTGCCTGTTCCAGGTAGACGACCTTGCCGTTCAGCTCGGTGGTGAGCCGGGTCTTCCCTACACCGGGCACGCCCACCACCACGATGTCCCGACCGTCGGCCACAGCCTCGTTCAGGGTGGCGAGATCGCACTCACGTCCCAGTAGACCACCTCGATCACCGGGGGCTTCCGTAAAATCCAGTGGGCGGTCGCGCAGAGTGCCCAGCTCTCCTCTGATGCCAAGGAGTCTGAATCGCCACAACGGCTCCCTGACAAGGCGTTCAGTGAACCAGTCAAGGGCATAGATGTGCGGTTCCAGGAGGCCGCGATCAGTGCACAACCGGTCCAAGGACTCGCGTTTGGTTGCGTCAAGCGGCCGTGAGCAGGCCACCACCACAAGATCTGCCCGCACTCCCTCTTCGCGCATTCGGCGAAGACCTCTCCGCAGATTCGCCACAGGATCACCCGTGGTGACAAGCAGACGCCCACGCGCATCCACATCCTTAGGGCCCCAAGGAAAGTAGATGTCGGCGTCGCGGCCAAAGTCATGGCCGCCCTCGACTGCGGAGAGACCCGGGTACTGAGACTGTAGGAGCGCACAAGCACAGCGCTCAAACTCCGTCGGATGGATGGCTTGGTCGATCAGCGCCCGACGCACGCGTGCCACGAGATCCATGAAAATTCACCCTACGCGCACGATTGCGGCACTGGCACCCGATTCCTATTCCGTACCCACCTTGTCGGGACGGCGCGAGCCTCGGATAGCCGGGGCGGCGCGTGCGCCGTGTTCGGGGGTGTGTGCGCCGTGTGCTCTGGTTTGGGCTGATGTTCGAACGGCCTGGAGGGATCGACCGTACCGAAGTGGGGCAGAACTCAACCGACGGCCCCTCCCCCCACGGTTCGTTCAGGGAGTTCCGCATGCTGCAAGGCATCGACGTGAGCGCGTACCAGTCCTCCACCTACGGCACGGACGGCCTCTCCTTCGTCTTCATCAAGGCGACGGAGGGCCGTACGTACGTCAATTCCAGGCTCACCGCCCAGACCAAGCACGGGCGCGACGCCCATCTGGTCGTCGGCTTCTACCACTTCCTGTGGCCCGGCAACATCGCGGCCCAGGCCGAGTACTTCGTCTCGCACGCCCCGGAGCAGCGGGGCGACATCCTGGCCGTCGACTGGGAGACCACCGGTGAGGGCACCCACGCCTCCAACGCGGAGAAGGACTCCTTCATCCGCAAGGTGAAGCAACTGCGCCCGCACAACCGGGTGCTGCTCTACACCAACCGCCACTTCTGGCTGAGCGTCGACACCACCTCCTACGCGGGGGACGGGCTGTGGGTCGCCGACTACGTCTCCGCCGGCCACCCCCGCATCAAGGCCAAGTGGCGCTTCCACCAGTACACGGACGATCCCCACGACAAGAACGTGGCGAACTTCTCCAGTGCGTCGGCGCTGCGGGAGTGGGCCAAGGCATGAGACCGGGAGCCCGGTCCGTGCGGCCGGATGTCAGGCGCGGAAGTCCGCCGGGCGCTCGGGCGAGGCCGCGGCCAGCGCCTCGGTGACGGCGTCGACGCCCTCGCGCAGGCCGTAGACCGGGGTGCCGGGCTGCTGGCGCCAGGAGTCGTCGAGGGTGCCGGAGTCGACCGTGTCGAAGCCCAGTTCCCCGATCAGCGCCCGTACCTTCGCCTTGGCCGCCGGGTCGTCGCCGGCCACCGGCAGCGCGAGCCGGCCGGGGTCTCCGGCCGGGCGGTGCCGGTCCAGCAGGTCCTGGGCGTAGGTGCCGTTGAACGCCTTCACCACGGGGTGGCCGAGGTGGCGCTCGGTCCAGCGGCTCTCGGTCAGCCCCTCGTCCTCGATCGCGGCGATCCGGCCGTCGCGCTGGGGGTAGTAGTTGTTGGTGTCGATCACGACCGCGCCGTCCGCCGCCTCCTTCAGGAGTCCGGCCGGCAGGTCCGGGACCGCCTTCAGCGGGACGGTGACCACGACGACCTCGGCGCCGCGCGCCGCCTCCTCGGCCCGCACGGGCCGGGCGCCGGTCTCCTCGGCCAGCGCGGTGAGGGTCTGCGGGCCACGCGAGTTCGCCACGGCGACGTCGTGTCCGAGGGCGGTGAGCCGCCGGGTGAGGTTGCCGCCGATGTTGCCCGCTCCGATGATGCCGATCTTCATCTCAGTTCGCCTCGCTCTTCCGGGGAGACCCCGGAGGCCGGTGTGGATGTCGGTGCCGTGCAAGCGGTCTCCAACCGAGGGACGGCGCGGACTATTCCGGGGACGGCGGGCCGTGCGGGCTCATGCCTCCGGGGTCGGCTCCGTCTCCCCGGCTGTCCCTGCTCCCCCGGCCGCCCCTGCGCCGCCGGTCCGCTCGCGCAGCAGGCCGAGGGTGGCCTCCAGGTCGGCGCGGAGCACGGCCGCCGCCGTGTCCGCGTCGCCCGCCGCGACGGCGACGACGAGGTCGTGGTGGGTGTCGGCGCCGGTGTTGGGGTCGTGCACGCGCAGCCCGGTCAGTTCCAGCAGGGTGACGAGGCCGGAGCGCAGTACGGGGACGAACTCCTCGAACAGCGCGGTCAGGACCGGGTTGTGGGCGGCGGCGACCACCCCGCGGTGCAGCGCGATGTCGGCGTCCACGAAGGCCGCGTCGCCCTTCGCCGCCGCCGTGCGCCGGCCCGCCAGGGCGGCTTCCAGCACGGCCAGGTCCTCGGACGTGCGGCGCCGGGCCGCCAGGCGGGCCGCCTGCACCTCGACGCCCATGCGGACCTCGTAGACATCGGTGACCGCGGAGCGGCGCAGCCGGGCCGGCCAGTCCTCGGCGGGTTCGGTCGCGATCACGAAGACGCCCGCGCCGTGCCGGGGCCGCACCAGTCCGGCACCGGCCAGCGCGCGCAGCGCCTCGCGGACGGTGGAGCGGCCGACGCCCAGGTCCCTGGCGAGGGTGGTCTCACCGGGCAGCTTGGTGCCGACGGGCCACTGTCCGGCGGCGATCTGCGCACGCAGCCGCTCCGCGGCCTGCTCGACCAGCGGGCTGGGGCGGAGGGCGCCTGGGACCATCGGGTTCTCCCACGGGTGAGGGGGTGAGGGGCCGGCGCCGGGGTGCGCCGGTCCGGGGGCTCCGGCGCATTATCACTTGTCTGAGGAGCTGAGGAGTCGCTAGCGTACCGCCATGACGTTCCGCGCTCCGCTTTTTCTCGTTCTTCTCGTTCTTCTCGGCTGCCGCGGCGGGGTCTGACGCGACCGGCGCCCCGCCGCGGGGCGCCGTGCCGCCGGTCACCGTCCGACCCGCCGAAGGGCACCAGCAGACGATGACCACCATCCCGAGCACCACCACCGCGCATCCCACCGCCCCGTACGAGAGACCGCTGTGGAACCCGCAGCGTCCCGGGCCCATGCCGTACCACCGCTACCGCCCCTTCCAGGAGCGGGTGCGCGTGCCCGTCCCGGCCGGGGGCCGCACCTGGCCGTCCGCCCGGATCGAGCGCGCGCCGCTGTGGGTCCCGGTCGACCTGCGCGACGGCAACCAGGCGCTGGCCGAGCCGATGGACACCCCGCGCAAGCGCCGCTTCTTCGATCTGCTGGTGCGGCTGGGGTTCAAGGAGATCGAGGTCGGCTACCCGTCGGCGAGCCGCACCGACTTCGACTTCGTCCGGCACCTGGTGACCAGCGGCGCCGTGCCCGACGACGTCACACCCGTCGTCTTCACCCCGGCCCGCCGGGACCTGATCGACCGCACCTTCGAGGCGGTGGCGGGGCTGCCGCGGGCCGTCGTCCACCTGTACATGGCGACCTCGCCCGTCTGGCGCGAGGTGGTGCTCGGGCGGGACCGGGACGGGGTGCGCGCGAGCGTACGGGAGGCGGCGGCGCACATGGCGCGGCGCGCGGACGCCCTGCCCGGCGGCGGCGCGCACCTCCGCTTCCAGTTCTCCCCGGAGACCTTCAACCTCACCGAGCCGGACTACGTCCTGGAACTGTGCGACGGGCTCACCGAGCTGTGGGACGCGAGCCCGGACCGGCCGGTCACGCACAACCTCCCCGCCACGGTGGAGATCGCCACCCCGAACGTCTACGCGGACCAGATCGAGTACGTGCACCGCAATCTGTCCCGCCGGGACGCGGTGATCCTCTCGGTGCACCCGCACAACGACCGCGGCACCGGCGTCGCCTGCGCCGAACTCGCCGTGCTGGCGGGCGCGCAGCGGGTCGAGGGCTGTCTGTTCGGCAACGGCGAGCGCACCGGGAACGTGGACCTGGTGACCCTGGCGCTCAATCTGTACGCGCAGGGCGTCGACCCGATGGTCGACTTCAGCGACATCGACGCGGTGCGGGCGACGGTGGAGCACTGCAACCGGCTGCCGGTGCATCCGCGCCACCCCTACGCGGGCGACCTCGTCCACACCGCGTTCTCCGGCACCCACCAGGACGCGATCAGCAAGGGCCTGGACGCGCACGCCCGGCGCGCCGCCGAGACGGGCACCGCGCCGGAGCTGGCGCCGTGGTCGGTGCCATACCTGCCGATCGACCCGGCCGACGTGGGCCGGTCCTACGAGGCGGTGATCCGGGTCAACTCCCAGTCGGGCAAGGGCGGGGTGGCGTATCTGCTGCGCGCGCACGCGGGTCTGGACCTGCCGCGGCGGATGCGGCCGGAAGTGTCGCGGACGGTCCAGGAGGCCACGGACGGCAGCGGGCGCGAGGCGACGCCGAAGGAGCTGTACGAGCTGTTCCGCACGGCGTATCTGGCGGTGGACGGGCCGGTGCGGCTGGACGCCTGGTCGGTGCACCGGGAGCCGTCCGGTGCGCACCGCTTCGTGTGCTCGCTGGCGTACGGCGACCGCACCGGCGACCACGAGGGCACCGGGGACGGGCCGGTGAGCGCCTTCGTGGACGCGCTCGCCGGGGCCGGACTCGCCGTGGCCGTGCTCGACTTCGCCGAGCACCGGTCGGCGGCGCCCGGCGAGGAGGGCGGCGCCGAGGTGACGACCGCGTACGCCGAGTGCCGGGTGAACGGTGCGACGGCGTGGGGCGCCGGGCGGGACGCCTCGTCGCTGACGGCCGCCGTGCACGCGGTGCTGGCCGCCGTGAACCGGGCCGCGCGGTGACCGGCGCGGGGTGAGGTGACACGGAAGGGGCGCCCGGCGGTGGTCCGCCGGGCGCCCCTTCCGTACGGGTCACTTGTTCAGGAAGGCCCAGAACTCGTCGAAGGACAGGACCTTGTCGCCGTCGAGGTCCCGCGTCTTGATGATCGCCTCCGCCACCGACTCGGTGACGTTCCAGTCGCCTCCCTGCGCGAGGGCGGTCTTGAACTCGGCGGCGGTGACGAACCCGTCGCCGTCCGCGTCCAAACGGTTGAACTGCTCGCGTGCCTCGTCGATGTCCGCCACCGATCCGCCCCTCTGTGTCGCTTCGCGTCTGCTGTACGGCCGGATACGGCCGAATGCCGTACCGGCCGCTGCCGTACTGACGCAGGTCAGATTAACGGTCCGGCCGGACCCGGGACGCCGCGGCCACCCGCGGGGGACACCGGGGCGGGGTCAGCGGAAGACGCCCGTGTGGCCGAGCGAGTAGCGGCCGGGCTGCGGATAGACGGCGAGGCCGTGCGGGCCGCTGCCGACCTTGATGCGGGCGAGCTGCCTGCCGGTGCGGGTGTCGATGGCGTACACCTCGGAGTTGTAGCGGCCCGACAGCCAGAGCACATTGCCGTCGGCGGAGACGCCGCCCATGTCGGGGCTGCCGCCGTGCGGCAGGCGCCACTTGGCGGTGAGCCTGTCCTTGGCGAAGTCGAAGACGGAGACGGTGCCCTCGCCGCGGTTGGAGATGTACATCACCCGGGAGTCGCGGCTGACGTAGAGGCCGTGGGCGCCCTTGCCGGTGTGCAGGAACGCGGGTTTGGCGAAGGTGTCGCCGTCCAGGATCCACAGTCCGTCGGCGACCATGTCGGCGACGTAGAACTTCCTGCCGTCGGGCGAGATCTTCACGTCCTGCGGCATGGCGCCGTGGTGGTCCAGCTTCTGGTGGGCGACGACCTTCATGGCCGCGGTGTCGACCTTGAGGAGTTCGCCGCTGAACTCGCAGGAGACGATGAAGTAGCGGCCGTTCGGGGAGAAGTCGGCGTGGTTGACGCCGCCGCAGGCCACCGGGACGGACTTCACCACCTTCATGGTGTGCGCGTCGCGGAAGACGAGCCGGCGGTCCTTGGAGGCCATCACCACGGCGTACTTGCCGTCCGGGGTGAAGTACAGGTTGTACGGGTCGTGCACGTCGACCGGCTTGCCCGCCTTGCCCGTGCGGGGGTCGATGGGGGTCAGGGAGTTGCCGAGGTCGTTGTTGACCCACAGCGTCTTCAGGTCCCAGGACGGCACGACGTGCTGCGGCTGGCGGCCGACCGGGATGGTCTCGATGACCTTGTACGTCTTCGGGTCGATGACGGTGACCGTGTTCGAGTTGGTGTTGGGCACGTAGACGCGCGAGGGGAAGCCCGCGACGGCCGGGGAGAGCCGGTTCGCGCGGTCGGCGGCGTAGACGTCCTCGGGGTCGAGGACCGGCGGCATGCCGGGCAGGGCGTCGGCAGCCACCTGTTCGGGCCGCTGGGCGGGCGCCCGGCTGGCCAGGGCCTCGTCGGTGCGGTGGTCCGAGCCGCCGCTGCCGCAGGCGGCCAGCGCCGCGAGGGCCGCGCAGGACGCCCCGGCGGCGAGCAGCCGGGCGGCGCGCGGGAGGCGGGAGGCCCGGGGGGAACGGGCGGGGCCGTGGAGGGAAGGGGCGGGGCGAGGGGGCATCAGCTCAGCAGCTCCGTGGTGGTGACCGCGTGGAGGCCGCGGCGGTCGAGTTCGTCGAGGAGGGCGGGCAGGGCGGTGGCCGTGCCGGGGTATCCGAAGTGCAGGCTCACCACGGACCCGGGGCGGACGTCCGCCAGCACGGTGCGGGTGACGGCTGCGGCGCCGGGCGAGGTGTAGTCGAGCGAGTCGACGTCGTAGGAGAGCACGTGCGGGTAGCCGACGGCGCGTGCCAGCCGGGCCACCAGCGGGGAGGCGGTGACGGCGCGTGAGGGCCGGAACCAGGTGCCGATCGAGCCGGTGAGCCGCTTGAGGCGGTCGGCGCAGCCGGTGATCTCGGCGCGCGCCTCGGCCTCGGGCATGTCGTTGACGGACAGGTGGCGCTGGGTGTGGTTGCCGAGGTCGTGGCCGCCGTCGAGGATCCGGCGGGCCATCTCCGGGTGCGCGTCCAGCCAGGTGCCGACGGCGAGCACGGTCACCCGGGCGCCGTGCCGTTCGGCGGTGGTGAGCAGCGTGCGGGCGAGGGCCGGGTCGCCCTGGCCGTGGAAGGTGAGGGCCACCCGGGGCCGGTCGCGCGGTCCGTGGCCGATCTGCGCGGGCTGCCCGGGGAAGGCGCGCGGGGCGGGGGCGGGCGCGGGTGACGCGGCGGGGTGCGTCGCGCCGCGCTCGGCGGGGCCGGACGCGTGGCGCGGGGCGGCGGACGCGGCGGGGTGCGGGGCGGTACCGGGCGCGCATCCGGCGGCGAACGCGCCCCCGGCGACAAGCCCGGCACCGGCCCGCAGCACGCCACGACGGTCGGTGGTGGTCACCCGCACCATTTAAGGGGCGCAAAGTAAGAAAACGGGCGATTCACACGGATGCCCGGCGGGCGCGGGGGTGGTGAACGGACGTCAGGCCGGTCGGGGCGAGCCCGGCGGGTACGTGCGGGGCGAGCCCGGCAGGAACGGACCGGACGAGCCCTGCGGGTGGGTCGTGGGTCGTGCCCCCCGGCGACCGACAGCAGCCGACCTGCGGCCCGACGCCGAAACCCACCCCACCGGGCGCGCATCTGTCGCGACCGGCGGATGCGCGTCGGACGGATTCGAGGGGCGAGTGCCGGGCGTGCCCGGTCGGAGAGGTGGCGCGTCGCGCCCGGTCGGTGGGTGGTGTGCGGCGGTCAGCGGTCCGCGGCGCGTATCTCGAACCAGGTGGTCTTGCCGCGGGGCAGCAGGTCGACGCCCCAGCGGTCGGACAGTTTGTCGACCAGGGTCAGGCCGCGGCCGCTGACGTCGAGGTCCTGGACGGGCATGAGGCAGGGCAGGCCGCGGGAGGGGTCGCGCACCTCGACGCGGATCCTGCCGGTGCGGCGGCGGACCCGCAGGCCGAACACGCGGGCCCCGGTGTGCCGTACGGCGTTGCCCACGAGTTCGGAGACGAGCAGCACCGCGTCCTCGGCCAGCCTCGGGGACATGCCCCAGCGCAGGACGACGATCTGGACGAGCCGGCGGGCGACGGCCGCCGACTCGGGGCGGGACGGCAGCCGGACGTCCTCCTCGCTCGGGTCGCCGTACAACTCCAGTGCGGCCAGGGCGCGTTCGTCCGCCACCGCGGGAGACCAGCGCGCCACGGCCGCCGTGTGTTCCGGTCCCCGCGGCTGTTCGATGCCCTCCAGCCCCGCCATGCCCCCATCATGGCCGCCCCCGGCGCCCACCGTGGCCGTTCCCCGGGAATGCGCCCCTCGCACGCCCCCGCCGGTCCGCCTTCGCGCGGCATATGCCAGGCGCTCCGGGGCCGGGGCGGACCTGCCTGCCTGCCGGCCTGCGGGGACGCTCCGGGCGGCGGCCCCGGTGCGGGGGCGGCGGCGCCACGCACCCGGAACCGTCGCGGTGCGGACCTGGACGCCCCTTCGAGCGATCCGCGAGCGGACGTCAGGCCCAGGCTCCCCAGGTCAGAGGAACTTCGCCTTCCCCGGCCCCTCCGCCACGAAGCTGCGCATGCCGCGCTCGCGGTCCTCCGTGGCGAAGAGGCCCGCGAACCAGGTGCGTTCGACGGCGAGGCCGGTGTCCAGGTCGGTCTCCAGGCCGGTGTCGACGGCCTCCTTGGCGGCGCGCAGCGCGATCGCCGGGCCCTGGGCGAGCCGCGCCGCCCAGGCGTGCGCCGCCTCGTAGACCTCGGCGGCCGGGACCACCCGGTCCACCAGACCGAGCGCGAGGGCCTCGTCGGCCCTGACCTGGCGGCCGGTGAAGATGAGGTCCTTGGCCCGGGAGGGCCCGATCAGCCGGGCCAGCCGCTGGGTGCCGCCCGCGCCCGGGATCAGTCCGAGCAGGATCTCCGGCTGGCCGAGCTTGGCGTTGTCGGCGGCGATGCGGTAGTCGGCGCACAGCGCCAGTTCGCAGCCGCCGCCCAGCGCGTAGCCGGCGACCGCGGCGACCACCGGCTTGGGGATGCGGGCCACGGCGGTGAAGGAGTCCTGGAGGGCACGGGCCCGCGACACCATCGCCGCGTGGTCCATCACCTGCATCTCCTTGATGTCCGCGCCGGCCGCGAACACCTTCTCGCCGCCGTAGATCACCACCGCGCGGACGTCCGGGCGGCCGGTGGCCTCCTCGGCGAGTTCCTTCAGCCGGTCCTGCGTGGCGACGTCGAGCGCGTTCATGGGCGGGCGGGCCAGGCGCAGCGTGCCGACGCCCTCGGCGACTTCCAGAGTTACGGTCATGCCCCGCAGGTTAGCGGTCGTTCACGCACGGGTCAGCCCCGGTGTGCGCGGCGGCACACCGGGGCCGGGGGACGGGTCCGCGCTCCCCGTCAGGGGCGCGGGCGGCGGTCCGCTACGACTTCCACTTCTCCCACGACATGTTCCAGCCGTTGAAGCCGTTGTCCGGGGCGACGGTCTTCTCGTGGGCGTTCTTGACCTCGACCACGTCGCCGATCATCGAGTGGTTGAAGAACCAGGCGGCGGGCGTGGAGCTGTCCCCGCCGCCGCGCACGTCGCGCAGGCCGATGCAGCCGTGGCTGGCGTTGTAGTTGCCGAAGGCGTCGCCGCCCCAGTAGTTGCCGTGCGCGAAGGTGCCGGAGGTGGTCAGGCGGATGGCGTGCGGGACGTCCTTGATGTCGTACTCGCCGCCGTAGCCGACGGTCTCGCCGTTCATCCGGGTCACCGAGAGCTTCTCGCTGATGACCATCCGGCCGTTCCAGGTGTCGTAGCCGGGCTTGCCGGTGGTGACCGGGAGGGTCTTCACGGTCCTGCCGTCCTGGGTGACCTTCATCGTGTGCTTCTTGGCGTCCACGACGGAGACCTGGTTGCGGCCGATGGTGAAGGAGATGGTCTTGGACTGCTTGCCGTAGACGCCGGGGCGGCCCTCCACGCCGTCCAGGCTGAGCTTGACGGTGACCTTGGTGCCGGACTTCCAGTACTGCTCGGGGCGGAAGTCGAGCCGGTCGTTGCCGAACCAGTGGCCCTCGACGTCGACGGCCGGCTCGGTCTTGACCTCGATGGCCTTCTCGACGGCCTCCGGGTGCGTGATGCCCCGGGTGAAGTTGACGGAGAACGGCATCCCGACCCCGACGGTGGAGCCGTCCTCGGGGGTGAAGTTGCCGATGAAGGTGTTCTTCGGCGTCAGGGTGGTGAAGCTGCTGTCCTGGGCCGCCTGCCGGCCCTCGGCGTCCTTGGCGACGGCGTGGACCGTGTACTTGGTCGAGGCGGCCAGATGGGTCGACGGCGTCCAGGTGCCGCCGGATATCTTCCCGGCTATCTCGGTGCCCTTGGCGTCCTTGACGACGACCTGGGTGAGCGTCCCCTTGCTCACGCCGACCTTCAGCGCGCCGCTGGTGTCGACGGACGTCGAACCGTCCTTGGGCGCGACGCTGAGGACCGCCTGCGACTGCTTGCTCTCGGCGGCGGCACCGGCGTCCTTGCCCGTGCCCTGGCCGTCCACGTCGGAGTCGCCGCCGCCGCAGGCCGTGACCGCGAGGAGCAGCGCGCCGGAGACCAGCGCCAGCGCCCCCGTGCTCCCCCGTCGTCCCCCTCGGCCCGGTCGCCGGCCCGTCCCCGCCGACGCCCCCGTAATAGGCCGCACGTTCACCTTCGTCTCCTCCCCCGGGCCGGTCAGGCCCGAGCCCCAGCGCCTACCGCGCACATCGGCGCATAGTAACCACAAGGTCATGAGCAGATCGTCAGCCGAATGTCACCGTTCCGTTCCAGGTTCAACAGCCTCCGGACACGGCGGTGGGGAAGGGGTCCGCCGGACCCGGTGCGGTGTGCCGCGCGTGCCGCCGACCGGTCGTCAACCGGCGCCGCCCGCGGGTCACTTGACCGCGCTGCCCGCCGTCCAGTGCGCCCAGTCCATGTTCCAGCCGCCCAGGCCGTTGCTCGCGGCGACCGTCTTGTCGTCGCTGTGGACGACCTCCACCACGTCCCCGACGAGGCTGCGGTCGAAGAACCAGCCCGCCGGGGTGTCGGAGGCGCCGCCCCTGACGTCCTTCAGGCCCACGCAGCCGTGGGAGACGTTCGCGCGGCCGAACGGGTCCGGAACCGACCAGTAGTTGCCGTGCAGGAACGTACCGGAGTCGGTGAGCCGCATGGCGTGCGGGACGTCGGCGATGTCGTACTCGCCGCCGAAGCCCACCGTCCGGCCGTTCATCCGGGTGACGTCCAGCATCTCCATCACCACCATCCTGCCGTTGTAGGTGGGATGGTCCGGCGCCCCGGCGGTGACGGGCACGGTGGCCAGCAGGGCACCGTCGCGGCGCACCTGCATGGTGTGCGCCGCCGCGTCGACCAGGGAGCTCTGGCTGCGGCCGACCGTGAAGGAGAAGGACTTGTGCTGGATCCCGTAGACCCCGTGGGCCGCCCGGACGTCGCGCAGCCGCAGGGCGACGGTCACCCGGGTGCCGGGCTTCCAGTAGTGCTCGGGGCGGAAGTCCAGGCGGCTGCCGCCGAACCAGTGCGGGCGGATCTCCACGGGCGGCCGCACGGTGACCCGTACGGCGCGCTGGACGGCGGCCCGGTCGGTGATCTCCCGGCTGAAGGCCAGCGAGACGATCATGCCGGTGCCGACGACGGCGCGGTTCTCGGGGGTGACGTGGGCGAGGAGGCGTTCCTCGGGGACGTAGGTGGTGAAGGCGGTGTGCCGGGCGGAGCGGCGGCCGTCGCCGTCGACGGCCACCGCGTCGACCGTGTACCCGGCGGCGAGGGCGAGCGTGTCGTCGTCGGGCCGCCAGGTCCGGCGGTCGCCGGAGAGGTGTCCGGACACCGGGGTGTCCTGCCCGTCCCGGGACCGCACGACCCGGACGGACTCCAGGCGCCCCCCGGCGGCCCGCACCCGCAGCCGGGTGCCGGGCCGGACGCCCCGGGTGCCGTCGTCCGGCGAGACGCGGACCGTGTCCGTGCGCTCGGGGGGCCGGCCCGGGACGCCCCGGGGAGCATCCGAGGTGCACCCGGCGGCCCCGGCCGCGAGCAGTGCCGCCCATGTCAGTACGGCGGCCAGCGCGGCCCCCGCGCGCCGTGCGCGCCCTTGTACGTGCCTCACACGCTGCCCAACGACCGGCCCGCTCCGGGGAAACGTGAGTGCGAGCCGCGCGCTGGGCAGAACAGTGGGGAGAGTGCCGCCGTCCGGCAGCCGCGCCGGACGGAGCCACGGAAGGAACGGAGCCGCACGAGGCGCACGGGCCGCACGAGCCGTAGACGCCGTAGAAACCGCACGAGCCGCATCAGCCGAGAACGAGGGGCCGACCTGGTGTCCAGCGCAGCCGGGCAGGAGGCGGTGGCGGACGGGCACGCCACCGGGAACGGGCACACCGCCGGGAGCGCACCCGCCGACCGCGACGGGCGCGGTGCCGACGTGCGCGGTGCCGAGGTGCGCGGTGCCGAGGTGCGCGGTGGCGGCGGACGGGCCGGTGAAGGGGCGGGTCCGGCCGTCGCCGTGAGCGGCGGGCGGCGGGTCGGCCCGCCGCCCGCCGGACCCGTGTGGCCGGGCGCACCGGCCCCGCTGGGCGCCCGCTTCCGGATCGGCCCGGACGGCGTGGCCGGGACCAACTTCGCGCTGTGGGCGGGCGGCGCCGAGGCCGTGGACGTCTGCCTCTTCGACGAGGACGGCCGGGAGACCCGCGCCCGCCTGCCCGAGCTGACGCACGAGATCTGGCACGGCTTCGTCCCCGGTGTGCGGCCCGGCCGCCGCTACGGCTTCCGGGTGCACGGCCGCTGGGACCCGTGGACCGGCGCCCGCTGGAACCCGGCGAAGCTGCTGCTCGACCCGTACGCGCGCGCGGTGGACGGCGAGTTCCGGCTGCCGCCGGAGGTCTACGGGCACGTCCGGGACTGGCCGGACCAGCAGGTCGCCGACACCGTGCGCGACGACCGCGACTCGGCGCCCTTCGTCCCCAAGGGCGTGGTGGTCGCGGACGACGGCGACCGGCCGGGCGACCACCGCCCCGGCACACCGTGGGCGGACACGGTCGTCTACGAGCTGCATGTGCGCGGCTTCACCCGGCTGCACCCGGACATCCCGCCGGAACTGCGCGGCACCTACGCCGGTCTCGCCCACCCGGCGGCGATCGCGCACCTGGTGAAACTGGGCGTGACGGCGGTGGAGCTGCTGCCGGTGCACCAGTTCGCCCACGAGGACCATCTGCTCGCAAGGGGCCTGCGCAACCACTGGGGCTACAACTCGATCGGCTACTTCGCCCCGCACGGCGGCTACTCCGCCTCGGGCACCGCGGGCCAGCAGGTCGGCGAGTTCAAGCGGATGGTGCGCGCCCTGCACGCGGCCGGTATCGAGGTGATCCTCGACGTGGTCTACAACCACACCGCCGAGTCCGGCCAGTACGGTCCGACGCTGTCCCTGAAGGGCGTCGACAACCAGCGCTCCTACCGCCTCGCCCCGGACGCGCGCCGGTACGCCGACTTCACCGGCTGCGGCAACACCCTGGACACCACGCAGCCGCAGGTGCTGCGCCTGATCACCGACTCGCTGCGGCACTGGGTGACCGAGATGGGCGTGGACGGCTTCCGCTTCGACCTGGCCGCCGCGCTGGCCCGCTCCGCGCACGGCGTCGACATGCGCTCCCCCTTCCTCGCCGCCCTCGCCCAGGACCCGGTGCTGCGCGAGGTCAAGCTGATCGCCGAGCCGTGGGACATCGGCTCCGGCGGCTACCAGGTGGGGGCGTTCCCGCCGCCGTGGGCGGAGTGGAACGACCGCTACCGCGACGCCGTACGGGACTTCTGGCGCCACGCCCTGCCGGACGTACGGGAGATGGGCTACCGGCTGTCCGGCTCCAGCGACCTGTACGCCTGGGGCGGGCGCGGCCCCTGCGCCTCGGTCAACTTCGTCACCGCGCACGACGGTTTCACCCTGCGCGACCTGGTCTCCTACGACCGCAAGCACAACGAGGCCAACGGCGAGGGCAACCGGGACGGCACCGACGACAACCGCTCCTGGAACTGCGGGGCGGAGGGCGAGAGCGACGACGAGCGGATCCGGGCGCTGCGCCGCAGACAGCTGCGCAACCTGCTGGCCACGCTGCTGCTGTCCACGGGCGTGCCGATGCTGGTGGCGGGCGACGAGCTGGGCCGCACCCAGCGCGGCAACAACAACGCGTACTGCCAGGACAACGAGACCGGCTGGCTGGACTGGACGCTCCTGGACGACCCGGGCTGGCGGGCGCTGTCCGAGCTGACCACCCGGCTGATCGCGCTGCGCCGCGCGCACCCGGTGCTGCGCCGCCGGACGTTCTTCTCCGGGCGCGCGCAGGCGCCGGACGGGCTGCGGGACGTGGCCTGGTTCACCGCGGGCGGCACCGAGATGACGGAGGGCGACTGGTACGCGCCCGCCGCCACGCTGGGCATGTATCTGTCCGGCCGGGACATCCCGGGCGGCGACGAGCGGGGCGAGCCGGTGCGCGACGACAGCTTCCTCGTCGTCCTGCACGCCGGTCCGGGCCCGGTGGAGTTCACACCGCCGGGGCCGCCGTGGGCCGAGCGCTACGAGGTGGTCGTGGACACCGGCGGCGAGGAGCAGGCCGAGGCTCCCGGCCGGGTCCTGCGGGCGGGGGCGCCGGTCACCGTGGCGGGGCGCACGGTGCTGCTGCTCCGGGTCGCCGCCTGAGAAGGCCGCGGCGGCCGGGGTTGCCGGGGCGGGTCAGCCCAGGATCCCCCGGTCGTAGGCGACCGCGACGGCCGCCGCCCGGTCCTTGACGCCGAGCTTGGCGTACAGGTGGGTGAGGTGGGTCTTGACGGTGGCCTCGCTGATGAACAGCTCGCGGGCGATCTCCCGGTTGGAGGTGCCCCGGGCGACCAGCACCAGCACCTCGCGCTCGCGCGCCGACAGCGGTTCGCTGCCCGCGGCGGGGGCGCGGACCGCGGAGACCAGCCGGGAGGCGACGGCCGGGGAGAGCACCGAACGGCCCTCGGCGGCGGCCCGGACGGCGGCGAGCAGGTCGTCGCGCGGGGCGTCCTTGAGCAGATAGCCCGTGGCACCCGCCTCGATCGCGGGCAGGGTGTCGGAGTCGGTGTCGTACGTCGTCAGCACGAGCACCTTGGCGCGGGCGCCGCGGCGGGTCAGCTCCCGGATGGCGTCGACGCCGGGCCCGCCCGGCATCCGCAGGTCCATGAGGACGACGTCCGGGTCGAGCGCGGCGGCCTTCGCCACCGCCTCCACACCGCCCGTCGCCTCGCCGAGCACGGTGAATCCGGGGGCGGCCTCGAACATGCCGCGCAGACCGTCCCGTACGACCGGGTGGTCGTCGACGATCAGCAGCGAGATGGGGGTGTCATCGGTCATCGCCCACCAACGGTACGCGAGCCGAGACGGCCGTGCCGTGGCCCGGCTCCGACTCGATGGTGAGGGAACCCGCGATGCGTTCGGCGCGGGCCCGCATGCCGTCCAGGCCGAACCCCCCGGCCCGGGTGCGGGCGGGCACGGCGAGCGGGTCGAAGCCGCGGCCGTCGTCGCGTACGTCGAGGGAGATCTCGTCGCCCATGTAGGACAGGGTGACGCCGACCCGGGTGGCGCGGGCGTGCCGGGCCGCGTTGGACAGGGACTCCTGGGCGATGCGCAGCAGCGTCGCCGAGACCTCGTCGTGCACCTGCTCGCTGGTGCCGGTCAGGGTGAAGTCGGCCCGGCAGCCGGTGCGTTCGCCCCACTCGGCGACGGTGTCGCGCAGCGCCTCGGGCAGCCCGGCGTCGGCGAGGGCGACCGGGGCGAGGTTGTGCACCGAGCGGCGGGCCTCGCCCAGGCTGTGCCGGGCCAGCTCCATGGCGCGCTCCACGTGCGCGCGGGCGGCGGCCCGGTCGGTGGTGTTCGTCACCACCCGCAGCTGGGCGATGATGCCGGTCAGGCCCTGGGCGAGGGTGTCGTGGATCTCGGCGGCCAGCCGGCGGCGCTCGTCGGCGACGCCCGCCTCGCGGGCCTGCACGAGGAGCTGGGCGTGCAGCGCGGCGTTCTCGTCGAGGGCCTGCTGGAGGGCGGTGTTGGTGCGTTCCAGCTCGGCGATGGTGGACGCCTGGGCACGGCCCCGGGCCTCCTCCTGCTCGGCGAACCGGGTGAAGACCGCGACCAGGGCGATGTTCGCGCCGAGCACGACGAGGAAGCCCAGCCACAGGATCGTGCCGTGCGGCGGCATGCCCCCGATCTCGCTGCCGGCCATGGTGACGGCGGTCAGGCACAGGCCGGGCAGCACGAGCCTGGGCGGCAGTTGCCGGGCGGCGGTGTAGTAGCCGGCCACGGCGTAGAACGCGAAGAACGGGTTGAGCCAGGTCAGGACGAAGCCGAGCGCCCAGCGCACGAAGTACAGGCAGGCGCTGACCCGCCCCGGCTCCGGCCGGGTCCGCGACCAGCGCCGCCAGCCCACCTGGAGGGCCAGCGCGACACCGGTCAGAACCAGGGCCAGCCAGATCTCCGTCCGGCTCATGCCGATCCCGGCCGCCGCGCCCGCCGAGGTCAGCACGGCCACGCCGAGCAGCGCGTACGGCCCCCATCCGTCGAAGGTCGCGCGCGGCTGCTTCCACTCGGCACTCGTCATGCGCCCAGTGTCCGGTACGGCGCCGGACGGGGCGGGGCCGCCGGTCATTCCCAGCGGAACCAGCGGGCGGCACCGGCGGTGAGCAGCACCGTCCAGGCGGCGAGCACGGCCAGGTGCGTCCAGCCCGGCCAGTGTCCGGCGGCGGCCTGGTCCAGGGCCTGGGCCGCCGCGCCGAAGGGGGTGTAGCCGACGGAGCGGGCGAGCACGTGGGGCATGGCCCGCACCGGCACCCACAGTCCCGCGCAGAACATCATGGGGAAGAGCACCGCGCTGCCCACCGCACCGGCGATCTTCGTGGTGCGCGACAGCGCGGAGATCACCGAGCCGAGCGCGAGGGCGACCGCGACGGCCAGCAGCAGGGCGAGCGCGTAGCCGAAGGGCTGCTCGGGCAGGCGGACGCCGAAGGCGATCCGGCCCACGAGCAGGGCGAGCACCGCCGAGCACAGGGCCGCGCCCGCGAAGACCACCATGTGCGCGGTGAGCAGCACCACGGGCCGGACCGGGGTGGCCGACATCCGGCGCAGGATGCCGCGCTCGCGGTAGCCGGTGAGGACCTGCGGCATGGCCTGGAGCCCGCCGAGGATCAGCCCGAGCAGCACCGCGACCGGTACGTAGGTGTCGACGAGGCGCAGCCCGCCGAGCGAGTCGTCGTGCTCCCGGAAGGACGGGATGGAGCCGAGGATGCCCAGCAGCAGGGTGGGGAACAGCAGGATCCAGAAGATCGCGCCGGGTTCCCGGCGGAACAGCCGGGCCTCGGTGCGCAGTACGGCGGGGTCGAAAGCGGCGGAACTCATGCGGCGGCCTCCGTCAGGTCGAGGAACGCGTCGTCGAGCGTGGCGTCGCTGACGCGGAGCTGGTGGGCGGTGATGTGGTGGCGGGCGAGCAGCGTGATGACGGCGTTGACGGTGGCGTCGGTGCCGGACAGCGTGATCCTGCCGTCCTTGAACGCCACCGAGGCCAGTTCGGGCAGCGCGTTCAGGTCACCCTCGTCCACGGGCGCGGACGGGGTGAAGCTGATGACGGTGGCGCCCGCCGAGCGCCGGATCAGCCCCTGCGGGGTGTCCAGGGCGGCGACCCGGCCCTGGTCGATCACGGCGATCCGGTCGCACAGCCGCTGCGCCTCCTCCATGAAGTGCGTGACGAGCAGCACGGTGACGCCGCTCGCCCGGACGTCCTCGATGAGCTGCCAGGTGTCGCGCCGGGCGCGCGGGTCGAGCCCGGTGGTCAGCTCGTCCAGGACGACGACCCGGGGGTTGCCGATGAGGGCCAGCGCGATGAACAGCCGCTGCTTCTGGCCGCCGGACAGCTTGGCGAAGCGGGTGGTGAGCTTCGGGGCGAGCCCCAGCCGCTCGGCGAGCGGGCGCCAGTCGGCGGGGTGCGGATAGAAGGAGGCGTACAGCTCCAGCGCCTCACGGACGGTCAGCTTGGCCTGGAGCTCGCTCTGCTGGAGCTGGGCGCCCAACACCCGGGCGACCTGCTCGCGTTCGGCCACCGGGTCGAGTCCGGTGACCCGGACCCGGCCGGAGTCGGGGACACGCAGCCCCTCGACGCACTCGACGGTGGTGGTCTTTCCGGCGCCGTTGGGGCCGAGGACGCCGAAGATCTCACCCTCCTCGACGGCGAAGGAGACGCCGTCGACGACGGCCCGGCCGCCGTAGGACTTGCGCAGTTCGCTGACTTCGATGATGGACATGGCACCAGCGTCGCGGCGGACGGGGCCCGCGCACATCGCCCGACGCGCTCGAAGCGGCATCAGCCGATCGGTTGACGGGGCGCCGCGATGGGTTGATGCGGCGCTACGACCACCCGGCCCCGGGACCGGGACCGGGACCGGTCCGACCCGGACGGGCGGACGCGGACTCGCTGGGCCGAGGGCCGGAGCCGGACGGCAGGAGCGGTGGCCCCAGGGGCCGGATCCGGGCGGGCGGACCCGGAAGGGGCGGGACCCGGCAGGCGGCGCCGGAGGGGGCGGGTCCGGGTGGGGGGAATTCGGTGGGATCGGGGGCGGATTCGGGCGGGCGGGCCCGGGGGGGCGTGCGCAGGTCGTAGGACCGGCGGCGGAGTGCGGCTCGGCCAAAACTCGGTGGGCGTTGTCAGTGGTGGTCCGTAGTCTCCGAAGTGATGACCACGACACCCGCCCCCGCAGAGGTCAGCTCCGACCGTCCCGCCGATCCGTCCGATCCCTCCCGTCTCTCCGGTCCCGCCGGACCCACCGGACCCGCTGGTCCTTCCGGGCCCCCGGGGACCGGGGAGCGGTCCGCCGTCCGTGCGCTGCTGCGGCTGTGGCCGTTCGTGCGCCCGGTGCGCGCCCGGCTGTCCGTCGCCGCGGGCGTCGCGATCGTCGCCTCCTGTGTGGGGCTGGTGATCCCGCTCGTCCTGAAGTGGCTGGTGGACGGGCCGGTCGCCGACGGGGACCGGGGCGGGGTGTGGCTCGGGGCGCTGTACCTGCTGCTGCTCGGCGTGGCCGAGGCGCTGCTGTTCGGGCTGCGGCGGTGGCTGGTGGCGCGCCCGCTGTCGCGGGTCGAGGCCCGGATGCGGGCCGCTCTCTACGAGCGGCTCCAGCGGCTGCCGATCGCCTTCCACGACCGGTGGGCGTCGGGCCAGTTGCTCTCCCGGGGCACCACCGACCTGATGCTGCTGCGCCAGTTCCTCGCCTTCCCCCTGACGTTCCTGCTCGTCAACGGCGTGACGATCCTGGTGGGCGTGATCATCATGCTGCTCCAGGAGTGGTCGCTGGGCCTGGTGATGCTGGCCCCGGCCGTGCCGCTGGTCGTGCTGAGCGCGCTCTTCGAGAGGCGGTACGCGCGCGTGGCGCGGCGCGCGCAGGACCAGGTCGGGGACCTGACGACGGTGGTCGAGGAGAGCGTGCTCGGCATCCGCGTCATCAAGGGGTTCGGCCGGCACCGCAGCCAGGCGCGCGCGTTCCGCGAGCTGTCGGCCACCCTGCGCGGCACCGAGCTGAGCAAGGCGCGGCTGCTGGCGACGATCTGGGCGGTCATCATGGCCCTGCCCGAGGTGGCCATCGGCGCCACGCTGGTGGTGGGCGCCGTGCAGGTCTCGGACGGCTCGCTGTCGGCGGGCACCCTGGTCGCCTTCCTGTCCACGGCCCTCGCGCTGCGCTGGCCGGTGGAGTCGATCGGCTTCCTGCTCGCGATGAGCCAGGAGGCGGCGACCGCCACGGAACGCTACTTCGAGGTGCTGGACGAGCGGCCGGAGTCCGCCGGGCCCGCCCTGCCGCCCGCGGAGGACACCGCGGACGGCACCGCGGCCGGCACCGCCGACGACGGCGGCACGCGCGCGGGCGGCCTGCGCTTCGAGGACGTCCGCTTCCGCTACCCGGACGCGCCGCCCGGCTCCCCGCCGCTGCTGGACCGCGTCGACCTGCACATCCGCCCCGGTGAGTCGATGGCCCTGGTCGGAGCGACCGGAAGCGGCAAGACCACGCTGACCGCGCTCGTCCCCCGGCTGCACGAGCTGACCTCCGGCCGGATCACCCTGGACGGCACGGACATCCGCGCGCTGGACCGGGAGACGCTGCGCGCCCTCGTCTCCGTCGCCTTCGAGGAACCCACGCTCTTCTCCGCGAGCGTCGCGGAGAACGTCCTCATGGGCACCGAGGACGGTACGGACGCGCCGGGCGGCGACGAGCTGGACCGCGCCCTGGCCGTGGCGCAGGCGGAGTTCGTGCACGCGCTCCCGCAGGGCACCGCCACCCAGGTCGGCGAGCAGGGCCTGAGCCTGTCCGGCGGCCAGCGCCAGCGCCTCGCGCTGGCACGGGCGGTCGTGGGCAGGCCGCGCTTCCTGATCCTGGACGACCCGCTGTCCGCGCTCGACGTGCACACCGAGGCCGCCGTGGAGGCGGCGCTGCGCCAGGTGCTCACCGGCACCACCGCCCTGATCGTGGCGCACCGCCCCTCCACGGTGCTGCTGGCCGACCGTGTCGCCCTGCTGTCCGGCGGCCGGATCAAGGCCGTGGGCACCCATCAGGAACTACTGCGCACCGACGCCGAGTACGCGCATCTGATGGCGGGCGAACGGCCCCCCGGCTCCCCCGGCGAACCGAGCGGACACGACACCGCGGAGCAGCACACGGTCCGGCAAACGGATCAGCACACGGACCAGCACACGGACCAGGAGGACGACGAGCGATGACGGCCCCGACGACGTCCGTCCCGGCCACCGGGGACCCCGGGGACCTGCCGCAGGCCGACGGCACCGCAGGCCCCGGCGACTCCTTCGACAAGGACGTACTGCCCGCTCCCCCGGGTGCCACCGGCGCCCTGCTGCGCTCGCTGCTGGCGCCCATGAAGGCCCGGGTGGCCGTCACCACCCTGGTGCTGCTGCTCCAGCAGGCGGCCGTGCAGGCGGGCCCGCTGCTGGTGGCGTACGCCATCGACACGGCCGTACCGGCGTTCCGCGCCCACGACCACGGGCCGCTCATGGCGGTGGCCGCGGGCTATCTGCTGTGCGCGCTCGCCTCGGGCGCCCTCCAGTGGGTGTTCATCGTGGCTGCCGCCCGGGTCAACCAGGACGTGCTGCTGGACCTGCGCGGCCGTATCTTCCGGCACGCGCAGGCGCTCAGCGTGGACTTCCACGAGCGCTACACCTCCGGGCGGCTCATCTCCCGGTCCACCACGGACGTGGAGTCGCTGCGCGAACTGCTCGACGAGGGCCTCCAGGAGCTGATCACGGTCGTCCTGTCCTTCGTGTCCATCGCGGCGCTGCTGCTCTGGCTGGACCTCGGGCTCGGCGCGGTCGCGGTGGCCTCGTTCGGGCCGCTGTACCTGCTGGTGCGGCTCTACCAGCGGCGCGCGGGCCGGGTGTACCGGGAGCGGTCCACGGCGATCGCGGCGGTCATCGTGAAGTTCGTGGAGACGATGAACGGCATCCGGCCGGTGCGGGCGTTCCGCCGGGAGGCGGCCAACGACGCCGCTTTCGCCGGTCTCAACCGGCGCCACGAACGGGCCAACGGCGACGCCCTCCTGGAGATGGCCCGCTATGTCGTCGGCTCCCGCCTGGTGGCGAACACGGCGGTCGCGCTGATCGTGCTGTGGGGCGCCTGGCGGGTGGCGGACGGCTCGCTGGCGCTGGGGGTGCTGGCGGCGGCCGTGCTGTACCTGCGGCGGCTGTACGACCCGATCGACCGCCTGGGCATGTTCCTCAACTCCTACCAGTCGGCGGCGGCGTCCCTGGAGAAGATCGCGGGCCTGCTCGCGCAGACCCCCTCGGTGCCGGAGCCGCCCGCGCCCCGGCAGCTGCCGCCCCTGAAGTCGGCGCTGCCGGGCCGCGAGGTGGTCTTCGACGGGGTCCGCTTCGCCTACCGCACCGGCGGCGAGGTGCTGCCCCGCTTCGACCTGACGCTCCCGGCCGGGCAGACCGTCGCCGTGGTCGGATCCACCGGCGCGGGCAAGTCGACCCTGGCCAAGCTGCTGGCCCGCTTCTACGACCCGAGCGAGGGCCGGGTGCTGCTGGACGGGACGGACCTGCGCGAGCTGGCCGTGCCCGAACTGCGGCGCGGGGTGGTGATGGTGACGCAGGAGGCGTTCCTGTTCTCCGGGACGGTCGCCGAGAACATCGCCCTCGGCCGCCCCGAGGCGAGCCGCGAGGAGATCGAGCGGGCCGCGAAGGCGATCGGCGCCCATGACTTCATCAGCGCCCTGCCCGACGGCTACGACACCGACGTACGCAAGCGCGGTGGCCGTATCTCCGCCGGGCAGCGCCAACTGGTCTCCTTCGCGCGGGCGTTGCTGGCCGATCCGGCGGTGCTGATCCTGGACGAGGCGACCAGTTCGCTGGACGTGCCCGGCGAGCAGGCCGTGCAGCGCGCGATGGCCACGGTCCTGCGCGGCCGTACCGCCGTGGTGATCGCGCACCGGCTGTCCACGGTGGAGATCGCCGACCGGGTCCTGGTGATGGAGCACGGCCGGATCGTGGAGGACGGCCCGCCGTCCGCGCTCGTCGCGGGCACCGGCCGGTTCGCCCGCCTGCACCGGGCCTGGCGGGACAGCCTGGCCTGAGCGGGCGGGCCCGGTACGTCCTCTCCCGGCGGCGGCCCCGCTACTTTCCGGCGGGTGTCCGGCAGGTCAGGTCACCGGCCGGGAGCCTGCCGGTGGTCAGGTAGGCCGTGGCGGTCCGGTCGGCGCAGGAGCCGTCGAGTCCGTAGACGCCGTGCCCCTCGCCGCCCGCGACCGTGACCATGCGGGAGCCGCGCAGCACCCGGTGCATGTTCCGGGCGCCGGGCAGCGGCGTCTGGGAGTCCCACTCGTTCTGGAGGATCAGCGCGGCGACGCCGTTGTCCACGCTCGTGGCGGGCTCGCTGCCGCGCTCCCAGAAGGCGCAGGGCTTGATGGTGGAGGCGATGTCGCCGTAGAGCGGGTACCGCGCCTTGTCGCGGACCGCGTCGCGGCGATAGCGCTCGGGGTCGCTCGGCCACGAGGCGCGGGTGTCGGCGCAGATGAAGGCCCAGGCGCTCGCGGCCTCGTTGTCGGCGGGGACGGTCCCGGCGGTCGCCGAGGGGGCCGGGTCCGGGGTGGGCGCGGTCGTGCCGGAGGGGGCGGGCGGCGCCTCGCCCCGGGCCGCCTTCGTCAGTTCGGCGACCTTCTCGGCGGCGACGCGGACATGGACGAACGCGGGGCGCAGCTCCGAGCGGATGCCGTCGCCGGTCAGGAGCCGCCCGCCGGAGTCGACGGGGGCGCGGTCGGCCCGGCGAACCAGGTCCCAGAAGCTCTGCCGGACCGCGGCCGGGGTGGCGCCCAGGTGGTAGGTGGCGTCCCGGCGGGCGGTCCACGCGCACCACCGGGTGAACGCGGCCTCGGCGCCCCTCGCCATCTCCTGGAAGGTGCCCCGCCAGATCAGCGCGGGGTCGGCCGCGCTGTCCAGCACGAACCGGTCGGCCCGCCGGGGGAACAGCTGCGTGTAGACGGCGCCGAGGTAGGTGCCGTAGGAGTAGCCGAGGTAGGAGATCTTCTTCTCGCCGAGCACGGCACGGACGACGTCCATGTCGCGGGCGACGTTGCGGGTGGTGAGGTGCGGCAGCAGGCCGCCCGCGGCCGAGCGGCACTTGTCGGCGACCGTACGGGCCCACCGCACGTCCTTCGCGAACGTCGCGTCCCGGTAGGGGCGTTCGTCGTTCTGCTCGTCCTCGGTGAGACCGCAGCCGACGGGTGTGCTCCGCCCGACGCCCCGCGGGTCGAACCCGATGAGATCGTAGCGCTGCCGCACGTCCTGGGGCAGGTCCAGCTCGGGGGCGACCGGCAGGTCCAGGCCCGAGCCGCCGGGGCCGCCGGGGTTGAGCAGCAGGACGCCGCGGCGCTGCTTCGGGTCGCCCGCCGCCAGCCGGGATATCGCGAGGTCGATCGTCCGGCCGCCCGGATCGGCGTAGTCCAGGGGCACCTTGACGGTCGCGCACCGGAAGGCGGCCGGGCGGTGGGCGTCGCAGCGCCGCCAGTGGGGCCGCTGCCCGGTGAAGGGGCGCAGGGCGTCCGGGGACGCGGCCGTCGGCGGCGCGGTCGCCGCCCGGGGCGCGGCGGCGGCCGTCACGGGCGGCAGCGCGCCCAGGAGGGCCGTCGCGGCGGTGGCGGCCAGCAGGGCGGCCGTCCGCCGTCGGGTGTGGGTCATCGTGCTCGTCCTTGCCGGGCGGGAACGGCCGTACGGCTCGTCCGCCCTCGTCAGTGTGTCTGTGTGCCCTCGTCCGTGGTCCCCCGTCCGTGGGCGGGGCCGGTGGACCAGGGCTGCGGTCAGTGCCCGCCGAGCTGGTCGCGGACGCACTGCGTGTACTGGTGGAAGCTGTCGGGCCGGTAGCACTTCTGGGTGTGGTCGGCGTACCAGACCACGAGGACGGCGACCACGACGGACACCACGACAGCGACGGCCGAGGTCACCAGGCCGGTGACGGCCATGCCCCGGCCGGTGCCGGTCCGTCCGGCCGTCCGCAGCGCGACGGCGCCCAGGACCAGTCCGACGATCCCGAGCGGGCCGCCGATGACGACGACCGACGTGGTCAGCGCGGCGACGCCCAGCACCATGGCGGTGACGGTCAGGCCGTTGCCGCCCCTCCCGCCGGACCCGGCCCGCGCGCCCGGCCCGGGGCCTGCGGGGTGGTGCGGTGTCCTCGTCGCGTACGTGTCCATCGGTCGTCCTCCGGTCGGCTGGTCGGGACACGATCCTGTCCTCCAAGGCCGTGGCCGCACATCGCGAGGAAGCGGGAAACGGTTCTCCCCCGATCGGGGGAGAACGCCGGTGACCTGGGCAGTCATACTGGCCGCACCATGACCAGGGGAATCCGGCCGCTGCTGCGCGGCTCCACGTACACGGGCGCGCTGTTCGCGTGCTGCGGCGCGCTGGCGAGCATCGCGCTGCTGCCGTTCGTCGCCCTGCTGTCGCCCCTCTGGCGCTTCGCCCCCTACGGCGCGCAGATCGCGCTGGACCTGCTGGTCTGGGCGGTGCTCATCGGCGCGGCCGGGCTGGCCCGCACCACCCGGCGGGTGCTCATCGCCTGCGCCCGCCGGGTGCTGCGGGTGCCGCTGCCCGACCCGGCGGCCGTGCGCCGTCCGGCGGGCGCCCATGACGGCGGGTCCGCTTCCGCGCCCCCGGCCGGGCCGTCCGGTGCCGACCGCTGGCGGACCCCGCTGTGGCTGCTGCTGCACGTGGCGCTGGGCTGGGCGGGCGCGCTGGTGGGCGGCGGGCTGATCGTCGCCGGGCTGATCCTGCCGGGCAACTGGCTGGGCGCCGAGGGCGGTCTCGTCCTGTTCGGCCGGTCGGTGCGGGTGACGGGCGGCTGGGGCAGCTGGCCGGCGGCGCTCGGCTGCCTGCTGCTGGCGGCGACGGTGTGCGCGGTGGTGACCGGCACCCTGCGCCGGGCGGCGCCCAGGCTGCTGGGCCCCTCGGCGGCCGAGCGGCTCGCACTGGCCGCCGAGCGGGAACTGCGGCTGGCCGAACGCAACCGGCTGGCCCAGGAGCTGCACGACTCCATCGGGCACACCCTGACGGCGACGACGATCCAGGCAGCGGTGGCGGGCGAGATGCTCGGCGCCGACCCGGCGGCGGCGCGGGCCGCGCTGCGCAGCATCGAGGAGTCGGCCCGCGCCGCGCTGGAGGACCTGGACTACGTCCTGGGCGTGCTGCGCGAGCAGGAGGCGGGCACGGCGCCGGTGCGCACCCTGGCCGACCTGCCCGAGCTGCTGGACCGGCTGCGGCACGCGGGGGCGGTGGTGGAACCGGAGCTGTCGGGCGCCCTCGCGCAGGTGCGCGGGACGCTCTCCCGGGCGGCGTACCGCATCGTCCAGGAGGGGCTGACGAACGCGCTGCGGCACGGGGCGGGCGGTCCGGTCGCGGTCCGGGTGGCGGCCGGACCCGATGTGCTGGAACTCGACGTGGTCAACCGCACCGGGGCGGGCACCGGACCGGGTGCGGGTGCCTTCCCGCCGTCCGGGCGCGGCCTGTCCGGGCTGGCCGAGCGCGTACGGCTGCTGCACGGCGAGCTGCGGGCCGGTCCGGAGGGGCCGGACCACTGGCGGCTGGCGGTCCGGCTGCCGGTACGGTGGCCGGCATGACCGGTTCCGGCGCGGACGCGCACGCCCCGACCGGCCCCGGCGCCGGATCCGCCGCCGCGCCCGTCACCCTGCTGATCGCGGACGACGACGAGGTGACCCGCAGCGGGCTGCGCACGCTGCTCGCGGCGCAGCCGGGTCTCGCCGTGACCGGGGAGGCGGCCGACGGTGCCGAGGCGGTCGAGCGGGCGCGGCTGCTGCGGCCGGACGTGGTGCTGATGGATGTGCGGATGCCGCGCCTCGACGGCATCGAGGCCACCCGGCGGCTGCTGGCGGAGCCCGATCCGCCGAAGGTCGTGGTGATCACCACCTTCGAGAACGACGGCCATGTCACCGCCGCGCTGGGCGCGGGGGCCGCCGGGTTCGTCCTCAAGCGGTATCCGGTCGGGCGGATCGCGGAGGCGGTGCGGGTGGTGGCGGCGGGCGAGGCGATCCTCTTCCCGGCCGCGCTGCGCCGGATGGTCGCGGCCCGTCCGCTGGGCTCCGCCGAGGCGCTGCCGCGGGCCGCCCTGACCGGGCGGGAGGAGGAAGTGCTGCGGCTGATGGCCACCGGGCTGTCCAACCCGGAGATCGCGCGGGCGCTGACGGTGAGCCAGGAGACGGCGAAGACCCACGTGGGCAACGTACTGACCAAACTCGGCGCGCAGAACCGCACCCACGCGGTGGTGATCGCCTACGAGTCCGGTCTGGTGGTGCCCGGCTTCACCGGCTGACGCGGCCTGACCGGGCGACGCGCGCCGGACACAGCAGGAGACAGGCGAGACGGGCGAGACAGCCGGGACGGGCAGGACAGGCAGGACGGGGCAGGACAGGCGAGACAGGCGAGACAGGGAGGGGGCGCCGGTGATCGACGCCTACGCGGACCCGGGCACGCCCGACAGCCGGGGCGGCTGGTGGTACCTGTGGTGGCTGGTGACCCGGCAGCCGGGGCGGTCGCTCGCCGGGGCGCTGCTGGCGAGCGTGTGGATGGTGCTGCTGGCGGCGACGCCGTATCTGATGTCCCGGGCGGTCGACGACGGACTCCAGCGCGGGGACATGGGGGCGCTGGCCCTGTGGTCGGGCGCGCTGTTCGCGGTCGGGGCGGTCAACGCCTGGCTGAGCATCCTGCGGCACCGCACGATGACCCGGGTGCGCATGGACGCCAACTTCCGCACCGTCAAGGTCGTCGTCGGCCAGGTGGTGCGGCTGGGCGCGGCGCTGCCGCACCGGGCGGGCACCGGGGAGGTGGTCACCATCGGCGTCGGCGACGTGCAGACGATCAGCCAGAGCCTGACCGTGGTCGGTCCCGGGGTCGGCGCGGTCGTCGTCTACGCGGCGGTGGCGGGGCTGCTGCTGTCGGTGTCCGTGCCGCTGGCCGCCGTGGTGCTGCTGGGGGCGCCGCTGACCGCGCTGCTGGTGGGGCCGCTGACCCGGCGGCTGCAACGTGCCGAGGGCGAGTACCGGGAGCGGCAGGGCGTGCTGACCGCGCGCATCGGCGACCTCGCGGGCGGGCTGCGGGTGCTGGGCGGCCTGGGCGGCAAGGGGCTGTTCGCGGACGCCTTCCGGCACGACTCGCGGCGGCTGCGCGAGCAGGGCTACCGGGTGGGCGCGGTGACGAGCTGGCTCCAGGCGCTCGGTTCAGGGCTGCCGGTGCTGTTCCTGGCCGTGGTGACCTGGCTGGCGGCCCGGCTGGCCGCCCGCGGCGAGATCACCGTGGGCGAACTGGTGTCGGTGTACGGCTATGTGGCGGTCCTGGTGACCCCGGTGTCGTTCTTCGTCGAGGCGGGCTACCAGCTGAACCGGGGTGTGGTGGCCGCGCGCCGGGTCGTACGGCTGCTGCGGCTGGAGCCGCAGGAGGACAGGGGCACCCTGCCCCCGCCGCCGCGGCCCGCGGAGCTGTACGACCCGGAGTCGGACGTCCGGGTGCGGCCGGGCCGGCTGACCGCGCTGGTCTGCGCGAGCCCCGCCGACGCGGCGGCCGTCGTGGACCGGCTCGGCCGCTACACGCCGTCGGCGGCGACCTGGGACGGGACCCCTCTGGACGCGTACGTGCTCGCCGGGGTGCGCGAGCGCGTCCTGGTCGCCGACAACGAGGCCGACCTGTTCGCGGGTCCGCTGCGGGAGGTGGTGTGCGGCGCCGCCCGGGAACACAGTGCCCGGGAGATCGCGTGGGCGCTGCACGCGGCCGCCGCCGAGGACATCGTGCAGGGGCTCGACGACGGCCTGGAGGCGGCCGTGGCCGCCCAGGGCCGCAGCCTGTCCGGCGGCCAGCGGCAGCGGATACGCCTGGCGCGGGCGCTGCTGGCCGTTCCTGAGGTGCTGCTCGCCGTGGAACCCACCTCGGCGCTGGACGCGCACACCGAGGCGGCGGTGGCGGCCCGGCTGCGCGAGGCGCGCGCCGGGCGGACGACCCTCGTCACCACCACCTCCCCGCTGGTCCTGGACCACGCGGACACCGTGCTGCACCTGGTCGAGGGCAAGGTCACGGCGACGGGCTCGCACCGCGCGCTCCTCGCCCGCGAACCGGGCTACCGGGCGCTGGTGGCACGTGACACGGAACCGGACGCGGAGCAGGACACGGGACAGGACGCGGATCCGCCTGTCGCGGGCACCGCACAGGAGGCCGCGCGATGACGGCGGACGGTACCGAGGTCCAGGGCCGGCTGCCGGTCGCCGGGCGCGCGCGGGTCCGCCGGGCCGCGCTGCGTCTGGTCGCGGCGGACGGGCGGGCGTTCACGGGCGTCCTCGTCCTGAACGTGCTGGCAGCGGCGGCGGGGCTCGCCGGTCCGTGGCTGCTCGGCCGGATCATCGACCAGGTGCGCTCCGGCGGCGGGGTGCACGGCGTGGACCTGCTGGCCGCGGGGCTCCTGGCGGCCGCGCTCACGCAGCTGCTGCTGGCGCGCTGGGCCCGGTACGCGGGCCATCGCTTCGGCGAACGCACCCTGGCGCGGGTGCGCGAGGAGTTCGTGGACCGGGCGCTGGCCCTGCCCGCCGCGGTGGTCGAGCGGGCCGGCACCGGCGATCTGACCACCCGCGGCACCGCGGACGTGGCCGCGGTGGGCACCACCTTGCGCACCGTGGGCCCCGAGCTGCTGGTCAGCACCGTGCAGGCGGTGTTCGTGCTGGCCGCCGTGTTCCTGCTGAACCCGCTGCTCGGGGCGATCGGTCTGCTGGCGCTGGCGCCGGTCGGGTGCGCGCTGCGCTGGTACCTGCGCCGGGCCAGGGACGGCTATCTGCGCGAGGGCGCGGCGGGCTCCGAGGTCGCCGAGGCGCTGACGGAGACGGCCCGGGGGGCCCGTACCGTCGAGGCGTTCGGGCTGGCCGGGCGGCGGATCGCGGCGAGCCGCGACGCGCTGGAGGAGTCCCGGCGCGCCCGGTTCCACACGCTGTTCCTGCGCAGCGTGTTCTTCCCGGCCGTCGAGGTGTCCTACGTGCTGCCCGTGGCCGGGGTGCTGCTGGCCGGTGGGGCGCTGCACGCGCACGGCGCGGTGACGGTGGGCGCGGTGGTGGCCGCCGCCCTGTATCTGCGGCAGTTCACGGAGCCGCTGGACCAGATCCTGATGCATGTCGAGCTGCTCCAGAGCAGCGGCGCCTCCTTCGCCCGGGTGGAGGGCCTGGCGGAGGCCCCGCGCCCGGTCCCGGCGACCGCCGACGCACCGGCGGACGACCGTATCGACGTGGCCGGGGCCCGGTACGCGTACGAGCGCGGCGGCGAGGTGCTGCGCGGCGTCGACCTGTCGGTGCGGCCCGGGGAGCGGCTGGCCCTGGTGGGGCCGTCCGGGGCGGGCAAGACGACGCTGGCCAGGCTGCTGGCGGGCGTGGACGCGCCGACCGCGGGCACGGTGACGGTGGGCGGGGTGCCGGTCGCCGCGCTGGAACCGGAGACACTGCGCCGCCAGGTCGTCCTGGTCACCCAGGAGCACCATGTGTTCCTGGGCAGCGTCCGGGACAATCTGCGGATCGCCGAACCGGAGGCGGCGGACGAGCGGTTGTGGGCGGCGCTGGCCGCGGTGGGCGCCGACGCCTGGGTGCGGGAGCTGCCGGACGGCCTGGACACCGAGCTGGGCGCGGGCGCGCGGCCCGTCGACGGTTCCCGGGCCCAGCAACTCGCCCTGGCCCGGGTCGTGCTGGCCGATCCGCACACCCTGATCCTGGACGAGGCCACCGCGCTGCTCGACCCGGCCACGGCCCGCCACACCGAGCGCGCGCTGGCCGCCGTGCTGCGCGGCCGTACGGTCATCGCCGTCGCGCACCGGCTGCACACCGCCCATGACGCCGACCGGGTGGCCGTGCTGGAGGACGGCCTGCTGACCGAACTGGGCACCCATGACGAGCTGGTGGCGTCGGACGGCGCGTACGCGGCCCTGTGGCACACGTGGCACGGGGACGCGGAGCCGCGGGCGGAGGCACAGGCGGAGGCGGGCCCGGGTTCCTGAGGGTGCCGGGCCCCGGTCAGGGCAGCTCGGGCGGGGTCCAGTCGGCGTGCCGGAGGACGGCCCGCATCGTGACGGTGTCGGGGGCCAGCCGGAGGGCGGCGTTGCGCAGGGCGACGGCCGCCGGGTGGGCCAGCCGCTGCCCCATCCGGCCGGCCCGGCGGGCGGCGAGGGCCACGGCCTGGCTGCGCGGGCGGCGCTCGGCGTCGTAGCGGGCCAGCGCCTGGGCGGTGGACGGCTCCGCGGCGAGCGCGGCGGCGAGGGTGACCGCGTCCTCCAGGGCCTGGCAGGCGCCCTGGCCCAGGTGCGGGGTCATGGCGTGGGCGGCGTCGCCGAGCAGGGCGACGCGGCCCGCGGTGAAGGCGGGCAGCGGGACCGTGAGTTCGTGGATGTCGTGGTGCAGTACGGCCTCGGGCCGGGTGGCGGCCAGCAGCGCCGGGACGGGCTCGTGCCAGTCGGCGAAGCGGTGGCGCAGCGCGGCGAGCGGGTCGGCGGGGCGCACACCGGGCGGCGCGTTGAGCACCGCGTGCCATTCCGCGCGCCCGTCACGGAAGGCGATGTGCCCGAACTCGGCTCCCCGGCCCCAGGTGAGCGCGAAGTCGGTGCGCAGCTCCACCGGGTGTGCGGTGACGGCGCGCAGCACGGTCGAGCCGCTGTAGGCGGGGCCGGGGTGGTCCGGGAAGAGGCGGTGGCGCAGCCGGCTGCCCACGCCGTCTGCGGCGACGACCAGATCGGCGTCGAGCACGTCTTCCGTGCCGGTGACAGTGCTGCTGGCGGTGGCGGTGGCGCTTTCGCCGCCGTCCCCGGCCAGGAGCACCCGCACCCGCCCGCCGTCGCTGTCGTCGACGGACCGCACCTCGGCGCCGGTGCGCAGGCACCCCTCGGGCAGCGCGGCGCGCAGGGCGCGGTGCAGGTCGGCGCGCGGGATGCCGACGAGGGGCGTGCCCAGCTCGCGTTCGAGGACGGTGCCGTCCATCCGGGCCAGCCAGCGGCCGCCGGGAGCGCGGGTGCCGCCGGTGTACTGGGGCCGGGCGGCGGCGCGTACGGCCTCGCCCGCGCCGAGGGCGTCCAGGGCACGCATGCCGTTGGCGTGCAGGGAGATGCCCGCGCCCACGTCGGCGAGGACCGGGGCGCGTTCGGCGACCACCACCTCCCAGCCGACCGCGCGCAGGCCGATCGCCGCGGCCAGTCCGCCGATGCCCCCGCCCACCACCACCGCGCTGCCGCCCATGCCGGTCCCCTTCTCCCGTGTTCTCCCGTGGCGCACGCCCGTCGCCGGGCTTCTACATCTGTAGAAGAAGCGTACTCCCGCCCTCTACAGGTGTAGAAAGAGGGGGTGCCCGAGCCCACCGACCAGCCAGCCGACCACCCCGCGGCCCACCCCACCGGCCGCCCCCTCCCACGTACCGACCGGCGCACCGCCCTCGCCGACGCGGCCGTCGGCGTGCTGGCCGCCCACGGCATGCGCGGCCTCACCCACCGCGCCGTCGACCGCGCGGCCGGACTGCCGTCCGGCACCACCTCCGCCTACTACCGCACGCGCCGCGCCCTGCTCACCGCCCTGGTCCGGCGCCTGGTCGCCCTCGACCAGGCGGAGCTGGAGGAGGCGGCGCGGCGGGCGCCGGTGCCGCGCGACGCGGAGGACCTGGTGGCGGGCCTCGCCGCGCTCACCGCGCAGCGCCTGACGGGCGAGGGGCGGCAGCGCTCGCTGGCCCGCTACGCGTGCGCGATCGAGAGCGTGCACCACCCCGAGCTGCGCGAGATCCTCACCCCGCGCGAGAACACGGCACGGGAGGCCGTACGCGCCGTCCTGACCGCGCACGGCGTCCCGGGGACGGCCGCGGATGCCCGTACGGTCACCCTGCTGACCTGTGTGGACGGCCTGGTCTTCGACCGGCTGGTGCACGGCGGGCAGGTGTCGCCCGCGGAGCTGCGGGGCCTGGTGGCCGGTGCGCTGCGGACGGAAACTGCGGACGGCGCGGGCCGTTGATGCGAGGCTGGGGAAGATCGCGCACCCAGGGCCCGTCCCTCGACCCCGACGCAGGAGAATCCCCGGCATGGCCGTCATCCACCGCACCACCCTTGAGCCCACCAAGCTCGAACTGCTCACCGCCTGGCTGCCCTCGCGCCCGTGGTACGGCGGCGCCCCGCGGCCGGAGCTGAGCAACGCGGGCGGTTTCCGCCTGGACGACCCGAGCGGCGAGGTCGGCATCGAGTTCCTCGTCGTCAACGACACCTCCGGCCCGCGCCCGGCCTCCTATCTGGTGCCCCTCACCTACCGCGGCGCCCCGCTCGACGGCGCCGGGCACGCGCTGGTCGGCACCATGGAGCACGGGGTGCTGGGCAGGCGCTGGGCCTACGACGGCTGCCACGACCCGGTGCTGGCCGCCCGGCTGGCCGCGCTGATCGAGGGCACGGCCCCGGCGCAGGCGCAGCGTGTCAGCGACACCCCGGACCACGAGATCGTCCGCTCGTACACGGGCCCGGCCCCGGCCGCCGCCGTCTTCCCGGCGGTCACCGACACCCCGGAGGCCACCGAACTGACCGCGCCCGGGGGCACGGTGCTCCGGCTGGTCCGCGCGCTGAGCCCGGCCCCGGACGGCGCTCCACTCCGCCCGCCGACCGCCGTCGGCCATGCCGGGGGCCCCTGGCAGCAGCCGGACGGCACCCGCGTCCAGGGGCTGTTCGCGGTCCTGTACACCGGCGCCGACGACTGACCGCGCCCGGAGCACCCCGTGCGAGCGCCCGCCGGCAAAACCGGCGGGCGCTCGCGCGTGCGGGAGGGGCAGAGCCCGCCCTGTCACCGGATGAGGCCGCGCAGCACGGGCACGCTCGCGCCGGAACTGGTCAGTCCGGCGAGGACCGCGGCGGCCACCGGGGCGCCGGTGCGGGCGGTGAGGAAGCCCATGACGAGTCCGATGACGACCGCCGCGAGCAGGACGACGGTGGTGTGCAGGGAGAGGAACGGCGGGGCCGGGGGCTGCTCCGGGGAGGAACCGGCGGGCTGGGGTGTCCGAGTCGTGGTCATGGTCCGACTGTGCCGCCCACCAGGCCGTCGGGGCGGCGGACCGAACAAGTCCGGAGAAGCCCGGCCGACGGGCCCGCACCGCCGTACGGCGGCGGCGCACGGCGTACGCGTACCACCGTCCCGCGCCGTTCGGAAATGTTCCGCCGGATTCGGTGCCGTACGGCCCGGCTCCTCTAACCTGGCTCGTCACGACGCGATGCCGGGGGGACGGCGGTCATGGAACACACACATGAGGCGCACGCGGACAGGGGCCACGAGCCGCATGCGGCCGGGCGTCACGAGCCGCACCCGGCCGGGGACGCGGGCACCCGCGCGGACCCGGGCACGGAGACCGTCGAGGAGCTGCTGCGCGAGCAGTCCCGGCTGCTGCGGGAGCTGAAGGTGCGGGCGGGCGACCCGTCCCTGCGGACCATCGAGAGGCGGGCCGCGCAGCTCTTCGCCGACGAGCGCGCCTCCCTGCCGCCCGCCACGCAGAGCACCCTGTTCAACGGCGGCTACACCGGGCTGAACAAGCTGGTCTGGCTCGTCCGGGCGCTGATGTCCTGGGACCGGTACGGCAAGGAGTGCGCGCCGCCGGCCTACGGGGCGGCCGAACTGGATCCGTGGCACGAGCGGTGGGTGGCCCTCACCCAGGCGCGGGCGGCCCGCAGGAGCCACCGCGCCGCGAGCGCCCGTACGGCCGCCACCGCGGACCCCGCGGACCCCATGGCCCCCGCATACCCCGCAGACCCCACGGACCCCGCGGGCCCCGCGGACCCGCCGCCGCCCCGCACGCACCCCGCCGACCCCGGGCCACCCGACGCCCCCGGGCCTCCCACCTCGACCCGGCCGCCCACCGGCGCCCAGCCCCGGGGCAACCACGAACCGCTGCCCACGGCCACCCCCGCCGGGACCGCGCCCCCCTCCGGCCATCCCGCCCCGGAGACCGGCCGCTCTCCCGCCCCGGGCGGCGGATGCCTCGCCCTGCGGGCCGTCGCGCACACCATCGGGCGGGGCCACCTCATGGGACTGCCCCCGCTGGAGGCGAGCGATCTGGTCGTCGCGGTGGCGTTCTCCCCCGGCGAAGCCCTGCTGGCCACCAGCAGCCGGGACGGCTGGGTGAACCTGTGGGATCCGGTCACCCACGTGTCGCTGGCCAGGCTGCCGACCGGCCGTCAGGACGCCACGACCGCGCTGGCGTTCTCGCCCGACGGCCGCCTCCTGGCCGCCGGGGGCCCCGGCACGCTGGTCCGGTTGTGGGACCCGGCCACGCACGCGGTGACCGGACCGCCGCTCACCGGGCGCCACGGGACGGTGCGCGCGGTGGCCTTCTCACCGGACGGCGCCCTGCTGGCCGTGGCCTGCGAGGACGGCGCGGTCCGGCTGTGGGACCCGGTCACCCACGAGCCGGTGGGCGAGCCCCTGACCGGACACCGGGACGCTGTGCACGCGCTGGCGTTCTCGCCCGACGGCACCCTGCTGGCGACCGTCTCCCGCGACACCACGGTCCGGCTGTGGGACCCCGCCACCGGCGCCCCGGAGGGAGAGCCGCTGCGCCATCAGGGGGCCGTCGTCACGGTCGCGTTCTCCCCGGACGGCGCCCTTCTCGCCACCGGCGGCCGGGACACCACGGTCCGGCTGTGGGACCCGGTCACCCACGAGCCGGCCGGTGAGCCGCTGCACCACCCGGGCGCGGTCTTCGCGGTGGCGTTCTCCCCGGACGGCACCCTGCTGGCCACCGGCGGCCGCGACGGCACGGCACGGCTGTGGGACCCGGCGACCGGCCGGTCCGTGGGCCGGCCCCTCACGGGGCATCAGGGCGCGGTCTACGCGCTCGCGTTCTCCCCCGACGGCACCCTTCTCGCCACCGGGGCCGGTGACCGGACCGTCCGGCTGTGGATGACTCCGGTGGCGGCCCGCCGTATGACCGGGGACGCACCGGCCCCGAGCGGCCCGGCCGACACCGCCCCTGCCTCCTGAGGCACTGATCGGCCCAGGTCGGCCCCGTCCGGGCCCGGCCTGCTCCCGCCGTGCCGTCCGTCCGGCGTCCGGTCCGTATACCGAACATGAACTTCCGGACAACGAACGTTTTCCAGCCAACTTAATGACGCGCTCCTGACAAGCCACGGCCACTCCTGCCAATCTTCCCCTCGGCCGTTCACCGTCACCCCACAGCACCCCCCACTTCTTCACGACGGTGGCGCGGCCCGCACCTCGCACGTCGCACCTGGTTCCGCGTTCTCCGCAGTTCTGCCCGGACGGCTCACCGCGTGTCCGGACCTCCCCCCTGGCCGCGCGACCCGTGGCCACGCAGAAGGAGTCAGTGTTGAGTAGCAGCAGCTCTCGCAGACGCACCTCCCACATCACCCACCGCCGGGCCGCGGGCATCGCCCTGGCCGGTGTCGCCGCGCTCGTCGCCACCGCCGTCCAGTCCGGCGCCGCGAGCGCCGCGCCGACGCCGCACGCGGTCAAGCTCTCCCCGGCGCACGTCGCCGTGCAGCTCACCGCCTCGCAGCGCGCCGAGCTGATCCGGGACGCGGACGGCGCCAAGGCCCGCACCGCCAAGGACCTGGGCCTGGGCGCCCAGGAGAAGCTGGCCGTCAAGGACGTCGTCAAGGACGCCGACGGCACGGTCCACACCCGCTACGAGCGCACCTACGCGGGCCTGCCGGTCCTCGGCGGCGACCTGATCGTCGACAGCGCGGCCTCGGGGAAGACCGAGCGGGTGCTCAAGGCGACGAACGCGGCGGTGAAGGTCGCGAGCCTCACCCCGAAGGTGGCGAAGGCGGCCGTCGAGCAGCACGCGGTGCAGCGGGCCAAGGCGCTGGGCAGCAGCAAGGCGTCGGTGGACCAGTCCTCCCGCAAGGTGATCTGGGCGGCCACCGGCAAGCCGGTGCTGGCCTACGAGACGGTGATCGGCGGCTTCCAGGACGACGGGACCCCGAACCAGCTGCACGTCATCACCGACGCGAGCACGGGCAAGGAGCTGTTCCGGTACCAGGGCGTCGAGACCGGTGTCGGCAACACCCAGTACAGCGGCCAGGTCTCGCTGACGACGACCCAGTCGGGCTCGACGTACACGCTGACCGACGGGGCGCGCGGCGGCCACAAGACGTACAACCTGAACCACGGTTCGTCCGGCACCGGCACGCTGTTCTCCCAGTCCAACGACACCTGGGGCAACGGCACGACGTCGAACGCGGCCACCGCCGCCGCCGACGCCCACTACGGCGCCGCCATGACGTGGGACTTCTACAAGGACACCTTCGGCCGCAACGGCATCAAGAACAACGGCCAGGCCGCGTACTCCCGCGTCCACTACGGCAACGCGTACGTGAACGCGTTCTGGGACGACAGCTGCTTCTGCATGACGTACGGCGACGGCGCGGGCAACAACGACCCGCTGACCGAACTGGACGTCGCCGGGCACGAGATGAGCCACGGCGTCACCTCCAACACGGCCGGCCTCAACTACAGCGGTGAGTCGGGCGGTCTGAACGAGGCGACCTCCGACATCTTCGGCACCGGCGTCGAGTGGTACGCCAACAACGCCACCGACAAGGGCGACTACCTCCTCGGCGAGAAGATCGACATCAACGGCGACGGCACCCCGCTGCGCTACATGGACAAGCCCAGCAAGGACGGCGCCTCCGCCGACTCCTGGTACTCGGGCGTGGGCAACAAGGACGTGCACTACTCGTCCGGCATCGCCAATCACTTCTTCTACCTGCTGAGCGAGGGCAGCGGCGCCAAGACGATCAACGGCGTCAACTACGACTCGCCCACCGCGGACGGGCTGCCGGTCACCGGCATCGGCCGGGACAAGGCCCTCCAGATCTGGTACCGGGCGCTGACCACCAAGTTCACCTCGACCACCAACTACGCCTCGGCCCGCACCGGGACGCTCGCGGCGGCCGGTGAGCTGTACGGCGCCTCCAGCACCGAGTACAAGGCCGTGCAGGACGCCTGGGCGGGCGTCGCGGTCGGTTCGCGCCCCGGCGGCGGCGACCCGCCCGGAGGCGGCTCCTCGTTCGAGAACACCGCGGACGTGAACATCCCGGACTACGGTGCGGCGGTCACCTCGTCCATCACGGTCTCCGGGCGGACCGGCAACGCGCCGTCCAACCTCCAGGTCTCGGTGGACATCGTGCACTCCTGGAGCGGTGACCTCCAGATCGACCTGGTCGCCCCGAACGGCGCGACGGCCCGGCTGAAGAACAGCGGCTACGACTCGACCCCGGACGTGCACCAGACCTACACGGTCAACGCGTCCTCGGTGGCGGCCAACGGCACCTGGAAGCTGCGCGTCCAGGACAAGGGTCCCGGCGACACCGGGTACATCGACGGCTGGAAGCTGACCTTCCCGTAGAGCCGGGCGAGGCGCCACCCGGTGGGGCACTGCGGTCCCCCACCGGGCCCGGACTCCCCGAGGGCAGGGCGCCGTTCCGGAGACGAAGCACCCGGGGCGGCGTCCGTTCACATGGTCGAAACACGAATCGGACAGTCATTTTTCGGCCAACATCACCTCGGGGTCCTGACATGTACGCGCCCTTGATGTCACTCTCTCTGCACCCGCCGCACGAGCACAGCAACCGACCTTCCGTCCGGCCGGCACCCCCACGCCGGCCGGGCTCCCCCACATAAGGAGCTCGCGTGACCCCCCGCCTCATGCGTCACAAGCGCACCACGCTGGCCGTCGCCACCGCCGTCGCCGCCGGAGCCCTGCTCAGCACCGCCGTGACCACCAGCGCCTCGGCGCAGTCCCCGGTCACCCCGGCCGCGGCCCCCACCGCGCTCACCGCCTCCGCCCGCACCGCCCTGCTCCAGCAGGCGCAGGCCGACGCGTCCGGCACCGCCCGGCAGATAGGTCTCGGCGCCCAGGAGAAGCTGGTCGTCAAGGACGTCGTCAAGGACGCCGACGGCACGGTCCACACCCGCTACGAGCGCACCTACGCGGGCCTGCCGGTCCTCGGCGGCGACCTGATCGTGCACACCGCGAAGTCCGGTGCCACCGAAGGCGTCACCAAGGCCAACAACGCGGCCCTCAAGGTCGCCTCGCTCACACCGAAGGTCGCCGCGGCCAAGGCCGAGCAGCAGGCCGTGGGCCTCGCCAAGGAGGCCGGTTCGGCGCAGACCACCGCCGACCAGGCCCCGCGCAAGGTGATCTGGGCGGGCAACGGCACGCCCGTCCTCGCCTACGAGACGGTCGTCGGCGGCCTCCAGGACGACGGCACCCCGAACCAGCTGCACGTCATCACCGACGCCGCCACCGGCAAGAAGCTCTACGAGTACCAGGGCATCGAGACCGGCACCGGCAAGACGCTGTACTCGGGCCAGGTGACCCTGACCACCACCAAGTCCGGCTCCACGTACCAGCTGACCGACGGCTCGCGCGGCGGTCACAAGACGTACAACCTGGCCCGCAAGACGTCCGGCACCGGCACGCTCTTCACCGACGCCGACGACGTGTGGGGCACCGGCACCGCCTCCAGCTCCTCCTCCGACCAGACGGCCGCGGCCGACGCCGCCTACGGCGCGCAGGAGACCTGGGACTTCTACAAGAGCACCTTCGGCCGCAACGGCATCAAGAACAACGGCCAGGGCGCCTACTCCCGCGTCCACTACGGCAGCAACTACGTCAACGCCTTCTGGGACGACAGCTGCTTCTGCATGACGTACGGCGACGGCTCGGGCAACACCCACCCGCTGACCGCGCTGGACGTCGCCGGACACGAGATGAGCCACGGCGTCACCTCCAACACCGCCGGGCTCAACTACAGCGGCGAGTCGGGCGGTCTGAACGAGGCGACCTCCGACATCTTCGGCACCGGCGTCGAGTGGTTCGCCAACAACGCCGCCGACAAGGGCGACTACCTGATCGGCGAGAAGATCGACATCAACGGGGACGGATCCCCGCTGCGCTACATGGACAAGCCCAGCAAGGACGGCGCCTCGGCGGACTACTGGTCCTCCACCGTCGGCAACAAGGACGTGCACTACTCCTCCGGCGTCGCCAACCACTTCTTCTACCTGCTGAGCGAGGGCAGCGGCGCCAAGACGATCAACGGCGTCAGCTACAACTCGCCGACGTCCAACGGCGCCAAGGTCACCGGCATCGGCCGGGACAAGGCCCTCCAGATCTGGTACAAGGCGCTCACCACGTACATGACGTCGACCACCAACTACAAGGCCGCCCGCACGGCGACGCTGAACGCGGCGTCGGCCCTGTACGGCGCCTCCAGCGCCGAGTACGCGGCGGTCGGGGCGGCCTGGTCCGGGGTCAACGTCAACTGACCCACCGGCCCCACGACACCACGGGCGGCACCCGGGACTCGCGTCTCCCGGGTGCCGCCCTACCCTTGGATCCCATGGCTCCCCAGGACTTCACCTACGAGGAGGTCGGTGCGACCCGCGAACAGGGCCACTGCCCGCCCGGCTTCCGCCCGCTGCACGTGCGCACCCGCATCGGCGAGGGCGAGGAGGTGTTCCGGCGGGCCGCCGAGGCCGTGCTCACCTGGGAGCTGCACCGCGCCGCCGGAGTGGGCATCGACAGCACCGCCGAACGCGCCGCCCCCGGCGCCGAGGTCACCGTCACCCTCGCCGGGCTGATCAAGGCCCCCTGCCGGGTGGTCTGGACCACCGAGGAACCGCGCCGGGCCGGATGGGCGTACGGCACCCTGCCCGGCCACCCCGAGAGCGGCGAGGAGTCCTTCGTCGTCGACCGCACCGGCGACGGCACGGTCTGGCTGACCGTGACCGCCTTCAGCCGCCCCGCCAGGTGGTACGCCCGCGCGGGCGGCCCGGCCACCCGCGGCTTCCAGCACGCCTACGCCCGCCGCTGCGGCACCGTGCTGCGCCGCCTGTGCGCCGGCCTGGAGGACGGCACCTGACCGCCTGACCGCCTGACCGTCTGACCACCGGCCCGCGCCGGCCGGCCCGTTCCGCCCGCGCCGTCAGCGCAGCAGCACCCCCGCCCCGTCGCCGCCCGCGTCCTGCGGGGGCACCGTGACCAGGCCGAGTTCGGCGGGCGAGGCGAGCAGGCGGTGGTCCGGGAGGATCCGGACGGTGTAGCCGTAGGGGCCGGTGCGGTCGAGCGAGAGCGGGCCCTCGTAGACCCAGCGGCCGTCCGCGTCGGGGGCGCCCGCCGGTTTCAGCGCGGCCACGGACGGGTCCGTGATGCGGTCCTCCTCGTCGACCCGCCCGGACACCGCCTGCACCTGCACGTCCTCGGGACCGAGGGACCCGAGGCCGACCCGCACCCGCAGCCCCAGGGTCGCGCCCAGCTCCGCGGTGGCCGTGGACGCGGACCGCCCGGTGCGCTCGGCCGGCGGGCAGGACGTCTCCACATGGTCGACGCTCACCTCGTGCCAGCCCGCCCGCACCCGCGCCTTCCAGGCCGCCAGCTCGCGCGCCGCCGAAGCGTCCAGGGCGCGGTGCGCGTGCGCGGCCGGGGTGTACAGCCGCTCGACGTACTCCCGGACCATGCGTCCGGCCAGCACCTTCGGCCCCAGCAGGGTCAGCGTCCGGCGGACCATCTCGATCCAGCGGTCGGGCAGCCCGGCCCGGCCGCGCTCGTAGAAGCGGGGCGCGATGCGCCGCTCCAGCAGCTCGTACAGCGCGGCGGCCTCGACCTCGTCGCGGTGGTCGGCCTCCTCCCCCACCGTCGCGGGCAGCGGCGCCCCGCCGTCCGCGGTGGGGATGGCCCAGCCGAAGTCGCTCTGGTACCACTCGTCCCACCAGCCGTCCAGCACCGACAGGTTGAGGCAGCCGTTGAGCGCGGCCTTCATCCCGGAGGTGCCGCACGCCTCCAGCGGGCGCAGCGGATTGTTCAGCCAGACGTCGCAGCCGTGGTACAGCTTCTGCGCCATCGCCATGCCGTAGTCCGGCAGGAACACGATCCGGTGCCGCACCCGCGGGTCGTCGGCGAAGCGCACCAGCTCCTGGATGAGCCGCTTGCCGCCGTCGTCCGCCGGGTGCGCCTTGCCCGCGACCACGATCTGCACCGGCCGCTCGGGATGCAGCAGCAGATCCATCAGCCGGTCCCGGTCACGCAGCATCAGCGTGAGCCGCTTGTACGAGGGGACCCGGCGCGCGAAGCCGATGGTCAGCACCTCGGGATCCAGTACGCCGTCGACCCAGCCCAGCTCGGCCGGGCCCGCGCCGCGCTGCCGCCAGGCCGCCGCCACCCGGTGGCGCACCTCGCCCACCAGTTGCTCGCGCAGCTCGCGGCGCAGCTCCCAGATGTCCTCGTCGGGGATGTCGGCCACCGAGTCCCAGCGGTCGGAGCCGCCCACGGACAGCGCGTCCTCGGCCCGCTGGGCACCGATCTGCCGGGCGCCGAGCCGGAACACCTCGGGCGCCACCCAGGTCGGGGCGTGCACCCCGTTGGTGACCGAGGTGATCGGCACCTCCTCGGGCCCGAAGCCCGGCCAGAGACCGGCGAACATCTCCCGGCTGACCTGCCCGTGCAGCAGGGACACCCCGTTGGCGCGCTGGGCGAGCCTGAGCCCCATCACCGCCATGTTGAACAGGTTGGGCTCGCCGCCCGGGTAGGTCTCCATGCCCAGCCCGAGGACGCGTTCGACGTCGATGCGGGGCAGTTCGGCGTCGGGCCCGAAGTGCCGGGCGACCAGCTCCCGGTCGAAGCGGTCGATGCCGGCCGGGACAGGCGTGTGGGTGGTGAAGACCGTGCCCGCGCGCACCGCCTCCAGGGCCGCGTCGAAGTCTAGGCCCTGGTCGTCCAGCTCCGCGATCCGCTCCAGACCGAGGAAGCCCGCGTGCCCCTCGTTGGTGTGGAACACCTCCGGCCCGGGATGCCCGGTGAGGCGGCAGTACGTCCGCACCGCACGCACCCCTCCTATACCCAGCAGCATCTCCTGGAGCAGACGGTGCTCGCTGCCCCCTCCGTACAGCCGGTCGGTCACCTGGCGCTCGCCGAGGTCGTTCTCCTCGACGTCGGAGTCGAGCAGGAGCAGCGGGATCCGGCCAACCTGGGCCAGCCAGATCCGGGCGTGCAGGGCCTTGCCGCGGGGCAGGGCGAGCGAGACCCTGGCGGGGCTGCCGTCGGCCTCGCGGAGCTGGGTGACGGGCAGCTCGTTGGGGTCGAGGACCGGGTAGTGCTCCTGCTGCCAGCCGTCCCGGGACAGGGACTGCCGGAAGTAGCCGTGCCGGTACAGCAGCCCGACCCCGATCAGGGGTACGCCCAGGTCACTGGCGGCCTTGAGGTGGTCGCCCGCGAGGATGCCGAGGCCGCCGGAGTACTGCGGCAGGGCCGCGGTGATGCCGAACTCGGGGGAGAAGTAGGCGATGCCGGCGGGCAGTCCCGCGGGCTGCGCCTGGTACCAGCGCTCGCCGGTCAGGTAGTCGCGCAGGTCGTCGGCGGCGGCGGTCAGGCGGCGCAGGAAGCGCCGGTCGACGGCCAGCTCCGCCAGCCGGGCCGGGGGCACACAGCCCAGCAGGCGGACCGGGTCGCCGCCGCAGGAGGCCCAGTGCTCCGGGTCGGCGGACTGGAAGAGGTCGCGCGTCTCCGCATGCCATGACCAGCGCAGATTGCGGGCCAGCTCGCTGAGCGGTCGTAGGGGTTCGGGGAGAACGGGACGGACGGTGAACCGACGGATCGCCTTCACATTCCACCTCGGCGCGTTCGCTGATGGACGCACGGCACGGTGCGCTTCGCCGCCAGGACGCACGGCACTGTGCGCCCCGTCACACAGCACCGTACCGGTGACCGTACGGATGCCGCCGCGCTCGACGCCGCCGGGTGGCTCAAGACAAGGCCAACTTTGTGTGTGGACATACGCGCGGGTAGTTAACAAAGTCCCGGATTGCTCACCCGAAGGGGGTGGGAAGGCTCCTGCGGTACACCGACACTCTTCCGGTACACCCGGAAGACGGACCCCGCAGGACCCACCTCCCCCACGCACATCCGCCCACACCCTCGTTGATGCGGACAGGAGCGGTCATGCCCAGCAGGCAGCAGCACCCGGCACCATCCCCGGCAGGCGGCAGGAAAGGCACCCGGCGCCCCCGCGCGGCGAGCCCGCCCGCCCCCGCGGAACAGTCGGCCCAGTCGGCCCAGTCGGCTCAGGCGGCCCCGGAGGATCCGGCCGTCGCGGCCGTCCCGGAGGAGGCCGCGCCCCCGCCACCGGCCGCCCCGAAGGCCACACCGAAGGCCACACCGAAGGCCGCACCGGACGTCGCGCCCACCGCCGTCGGACGGATCCCCGTCCTCGACGTGCGGCCGGTCGTCCAGCACGGCCGCAGGCCCGCCAAGGCGGTGACCGGGGAGTCCTTCCAGGTGACCGCCACCGTGTTCGGTGAGGGGCACGACGCGGTGGCGGCGAACGTGGTGCTGTGCGATCCGGCGGGCCGGCCGGGGCCGTGGACGCCGATGCGCGAGCTGGCCCCGGGCACCGACCGCTGGGGCGCCGAGGTCACCCCGACC
>NZ_KB892176.1:0-106541 GCF_000373685.1 Streptomyces sp. PsTaAH-124 | reverse complement strand
CTGTCGGCGGCGTTGACGCCGGAGGTGGACGCGGTCCTGGCCCGCCATCCCCTGCGCGACCTGGTCACCGCCTCCGCACCCCTCCCGCTCCAGGTCGAACGCGAACGCGCCCTCTACAGCGCCTGGTACGAGTTCTTCCCCCGCTCCGAAGGCACCCCCGACCAGCCCCACGGCACCCTGCGCACCGCCGAACGCCGCCTGCCCGCCATCGCCGCCATGGGCTTCGACGTCGTCTACCTCCCCCCCATCCACCCCATCGGCACCACCCACCGCAAAGGCCCCGACAACACCCTCACCGCCGCACCCGACGACGTCGGCGTCCCCTGGGCCATCGGCTCACCCGAAGGCGGCCACGACACCGTCCACCCCCGCCTGGGCACCCTCGACGACTTCGACCACTTCACCGCCCGAGCCCACGAACTCGGCCTCGAAATCGCCCTCGACCTCGCCCTCCAGTGCTCCCCCGACCACCCCTGGATCCACAAACACCCCCAGTGGTTCCACCACCGCCCCGACGGCACCATCGCCCACGCCGAGAACCCCCCCAAGAAATACCAGGACATCCACCCCCTGGCCTTCGACACCGACATGGACGGCCTCGTCACCGAGACCCTCCGCATCATCCGCCACTGGATGCACCACGGCGTCCGCATCTTCCGCGTCGACAACCCCCACACCAAACCCGTCGTCTTCTGGGAACGCGTCATCACCGGCATCAACACCACCGACCCCGACGTCATCTTCCTCGCCGAGGCCTTCACCCGCCCCGCGATGATGCACACCCTCGCCCAGACCGGCTTCCAGCAGTCCTACACCTACTTCACCTGGCGCACCACGAAACAGGAACTCACCGACTACATGACGGAACTGTCGGGCGAGGCGGCCGCCTACATGCGGCCCAACCTCTTCCCCAACACCCCCGACATCCTCCACGCCTACCTCCAGCACGGCGGCCGCCCCGCCTTCGAGGTCCGCGCCGTCCTCGCCGCCACCCTCTCCCCCTCCTGGGGCATCTACAGCGGCTACGAACTCTGCGAGAACACCCCCCTCACAGAGGGCGGCGAGGAATACCTCCACTCCGAGAAATACCAGCTCAGACCACGCGACTGGGCCACCGCCGAACGCGAGGGCCGCACCATCACCCCCCTCATCACCCGCCTCAACGACATCCGGCGCCGCAGTCCGGCCCTGCACCAGCTGCGCGACCTGCACTTCCACCACGCGGACAAGGACGAGGTGATCGCCTACTCCAAGCGGAGCGGATCGAACACGGTTCTGGTCGTCGCCAACCTCGATCCGCACCACACCCAGGAGGCCACGGTCTCGTTGGACATGCCGCAACTCGGCCTGGAATGGCACGAGTCGGTGCCGGTGCGCGACGAGCTGACCGGCGAGACCTATCACTGGGGCAGGGCCAACTATGTGCGACTGGAGCCGGGGCATCGGCCCGCGCACGTCCTCACCGTCCTGCGACCGTCCACCCCGCAGATCGGAGGGTCACCCACAACATGATCGTCAACGAGCCCGTTCCGGACACCTTCGAGGACACTCCTGCCCAGGACCGCGACCCGGAGTGGTTCAAGCGTGCCGTCTTCTACGAGGTCCTGGTCCGCTCCTTCCAGGACAGCAACGGTGACGGCATCGGCGACCTGAAGGGCCTGACCGCCAAACTGGACTATCTCCAGTGGCTCGGCGTGGACTGCCTCTGGCTCCCGCCGTTCTTCAAGTCACCGCTCAGAGACGGCGGTTACGACGTCTCCGACTACACCGCCGTCCTCCCCGACTTCGGCGACCTCGCCGACTTCGTCGAGTTCGTCGACGCCGCCCACCAGCGCGGCATGCGCGTCATCATCGACTTCGTCATGAACCACACCAGCGACCAGCACCCCTGGTTCCAGGAGTCCAGAAGGGATCCCGACGGACCGTACGGCGACTACTACGTCTGGGCCGACGACGACAAGCAGTACCAGGGCGCCCGCATCATCTTCGTGGACACCGAGGCGTCCAACTGGACGTACGACCCGGTACGCAAGCAGTACTACTGGCACCGCTTCTTCTCGCATCAGCCGGATCTGAACTACGAGAACCCGGCCGTGCAGGAGGAGATGATCTCGGCGCTGAAGTTCTGGCTGGATCTCGGCATCGACGGGTTCCGCCTCGACGCGGTGCCGTACCTGTACCAGCGGGAGGGCACCAACTGCGAGAACCTCCCGGCCACGCACGCCTTCCTCAAGCGGGTGCGCAAGGAGATCGACAGCCAGTACCCGGACACGGTGCTGCTGGCCGAGGCGAACCAGTGGCCGGAGGACGTCGTCGACTACTTCGGTGACTACAGCGCGGGCGGCGACGAGTGCCACATGGCGTTCCACTTCCCCGTGATGCCGAGGATCTTCATGGCGGTGCGGCGCGAGAGCCGCTACCCGGTCTCGGAGATCCTGGCGAAGACCCCGGCGATCCCCGCGCACTGCCAGTGGGGCATCTTCCTGCGCAACCACGACGAACTGACCCTGGAGATGGTCACCGACGAGGAACGCGACTACATGTGGGCCGAGTACGCCAAGGACCCCCGCATGCGCGCCAACATCGGCATCCGCCGCCGCCTCGCCCCCCTCCTGGACAACGACCGCAACCAGATCGAACTCTTCACCGCCCTGCTCCTGTCCCTGCCCGGCAGCCCGATCCTCTACTACGGCGACGAGATCGGCATGGGCGACAACATCTGGCTCGGCGACCGCGACGCCGTACGCACCCCCATGCAATGGACCCCCGACCGCAACGCCGGCTTCTCCTCCAGCGACCCCGGCCGCCTCTACCTCCCCACGATCATGGACCCCGTCTACGGCTACCAGGTCACCAACGTCGAGGCATCCATGTCCTCCCCCTCCTCGCTGCTGCACTGGACCCGCCGCATGATCGAGATCCGCAAGCAGAACCCCGCCTTCGGACTCGGCACCTACACCGAACTCACCTCCTCCAACCCCGCCGTCCTCGCCTTCCTCCGCGAATATGACGACGACCTCGTGCTGTGCGTGCACAACTTCTCCCGCTTCGCCCAGCCCACCGAACTGGATCTCAGCGCCTACGACGGACGGCACCCGGTGGAACTGATCGGCGGGGTCCGCTTCCCCGCCATCGGTGAACTCCCCTATCTGCTGACCCTGGCGGGACACGGCTTCTACTGGTTCCGGCTCAGCAGAGCCGCATCCCGGATCGGCCGACGAGTCTGACCGTGGCCGAGACGAAAGGAGGCGTGACCATGACGAAGACCGCATCCCTCCAGCCGAGCAGCGCGGGCGTCGCCGACCCCATGGCCTCGCTCGGGTCGCTGCTGCGCGAATGGCTGCCCGGCCAGCGCTGGTTCGCGGGCAAGGACCGGCCCGTCACCGACCTCAGGCTGCTGTCGATGACGGAGCTGTTCCCGGGATGTCTGCATCTGCTGGTCCACGCCGAACACGCGGGCGTCGGCGCCGGGAGCGGAGGCGTCCCCGCCCCGGCCGGCATCACCGCACCGCCGCCCGCCGACTGCTACCAACTGCTGCTCGGCGTACGGCGGGAGCTGTCCCCGCGGCTGCACCGCGCCTTCATCGGCCGGCCCGCGCAGGGGCCGCTGGCCGGACTCGCGGTCTACGACGCCCTGTGCGACCCGCGCTCCGCGCAACTGCTCCTGGAGCGGCTGCGCCACCCGGGCAGCGCGGGCCCGCTGCGCTTCGAGGCCGATCCGTCCGCGCTCATCCCGGGCGGTCTCGCCCCCCGGCTGCTGGACGCGGAGCAGTCCAACTCCTCCATCGTGTACGGCGACGAGTTCATCCTGAAGGTCTTCCGCCGGATCCAGGCCGGGGTCAACCCGGACCTGGAGGTGCCGTGGGCGCTGGCCCGGCAGGGGTGCGGCCGGGTGCCCGCACCCGTGGCCTGGCTGCGCACCAACCAGCCGGAGGAGGCCACGCTCGGGGTGCTCCAGCCGTTCCTGCCCGACGCGGCCGACGGCTGGACCCTGGCCCTGCGGGCGCTCGCCGCCGGCGACGACTTCACCCCCCAGGCGCACCAGTTGGGGCAGGCCACGGCCGAGGTGCACCTGGCGCTGGCCGACGCCTTCCCGACCGGCGGCCACCGGGAGGTCGCCCGCACGGCGGTGGCGATGACCGAGCGGCTGGACGCGGCGGCGCACAGCGTGCCCGCGCTCCGGCCGTACGCCGCCCGGCTGCGCACCGCGTTCGCCGCGCTGGCCAGTTGCGACGCGGGCCCGCCCGCCCAGCGGGTGCACGGCGATCTGCATCTGGGCCAGGTGCTGCGGGCCGGACGCGAATGGTTCGTGATCGACTTCGAGGGCGAGCCGTCCCGTCCGCTCGCCGAGCGCCGTGTCCCCGAGTCCCCGGTGCGGGACGTGGCGGGCATGCTGCGCTCCTTCGACTACGCCGCCCGCCAGCGCCGCCCCTGGCGCCCGGAGTGGGCGCGCCGCTGCCGGGAGGCGTACTGCGCCGGCTACGCCTCCCGGGCCGGCTGGGACCCCCGCAAGAAACACGCCCTGCTGCGGGCCTACGAGACGGACCGTGCCGTGTACGAAGTGCTGTACGAGGCCCGGCACCGTCCCGACTGGCTCGCGGTACCGATGGCGGCGATCGAACGTCTCGCCGTGAGAGGAGGCTGAACCGGTGGCACTGCGCGACACGTCACTGCCCGAGCCGTCCGGTCCCGTCCCGCCCCCGGCGGAACGGACCGCGGCGGCGCCGCCCCTGGACCCGGGCGAGCGTGAGCGCCTGCTGTCCGGGGCGCACCACGATCCGCACGCGCTGCTCGGCGCGCATCCGGTACCGGGCGGGACCGCCGTCCGGGCGCTGCGCCCGTTCGCCCGCGCGGTGAGCGTACTGACCGGAGGAGAACGCGTCCCGCTCTTCTCCGAGGGGGACGGGCTGTTCTCGGCCGTCCTGCCGGGCGCCCGGGTCCCCGAGTACACGCTGCTCGTCGAGTACGAGCAGGGGGAGCACGAGGTCCACGACCCGTACCGCTTCCTGCCCGCGCTCGGCGAGCTGGACCTGCATCTGATCCGGGAGGGGCGGCACGAGCAGCTGTGGCGGGCGCTCGGCGCCGAGCCGATGACCCACCAGGGCGTCGAGGGCACCCGGTTCACGGTGTGGGCGCCCAACGCGCGCGGGGTGCGGGTCGCCGGGGACTTCACGCACTGGGACGGCACCGCGTTCCCGATGCGCTCGCTGGGCGCGGCGGGCGTGTGGGAGCTGTTCCTGCCGGGTGTCGGCGAGGGCGCGCGGTACAAGTTCGAGATCACCTCGCAGTACGGCGGCCGGTTCCTGAAGGCCGACCCGATGGCACGGCGCACCGAGGTCCCGCCGGACACCGCCTCGGTCGTGACGGCCGCGCACTACGAGTGGGGCGACGCCGGGTGGATGGCGCACCGCGGGGACACGCCCGTGCACGAGGCGCCGCTGTCCGTGTACGAGGTGCACCTGCCGTCCTGGCGCAAGGGCCTGACCTACCGCGAGCTGGCCGAGGAACTGCCCGCGTACGTCAAGGACCTGGGCTTCACCCATGTGGAGCTGATGCCGGTCGCCGAGCATCCCTTCGGCGGCTCCTGGGGCTACCAGGTGACGTCGTACTACGCGCCGACCTCGCGGCTGGGCTCACCGGACGACTTCCGGTACTTCGTCGACGCCTGCCACCGGGCCGGGGTCGGCGTGATCATGGACTGGGTGCCGGCGCACTTCCCGAAGGACGACTGGGCGCTGGCCCGCTTCGACGGGGACCCGCTGTACGAGCCGGGGAACGCGCAGCGCGCCGAGCATCCGGACTGGGGCACCTACGAGTTCGACTTCGCCCGTACCGAGGTGCGCAACTTCCTGGTGGCGAACGCCGTCTACTGGTGCGAGGAGTTCCACATCGACGGGCTGCGGGTGGACGCGGTCGCCTCGATGCTCTACCTCGACTACTCGCGCGACTCCGGGCAGTGGACGCCCAACCAGTACGGCGGGCGCGAGGATCTGGACGCGATGGCGTTCCTCCAGGAGATGAACGCCACGGTGTACCGGCGGGCGCCGGGTGTGGTGACCATCGCCGAGGAGTCCACCGCCTGGGGCGGGGTGACCGCGCCGACCGACCGCGGCGGGCTCGGGTTCGGGCTGAAGTGGAACATGGGCTGGATGCACGACTCGCTCCAGTACATGAGCAAGGAGCCGGTGCACCGCAAGTACCACCACCACGAGATGACGTTCTCGATGGTGTACGCCTACAGCGAGAACTACGTGCTGCCCATCTCGCACGACGAGGTGGTGCACGGCAAGCGGGCCCTGGTGTCGAAGATGCCGGGCGACTGGTGGCGGCGCCGGGCGGACCACCGGGCGTACCTCGGCTTCATGTGGGCCCACCCCGGCAAGCAACTGCTTTTCATGGGCCAGGAGTTCGCGCAGGGCGGGGAGTTCTCCGAGGAGCACGGGCCCGAGTGGTGGCTGCTGGAGGAGGGCAACTGCTCGGCGGGCGACCACCGCGGGGTGCGGGACCTGGTGCGGGACCTCAACACGGTGTACCGGGACACCCCGGCGCTGTGGCAGTGCGACACCCGCCCCGAGGGGTTCCGCTGGGTCGCCGTGGACGCCGCCGACGACAACGTCTTCGCGTTCCTGCGCCTGGACGCGGCGGGCACTCCGCTGCTGGCGGTGTCGAACTTCTCGCCCGTGGTCCGCGAGGGGTACCGCCTGCACGTGGGCGGTGACGTCACCGCCTGGTCGGAGGTGCTGAACACGGACGCGGTGCGCTACGGCGGCAGCGGCGTCACCGCACCGGAGCCGGTCGGGACCGAGGACGGACACATCCGTCTCACCCTGCCGCCGCTGGCCACGCTCTGGCTGGCGCCGCACCCCGGCTGAGCCGTCCGGCCGGACACCCGGCGGTGCCGCGGGGGTGTCCGGCCGCCGTCCGAGGGCACCGGGAAGCGTACGACCCGGCGCCCCGCCGGTGTCGCCGCGAGAGAAGGGCGGCGCGAGGTGCGGACGGTGGGAGTGGAGGAGGAACTCCTCCTGGTCGACCCGGACAGCGGCGAGCCGCGGGCGCTGTCCGGCGCGGTGCTCGCCCGGGTCGAGGCGGACGGCGCGGACACCGACAAGGACGTGTTCGAGAAAGAGCTGTTCGGGCAGATGCTGGAGTTCGCCACGCATCCGCAGACGGACATGGCGGCGCTCGGCGCGGAGATCGTGCGCTGCCGCGAGGAGGCGGCCCGGCACGCCGGGGAGATCGGCTGCGCGGTGGCCGCGCTCGCCACCTCGCCGCTGCCGGTCAGCCCGACCATCACCATGAACCGCCGCTACCGGTGGCTGGCCGACCAGTACGGCATCGCCACCCGGGACCAGCTGGTCTGCGGCATGCACGTGCATGTGGCGGTGCACTCGGACGAGGAGGGCGTCGCCGTCCTGGACCGCGTCCGCCCGTGGCTGCCCGCGCTGCTGGCGATCAGCGGCAACTCGCCCTTCTGGCAGGGGGACGACTCCTGCTACGACAGCTACCGCAGCCGGGTCTGGGACCGCTGGCCCTCGGCGGGTCCGACCGAGCTGTTCGGGTCGGCGGAGCGCTACCACCGGCTGGTCGCGGACATGGTGGCCACCGGGGTGATCCTCGACGAGAAGATGGCCTACTTCGACGCGCGGCTCTCCGAGCGGTATCCCACGGTGGAGATCCGGGTCGCGGACGTGTGCCTGCGCGCGGGCACGGCCCGGCTCGTCGCCACGCTCGCCCGCGCGCTGGTGGAGACCGCCGCCCGGGAGTGGCGGGCGGGCGGTGCACCGCCGGACCACGGGGTGAGCCTGCTGCGGCTGGCCGCCTGGCAGGCGGCGCGGACCGGGCCCCGGCAGGAGCTGCTGCATCCGCTGACCATGCGGCGGCTGCCCGCCGGGTCGGTGCTGCGCGATCTGCTCGGCCATGTCGCCGACGCGCTCGCCGACGCCGGTGACCTGGACGCGGCGCGGGAGGGGCTGGACACGCTGTTCGCGCAGGGCAACGGCGCGCGGACACAGCGTGAGCTGCTGGAGCGCACGGGGAGCCTGCGGAAGGTCGTCGCCGCGTGCGTGCGCCTCACCCAGGAGTGAGACGGCCGCGCGGGACGCTCAGCGGATCAGGACCAGGGCGTAGCCCAGCAGGCCCGCCGCGATCAGCAGGACGAGCAGCAGGATCAGGGTGAGCGGGGTCGCCGCCCAGCCCCGGGAGGTGGCCCCCGGCTCCCGCGGCCCGGCCTCGGGCATGCTGCTCTCGGCGGGCGGTGTCTCGCCGGGCGGCACTCCGCCGCCCGGTTCGAGCCCGGTCGTCCGGTCCGGGTCGGGATCTGGATTGACGTAGCTCATGACCTCCGGGTCCCCACTTCCGCCCGCCCGGACGCGCGGCTGAGACGGGCGCCACGGGATGCCCACGCGTAGCCCCGGCACCCACGGGAACTAGACAGGTGGATGAAGGGAAGGACCGTACGACGACGCCCTGCGCACGCCGGGCAGGGAAGGCGAGATGCCAACCGAGCCGCATGGGGACGACACACTGGCCACCGAGGGGATACCGAGCCGAACCGCCCGCTTCGCGGGCGAGCTGCACCATGTGACGGGTGCGCGCCTCGCCGCGGAGGAGTTCCTGGACGATCTGGCGCGCCGCGCCCTGCCGGCGGCCCCCGAGCACTGGGACGACATCCTGCTGGTGGTCACCGAACTCGCCGCGAACGCCGTGCAGTACGCGCCGGGGCCGTTCGTGCTGTGTCTGCGGCGGACCTTCGACGGGGTGCATGTGACGCTGAGCGACACCAGCACCACGCCGCCGGCGCCGCGCCCGTTCCATCCGAGCCGGGGCGGCGGCGGGATCGGCTGGCATCTGATCCACACGCTGAGCGACCAGGTCAGTGTCGTGGTGACCAGCCAGGGCAAGGACGTCCACGTCTTCCTGCCCTGGTGAACCGGTCGTCCCGGCCCGGATCCGCCCCGACCCCGCCGGGGGTCCTCAGGCCGGGTCGGGCTCCCGTGGCGGCAGGCCGTGGTAGTACTCCCCCACCCGGGTCAGATAGTCCCGGTCGAGGGTCTCGCTGTCGGTGCGGAACCGCGGCGCGTCCTTGATCTCCGCCCGGGAGCAGGCCACTTCGACCCTGCGCAGGGCCGGGTCGACGCGGCTCACCACGCCCGCGGGGACCAGCGCGCTGCGGCCGAACACCCACACGCCGGTGTCCACGACCAGGTGCCGCATCCCGAAGTGCTCCGCCTCCCGGTCCACATGGCCCACGGTGCCGTCGGCGGCGACGACGGTGAATCCGGTCAGGTCCGTCCCGCCGGTGCGGCCGGCCTCCGCCGGGTACGCCCAGATTCCCTCGATGGTCACGCTGTCCTGCCCCTCTCGCTCGGTGCCTCCACAGCAGCAACTACCCTGCGCCGACGGCGGCATTCGACGACCCGGGTCCGGGACCGGCACGTATGGCCGCCCGGTTCGGGGGTAGGCGCGGGTGCGCAGTCGCCCTTCGATGGAGGTACCCGTGTCCCATGCCCAGAACCCGCTGACCGTCGAGGTCACCCTCGTCCGGGAGGATGTCGCCCTGCTCACGGTCGAGGGCTACCTGGACGTCGACACCGCGACCGAGCTCCAGGCCCATCTGGCCAACCAGCTCCACCACGGCCGCCGGCACTTCCTGCTCGACCTGAGCGGGGTGCCCTTCATGGACTCCTCCGGCATGAACATCGTCCTGCGCGTCTACCAGGAGGTCCGGCGGCTGCCGGGCAGCGTGCACGTCATCGCGCCCGCACCGGCCGTCCAGCGGATCTTCGACCTCACCGGAGTGAGTCTCACGGTGCCGGTCTCGCGGACCGCCGAGGAGGCGCTGGCGCTGGTCGACGCACCGGTGGAACGGTCGGCCTGAGACCCGCGGGGGGCGGGCCCCGCCGGGGCGTCCGGTGCGGCCGGTGCTGTCGTTACTGGTGCGCGGACGGCCCGGTGCGGGCATGGTGGTGATCGACACGTGTGTGCGGGCGCCGTGCCCGGCCGGTGGGAGGAGGCCCGGCGGCACGGCGGGAGCGACGAGGTGCGAAAGCAGCGATCCGGGGGCAGGCGCTCGACGCCGCGGCACGCCGCCGGAGCCGCAGAAGGGAAGAGACACCGTGACACGACCCAGGATCCTGGTGGTCGGCGCAGGTTTCGCCGGAGTGGAGTGCGTCCGCCGTCTGGAACGCACCCTCTCCCCCGGCGAGGCCGACGTCACCCTGGTGACGCCGTTCGCCTACCAGCTGTATCTGCCGCTGCTGCCCCAGGTCGCCTCCGGCGTGCTGACGCCGCAGTCGATCGCCGTCTCCCTGCGCCGCAGCAAGAAGTACCGCACCCGGATCATCCCGGGCGGCGCCGTCGGCGTGGATCTGAAGGCCAAGGTCTGCGTCATCCGCACCATCACCGACCGGATCGTCGACGAGTCCTACGACTACATCGTGCTGGCCCCCGGCAGCATCACCCGTACCTTCGACATCCCGGGCCTGACCGATCACGCGTTCGGCATGAAGACGCTCGCCGAGGCCGCGTACGTCCGGGACCACGTCATCACCCAGCTCGACCTGGCCGACGCCAGCGACGATGCGGCCGAGCGGGCCGCGCGGCTCCAGTTCGTGGTCGTCGGCGGCGGGTACGCCGGGACCGAGACCGCGGCCTGCCTCCAGCGGCTGACGCACGCCGCCGTCAAGCGCTACCCGCGGCTGGACCCGACGCTGATCAAGTGGCATCTGATCGACATCGCGCCCCGGCTGATGCCCGAGCTGGGCGACAAGCTGGGCCGTGCCGCCCAGGAGGACCTGCGCAGGCGGGGCATCGAGATCTCGCTCGGGGTGTCCATCGCCAAGGCGGGTCCGGAGGAGGTCACCTTCACCGACGGGCGGGTGGTGCCCACCCACACCCTGATCTGGACGGCGGGCGTGGTCGCCAGCCCGCTCATCGCCACCCTGGGCGCGGACACGGTCCGCGGGCGGCTCGCGGTGACCGACGAGATGTGCCTGCCCGGGTACGACGGGGTGTTCGCGCTCGGTGACGCCGCGGCCGTGCCCGACCTCGCCAAGGGCGACGGCGCGGTCTGCCCGCCGACCGCGCAGCACGCGATGCGCCAGGGCAGGCGGGTCGCGGAGAACGTCGTCGCGGCCCTGCGCGGCGGGCCGATGCGCCGCTACGAGCACAAGGACCTGGGTCTCGTCGTGGACCTGGGCGGGGCGGACGCGGTCGCCAAGCCGCTGGGCGTCGAACTGCACGGGGTGCCCGCCCAGGCGGTGGCCCGCGGCTACCACCTGGGGGCGCTGCGCACCAATGTCGCCAAGGTCAGGGTCGCGACGAACTGGCTGCTCAACGCGGTCGCGGGCGACGACTTCGTCCGTACCGGCTTCCAGGCCCGCAAGCCGGCCAAGCTGAAGGACTTCGAGTACACCGACGCGTACATGACGGCGCAGCAGGTGCAGGAGTACGTCGAGAAGGCGCGTCCGCGGGCGCTGTGACGCCGCGCGGGCGGACATCGGCGCCGCGCACGGCCGGGCCGCTCCGGGCGGTCCGGCCGTGGCGTGCGATGCTGGAGAAACGGATCATCGCGAAGATCCACGGCAAGGTCCACGGGGATCGGGAGAGAGTACGGCGGCGTGAGTGCAGCGGAGGGGTCGCTCGGGACACGGCTCTGGGATCGCGTCACGGCGTCCGATCCCGGGCTGCTGAGACTGGCCGCGGGGTCGCGGACGGCGGGATCGATAGCGCTGACCCTGGCGGTGCTGACCGCGCTGCGGGTGCCGGTCCCGCATCTGGTGGCCGGTGCGATCGCCTCGATGGCGGCCACCTTCGCCATCCGGGAGAAGCAGCGCTCCCAGCAGGCGCTGACCCTGGCGCTGGGTCTGCCCGTGGCGCTGGCCTCGGTCACCCTGGGCGCCCTGCTGAACTCACGGGTGATCGCCGGTGACCTCTTCTTCGTCGTCCTGATCTTCTGCGCGGTCTACAGCCGCCGCTTCGGCGACCGGGGCAACGCGCTGGGCCTGATCGGCTTCCAGATCTACTTCATGTCGCTGTTCGTCGGCGCCACCGGGCACACGCTGCCCGCGCTGTTCGGTGTCGTCACGATCGCGTTCGCGGCCAGCGCGCTGGTGCGCTTCGTGATCGTCTACGAGACTCCGGCGGGCGTCCTGCTGCGGCTGCGCGAGGCGTTCCGGGTGCGGCTGGCCCAGTTGGTCTCGGCCCAGCTGGAGCTGCTGGACGCCGGGCCCGAGGACGCCGACAAGGCCCTGGAGGCGGTGCGCGAGGGCACCGCCCGGCTGCACGAGACGGCCCTGATGATCCAGGGCCGTCTGGAGCAGGGCACCTCCGACGAGTCCGTGGCCCGGCTGGTGCAGCGGCGCATCGCGGGTGCCGAGATCTCCGCCGAGCGGCTGGGGCTACTGCTGCTGACCGCCCGCAGCAGCGAGCGGACCGACACGCTCACCCTCCATCTGCCCGGCGCGCCCGTCCCCTCGGGCGGCCGCGAGCCGGTGCGGGAGGAGGCCACCGACACGCTGCGCCGGGATCTGCGGGCGCTGCGCATGCTGGTGCTGCGGCCGGTCGGCGAGGGCGGCGGCACCGCCATGACGCATGTGCGCAACCGGCTGCTCGGCTACCGCGACGAGGAGAACCTGCCGGCCGCCTCGGCGGCGGTGCAGGACGTCTTCCGCGGTATCGGGGAGGCCGCCCGCGCGGTGCTGGGGCTGCGGGTGGCGCTCGGCGGGCCGCAGGACGAGTCCGACGACTCCCCGGCCACCACCCGCTCCCGGGAGGAGCTGGACGCCGAGGACGCCGCCATCGAGGGCGCCGAGGCGGGCGAACAGGAGCTGGAGGAGCCCGCGGCCGGGCTGCGCCGGCCCACCACCCGGGCCGCGGTGCAGGTGGCCCTGGGGTCCGCGCTGGCCATCGTGGGCGGTGAGTTCCTCTCCAGCCAGCGCTGGTACTGGGCGGTGCTGACCTGCTGGATCGTCTTCATCAACACCTCGTCCACGGGCGAGATCCTGGTCAAGGGCTACCGCAGGCTGCTGGGCACCGTGCTCGGAGTGGTCGCGGGCATCGTGCTGGCCGGGCTGGTCGGACCGCACACCTGGCCGGCCCTGGCGCTGGTGCTGCTGCTGGTGTTCGCGATGTTCTACACGGCGCCGCTGTCGTACACCCTGATGTCGTTCTTCGTCACGGCCGCGCTGGGGCTGCTCTACACGCTGCTGCACACCTACAGCCTGTCGGTGCTGGTGCTGCGCATCGAGGAGACGGCGCTGGGCGCCGCCTGCGGGATCATCGCGGCGGCCGTGGTGCTGCCGGTGCGCACCGACCGCCGGACCGACGAACTGCTGGGCACGGTGCTGGAGCGGCTCTACGACGTCACGGGCACCGCCGTGGACCAGCTCAGCGGCGGTCCGCAGGCGGATCTGCTGGACCAGGCGCGCGATCTCGACCAGGCGCTGAGCGATCTGCGCGGCGCGGTGCAGCCGCTCACGCACCCGATCACGCCCCTGCGGGCCCGGCGCGACACCGCGCAGTACCTGCTGGCGCTGCTGGAGACATGCGCGTACCACGCGCGGTCGCTGGCCGCGACGGCCGAGCTGCTGCCGACGCATCCGTCGATAGCCGCCGATCCGCGGCTGCGGCAGGCGTGCCGCCGGATCACGCACAACATCGCGGCGCTCACCGCGCACGTGGCCGACGAGCCGGACGCCCCCGAGATCGAGACGGGTCCGAGCATCGCGTCGCTGCTGGAGTCGGGCGGCACGCCGGGCACGCCCCGCTACGGCCGGATCACCGACCGGGTGCTGCGGCATCTGCAACGGCTGGACGAGGGAGTGGTGGGCCTGGCCCGTCCGCTGGGCGTCCGGGTGCCGACGCCCAAGCGGTGAGGCGGGTCCGGGCGGGTCAGAAGTCCGTGGGCAGGTCGCTGGCGGCGGCGATGCCGCGCAGTTCTTCGGTCTCGCGGTGCCGGTCGCGGATGTAGTCGGCGATCTCCGTGAGGCGGGCCGGGTCGGCGGCGGTGGTCGCGTCGGTCACCACCCGGACCGGGCCGGTCTCCTCTATCTCCAGGACGACCAGCTCGTTGTCCAGCCGGCCGGTGACCGCGGTGGCGATGACCAGGGCGGCCTCGTCGCGTATCTGCTGGGGCAGGCCCTGCGTCTGCGGCCCGTCCAGCGGGAAGTCCGCGGTGGGCACGCCCTGCTCCCCCTGTTCGTGGATGGCGCGCAGCACCGGGTCCACCACGGTGAGCAGGAGTTCGTAGTCGTCCTCTGGCATCCGGATCCGCAGGAGGTCGAGGTACACCTCCACGGCCCGGTCGTCGGGCGGAAACTCGTCTTCGCTCATTTGCTCCGTGTTCCCCGCCCGGCGTCTCTCAGACCCGGCACCCGCGATCGGCGGCCGGTGCCCGTGCAGGCGCGCCGGGCGCACTCGCGCCACCGCCGGGCGCGGGGGTGCGCCGGGCGGTGGCGGGAGTGCGCCGGGCGGGGCCGGCCGGTCAGTACGCCTCGGGGCGGGGCCGGGTGGGGCGGCGGCCGGTCCGCTCGGTGAGCACCTCGTCGCGGACGCGGGCGCAGCTGCGGCTGATCAGCCGGGAGACGTGCATCTGCGATATGCCGAGGCGGTCGGCGATCCGGCTCTGTGTCATGTCCTCGAAGAAGCGCATATAGAGAATGGCGCGTTCGCGCTCGGGAAGGCGGCGCAGTCCCTCCTTGGCCGACTCCCGGTCGACGACGACGTCGTAGGAGGAGTCCGCGGCGCCCAGCGTGTCGGCGAGGCTGTAGCCGTCGGCGCCGGAGGACATCTCGGCGTCCAGGGACAGCGTGCTGAAGCTCTCCAGCGCCTCCATGCCGGTGCTGACCTCCTCCTCCGTGAGCCCGGTGTGGGCGGCGACGGCGGCGAGGGTGGGCTCGGGGCTGCCGGGGTTCTGGGTGAGTTCACGGCGCGCCACGCGCACCTTGTTGCGCAGTTCCTGGACCCGGCGGGGCACGCGCAGCGCCCACATGCGGTCCCGGAAGTGCCGCTTCACCTCGCCGGTGATGGTGGGGACGGCGTAGCTCTCGAAGGCCCCGCGGTCCGGGTCGAAGCGGTCGATGGCCTTGACCAGCCCCAGTGCCGCCACCTGGCGGAGGTCCTCGATGGATTCGCCGCGGTCGCGGAAGCGGCCCGCGATGCGGTGTGCCATGGGGAGCCACGCGGTGGCGAGTTCGTCGCGCACCGCGTCGCGTTCGGGCCCGTCCGGCAGCGCGGTCAGGCGCCGGAAGAGGGCCTCGGTCTCGGGTGCGTCGTCATGCGGCCGCCGGGCGGGAGCGGCCTGTTCCTCAAGAGTGCGGGAACGGCTTGCCGATGTGTCGATGAGCATGCGGATTCGCTCCTGAACGGTGGTTTCAGGGATGTACCGCGGGAGGCGGGGAACTGCCGAGCCGACCTGGAGGGCCTCGGAGCAGTCCTGCCGCTCCCGCTGGCGCGCCTCCGGTCCGAAGCACGGGGTTCCGTCTGCCCGGGGGCGGGAGGAACAAACTCCGCTTCTCCGGATTCTTCGCGGCGGGGCGGTCCGCACCGCCGTGGCGCAGCCCGGACCGGCCCGTCCGGGCGGGTCAGGTCAGGTCAGGTCAGGTCAGGTCAGGTCAGGTCAGGGAGACCATGGCACTGATGCACTTGCCGCCCGAGGGCAGGTCGGACACCTGCACGTCCCGGGCCAGCCTGCACACGATGGGCCAGCCGCGCCCGCCGCTGCGGTAGCGGCCCTGCCGGTCCAGCGGGGTGCGGGACACCGGGAGCCGGTCACTGCGGTCGCTGACGCAGACGCGCACGTCGGGTCCGACGACATCGACATGGAAGTCGGTCACCCCGCCGCCGTGCAGGATGGCGTTGGTCGTCAGTTCGGAGGCGACGAGCTGGGCGTCGGACACGGCGTGCGCGTCGCACGGCGGATGGCCCGCCCGGCAGCATTCGGTGATCACGTGCGCCACTTCCCGCCGGGCGTCGGCCGGGCGGCACGGTCCGAGGTGGTCCGGGGCGGAGGCGGGCTCCGCGACGGGGGTGGTCCGGTGCTTCTCGCACATCTCCTCGCTCCCTGTGGCTGACGGCGGAGGCTCACGGCCTCTCTGATCCGGCTAGCCGCTGTGTGCCCGGTCAAACATCCGTGCGGGACGGCGTACGCCGGGTGAAACCGAGTGAAACCGGTCACTCGACCCGCTTCGGGCGCGGGAGCACGGTCCGCGGTGGTTTAAGGTTCATCCATAAGCGGTGACGGGGTCGACCCGGCTGAAGTCCCCCGTCCATCGCCGCATACGGCCCTGGCTGGTCTCCCCCGTCCAGCCAGGGCTTTTTCATCTCCTCGCCCGCCGAGGTGCCCGTTGCGCGCGCAGCCGCCGACAATGGGCTGAGGCCCTGTCGTCACCTCCCCGCCCGCCACGCGACGCCACGCGGGCTCCCCCGGGCTCTCCGAGCAGGGGGAACCCCGCCCGCCGCACCGGCCCCGGACCCGGGTACCTCCGGTACGCGGGCCGGGCCACCGGGACACCGGGAGCACGCACCCGGCGCCGCGCGCCCCGCCCCCGGGCGGATGGCGCGAAGGCGGCGACAGGACCCAGGCACACGCGCCGATCCGGACACCACGGCGAAGGGCCAGGGGCCATGACCAAAGCGATAAAACTCCTCACCGCGCTCCCCCACAAGCAGCGCGAACGCCTCATGGAAGTCGCGCGGGAGGTCTCCTTCCCGGAGGACACCCGGATCTTCGAGCCGGGCGGCACCGCCGACCGCTTCTGGGTGATCAGGTCCGGCGCCGTCCACCTCGACCAGCAGGTCACCCCCACCCGCCGGGTCACCGTGGCCAGCCTCGGCGCGGGCGATCTGCTGGGCTGGTCCTGGCTCTTCCCGCCGTACGAGTGGGACTTCGGCGCCGAGGCCTTCAGCCGGGTGCGGGCCTACGAGTTCGACGCCTCGGCGGTGCTGGCCCTGTCCGTGGAGGACCCGCTGCTCGGCCTGTCCCTGGTGCGCACCGTCGCGGAGATCCTCGCCCACCGTCTGGAACTGACCCGGGGCAAACTGCTGGAGCAGTACACGATCCCCCGGCGGGGCCTGTAGGGCGGCGCGCCGCGCGCCTCAGATCCGGTAGCGGCGCAGCGCCGGTACGGCCGCCGCCAGGGCCAGCATCAGGACGACGACCAGGAGCCCGCCCCCGGCGACGGCCGCGCGCGGCCCGAAGAGCGAGCCGGCCGTGCCGTGCAGCACGTCGGCCAGGCGCGGTCCGCCCGCCACCACGACCGTGAAGACGCCCTGCATCCGGCCGCGCATCTCGTCGGTGGCGGCGGACAGCAGGATCGCGCCGCGGAAGACCATGGACACCATGTCGGCGACGCCCGCCACGGCCAGGAACACCACCGCGACCCAGAGATTGCGGCTCACCCCCACCCCGGCGACGGCCAGGCCCCAGGCGGTGACCGCGCCGATGACCATCCAGCCGTGGCGGCGCGCCCGGGAGAAGGTGCCGGAGAACAGGCCGCCGGCCACCGCGCCCAGGGGAATGGCCGCGAACAGCAGGCCCAGCGCGAGGCCCTCGCCGTAGGGGGCGTAGGTCTCGGCGGCGAGCTGCGGGAACAGGGCGCGGGGCATGCCGAAGACCATGGCGATGATGTCCGCGAGGAAGGACAGCAGCAGCACCTTGTGCCCGGAGATGTAGCGGAAACCGGCGGCTATCTCCCGCACCCCGGCGCGGCGCTCGGCCGGGGCCGAAAGGGGCGGCAGCGCCGGCAGCCGCCACACCGCCCACACCGTGGCGCACAGCGCCACCGCGTCGATCAGATACAGCTCAGGCAGCCCGATCACGGGTATCAGCGCGCCGGCCAGCAGCGGTCCGGCGACCAGGCCGGTCTGCATGACCGTGGAGCTCAGCGCGTTGGCGGCGGGCAGCTCCTCCTCGGGGACCAGCCGGGCGATGGAGGCGTTGCGCGCCGGGGAGTTCAGCCCGAAGAACGCCTGCTGCGCGGCGAGCAGCACCATCAGCACCACCACCGAGTCCAGCCCGGTCAGGGCCTGCGCCCAGAACAGCAGCGAGGTGACGGCGATCCCGCAGTTGGTCACCAGCAGCAGCTTGCGGCGGTCCACGGTGTCGGCGACGGCGCCGCCCCACAGCGCGAAGACCACCATCGGCACCAGACCGGCCAGGCTCGCATAGCCGACCCAGGCCGAGGAGCCGGTGATGTCGTAGATCTGCTTGGGCACGGCGACCGCCGTGAGCTGGCTGCCGACCGCGGTGACGATGGTGGAGGACCACAGCCTGCGGTAGGCGGGGATGCGCAGCGGACGGGTGTCCATGGCCCAGCGGCGCCAGCCCCGCCGGGCCTGCCCGGCCGGGCCGGGGGTGCCGCCGTCGCGGGCCGGGCTGCTGCTGTCGGTGCTCTCGCTGGTGTCCACGGGGTTCCTGGTTGCTCGTTACATCTTTCTGTCCGGGTTCACTATCGCAGCACAGACCGTCCCGTTCGCACCCGTCCGCGGTACGGCGGGGGCCGCGGGCACCGCCCCGACGGGCCGATCCGGCCATGTGCGGATTGTGCGAAGGTCCGGCGGGTGCCGGGGAGCGCCGTTTGGCGTGGCGGCGGCAGGTGACCCGACGGCGAGCACATACGGCCCGAGACACGGACTACTTTCGATCGCAGGTGACTTTTCTTCATGGAGAACTGGCGAGAACACGCCGCGTGCCGCCACGAGGACCCCGACCTGTTCTTCCCGATCGGCACCACCGGTCCGGCACTGGTGCAGACCGAGCAGGCCAAGGCGGTGTGCGGCCGATGTCCCGTCCGTGAGGAGTGTCTGCGCTGGGCGCTGGACACGGACCAGACCATCGGCGTGTGGGGCGGGACGGGCGAGGACGAGCGGCGCGCGCTGCGGCGGCGCCGTGCCGTGGCCCGCCGCCGGCAGGGCTGACCGCCCGGCCCGGTACGGCTACTCCCCCGCCGGGGAGGCCGGGGACCACGGATCCCTGGCCTCCCCGGTCCGTACGCCGTCCCGTGCTCCGGGCGCCGCCTCGTCGGGGGCCGCGGGCAGGCGGAGGGTGAAGACGCTGCCCGCGCCCGGCTCGCTGGCCGCGGCGGCGGTCCCGCCGTGGGCCTCGACCAGCTGACGGACGATGGCCAGCCCGAGACCGCTGCCGCCGGTGCGGCGGCTGCGGGACTTCTCCGCCCGCCAGAACCGGTCGAAGACGTGCGGCAGGTCGTCCGGCGCGATACCGGTGCCGGTGTCGGCCACCGTGAGGACCACCGTGCCGCCGTCGCGGTGCGCGGCCAGGGTGACGGTGCCGTCCGCGGGGGTGTGGCGCAGCGCGTTGGAGACCAGGTTGCCGAGCACCTGCCGCATGCGGACCGGATCGGCGTCCAGGCAGGGGCCGTCCGCGCGGTCGGTGCGCAGCGTGACCCCGGCGGCGCGGGCGGCGACCCGGTGGGCCGCCGCGACCTGGTCGAGCAGGTCGCGGGCGCCGAGCGGCTCCCGGTGCAGGCGCAGGGTGCCGGCGTCGGCGGCGGCCAGGTCCTGGAGGTCGTCGATGACCCGCTGGAGCACCAGCGCCTCGTCGTGCAGGGAGGACAGCAGGGCGGGGTCGGGGTCGACGAGGCCGTCCCGGGCCACCTCCAGCCAGCCGCGGATGTTGGTGAGCGGGCTGCGCAGTTCGTGCGCGATGTCGCTGACCATCGCCTTGCGCTGGGCCTCCAGGCGTTCGCGGCGTTCGGTCAGCGCGTTGAACGCCTGGGCGAGCAGCCCGGTCTCGTCCCGGGTGGTGACGGGTACCCGTACATGCTGGTCCGGGGGCTGGCGGGCGGCCTCGGTCAGGGCGCGCAGCGGGCGTACGAGCCGGCCGGCGACCACGGCGGTGACGGCGACCGTGACGGCCAGCACCAGACCGGCGGCACCGATGATCTTCGCCTTGTTGGCGGGCGACATGACGAAGCGGGTGGCGGCCCGGTCCCCGCCGCCCAGGAAGAGCTGGGCGGCGGGGGCGACATAGGGGTCGAGCTGGTCCCGGTAGGCGTCGTCGGCGCACTGCTGAGCCTTCTGCTGGGCCTTCTGCCGGCTCTCCCGCCGCTCCTTCGCGGTGGCATCGCCGCCCGCTCCCAGGGCGCCCTTGTAGAAGTAGCGGACGGCGGTCCTCGGGACGAGGTAGCGGCCGACGGGCCCGGGATCGAACTCCAGGGCGCCGAGGTCCGGGTCCAGGCCGGCCCGCCCGACGCAGGCGCGGGCCCGCCGGGTCACGTCGTCCAGGGCCCTGCGCTCGGTGGCCGTGGGGGTGTTGAGGGCTCCGTCGGCGCACTCCTCCGGCACCTCGGCCACACCGCGGGTCCCGTCGTCGGAGACCAGGTAGGGGCGTCCGCCCGGGGTGTACCGGACCGTGGTGGGCACGCCGTTGGCCGCGAAGCAGCTCCGGCGCTTGACCGCCACCTGGTCGAGCTGCCGGCGTTCACCGGCCGGCAGCGCGTAGGGGCCGACCGCCCGCGGGTCGATCCCGCTGAGCTGGGCGCCGCGCTGGGTGTAGGTGTCGGTGTGCAGGGGGTCGACGGTGGCGGCGGGGCTGGGCGGCAGCGGGCTGCCGGGCGGCGCGGAGTCGGCGACCAGGGTGCGGTCGGCGGTGGTGAGGGCGACCCGGCGGCCGGTCTGCGCGGCGAGCCCGCGGACGGTGGCCGCGACGCCGCTCCAGTCGCGGTGGGTGGCCGCGTAGCCGCTCAGCCGGGCCAGGATGGCGACGTCGTCGGCGAGGTCCTGGCCCTGCTCCTGCCGCAGGGCGCTGGTGGTGGTCTGCACCGCCAGCCAGGCGGTCGCCGCCACCGAGCAGCCGGCGATCAGGACGGAGGCGACCAGCAGCCGCACCAGCAGCCGTTTGCGCAGCGGTATGCCGCCGCCCGGCCCGGCCTTCTTCCGCACGCCACCGCGCCGTTCAGCCCTCCTCACGCCGCCGCGCTGTTCAGCTTGTAGCCGACGCCGAAGACGGTCAGCAGCCGTACCGGGCGGCGCGGGTCGTCCTCCAGCTTCTTGCGCAGGTTCATGATGTGCACGTCTATGGCCCGTTCGGTGGAGGCGCGGTCCAGGCCGCGGGTGTGGCGCAGCAGTTGGTGCCGGGTGAAGACCCGGTCGGGTTCGCCGGCCATGGCGAGCAGGATCTCGAACTCGGCCGGGGTGCACACCACCGGCCGCCCCTCGCACCGCACCTCGTGCCGCACCGGGTCGACGGCGAGCCCGGCGGCGCGCAGCACGGGGTCCTCGCGCCGCTCGGGGGCCCGCCCGCTGCGGCGCAGCACGGTCCGGATCCGCGCCATCAGCTCGCGGGGGCTGTACGGCTTGGTCATGTAGTCGTCCGCGCCCAGTTCCAGGCCGAGCAGCACGTCGTCCTCGGTGTTGCGGGCGGTCAGCATCAGCACCGGGACGTCGTCGTCCCGGCGCAGTTCCCGGCAGACCCCGAAGCCGTCGAGCACCGGCAGCATGAGGTCCAGGACGACCAGGTCGGGCCGGTGCAGCCGGGCCGCCTCCAGGGCGGCCCGGCCGTCGTGGACCACGGTCGCGGTGTGGCCCTCCAGCAGCAGGGACCGGCGGATGAGTTCGGCCTGCATCTCGTCGTCCTCGGCGACCAGCACATGTGCGCACACCTGGCGGATCCTAAGCGGTCGGCGGGCCGGGGACGGCACGGCGGTGGCGGGTGATCATGTGTCGACCATGGCCGACACATGTGAGGAAGCCGTCAGGTCCGGCCGTCCGGCGTCCTCGGACCCGCCACCGTCAGGGGGCGGCCGGCTTCCCCGCGGTCTCCAGCCAGGTGCGCATGAGCGTGCCCAGGTCCTTGCCGGAGATCCGCTCGGCGAGCGCGGTGAACTGGGCCGTGGTGCCGTGCCCGCCGCGGTGGTCCGTCGCCCAGGCGCGCAGGATCCGGAAGAAGGCCCGGTCGCCGACGGTCCGGCGCAGTTCGTGCAGGGTCATGGCGCCGCGGGCGTAGACGGGCGTGTCGAAGATGTTCTCGCCGCTGCCCGGGTCGCCGGGCGGGAAGGCCCACAGCCGGTCGCCGGCCGGGCGGGCGTACAGCGCGTCGAACTCCTGCTGGGCGCTGTCGCCGCCGTGCTGCTCGGTGTAGAGCCACTCGGCGTAGGTGGCGAAGCCCTCGTTGAGCCAGATGTCCTGCCAGCGGGTCAGCGAGACGGAGTCCCCGAACCACTGGTGGGCACTCTCGTGGACGAGGGTGGAGAGGTCGGGCGCGGAGTCGTACAGGGGGCGGGTCTGGGTCTCCAGGGCGTAGCCGACGTCCGGGGCGTGGTCGACGATGGCTCCGGCGGCCCTGAACGGGTAGGGCCCGAAGAGTCCGCTCTCCCAGTCCAGGACGGCGGGCAGTTGCCTCACCACGGGCGCGGCGGCCTTCGCCTCGCGCGGGTCGACGGCGTTGTAGACCCTGATCCCGCCGCGGGTGGTGAACTGCTCGACGCGGAACTTCCCGATGGTGGCGGTGGCCAGGTAGGCGGCCATGGGCTCGCTCTGGCGCCAGCGGTAGGTGGTGCGGCCGTGGGCGGTGCGGCTGCCCAGGAGGACGCCGTTGGCGACGGCGGTGTGCCCCTGCGGGACGGTGAGGGTGAAGTCGTACGACGCCTTGTCCAGCGGGTGGTTGTTCGCCGGGAACCAGGTCATGGCGCCCTGGGGTTCACCGGCGACGAAGGCGCCGTCGTCGGTGGGGATCCAGCCGTCCGGCGAGCCGTCGGGGTCGGTGACCGGGCCGGGGGTGCCGCTGTAGGTGACGGCGACCTGGAAGCGGTGGCCGGGGCGCAGGGCGGTGCGCGGGGTGACGACGAGTTCCTGGCCGTCGCGCCGGTAGGACGCCTTGACGTGGTCGACGCTGACCCCGGTGACCTTCAGGCCCTTGAGGTCGAGGTCGAAGCGGGTCAGCCGGGCGGTGGCGCGGGCGGTGAGGACGGCGGTGGCGTCGAGGTGGCGGGCGGCCGGGTCGTAGCGCAGCGTCAGGTCGTAGTGGGAGACGTCGTAGCCGCCGTTGCCGGCGAGCGGGAAGTACGGGTCGCCGGCGCCGGGCGCGCCGGCCGCGGCGGGGCGGGCGGGTGCGGTGCCGTGGGTGACGGGTCCGGCGGCCGCGGGTCCGGCGGCCGCCAGCAGGGCCGCGACGGCGACGGGGACGGTGGCGGTCACGGCGCGGGGGACGGGCTGCTTCCTGGGGGGCGTCACGGTTCTCCTCGGAGGATGGGCGGCGCATGATCAAACGCCCTCAGGGTAGAGCCGGTACGGCGCCGGTTCGCCCTGCCGCGGGTCAAGTCGCCCGCGGGCCGGGCCCGCCCGTCCCCCGCCGGGCGAAGGGGGCGGGCCCGCCGGGCCCTTCAGGCGGTCTGTGCGGCCGCGGCGCGGCCGGCCGCGCGGCCGGAGAAGAGGCAGCCGCCGAGGAAGGTGCCCTCCAGGGCGTTGTAGCCGTGCACCCCGCCGCCGCCGAACCCGGCCACCTCGCCCGCCGCGTACAGGCCGTCGACGGGTGTGCCGTCCGGGCCGAGCGCGCGGGAGTCGAGGTCGGTCTGGATGCCGCCGAGGGTCTTGCGGGTCAGGACGTGCAGTTTGACGCCGATCAGCGGGCCGGCCTCGGGGTCGAGGATGCGGTGCGGGGCGGCGACCCGGCCGAGCCGGTCGCCGATGTAGCGGCGGGCGTTGCGGATGCCCTGCACCTGGGCGTCCTTGCTGTACGGGTTGTCCAGCTGGAGGTCGCGGGCGGTGATCTGGCGGCGCACCCGGGCGGCGTCGAGCAGGGGCCGGTCGGTGAGCCTGTTCATCTTCTCGACGAGTTCTTCGAGGGTGGCGGCGACCACGAAGTCGGCGCCGTGCCGCAGGAAGTCCTGGACCGGTCCCGGCGCGCCCTTGCCCAGCAGCCGGTCGCGCAGCACCGCCTTGCGGTCCTTGGCGGTGATGTCGGGGTTCTGCTCGGAGCCCGAGAGGGCGAACTCCTTCTCGACGATCCTGCGGGTCAGCACGAACCAGGAGTGGTCGTGGACGGCGAGGTCCTCGGTGGTGCGCAGGTGCCGCAGGGTGCTCAGGGTGTCGTAGCCGGGCAGGCAGGGGTCGGGCAGCCGGCGGCCGAGGGCGTCGAGCCAGACCGAGGAGGGGCCGGGCAGGATGCGGATGCCGTGTCCCGGCCAGATCGGGTCCCAGTTGCGGATCCCCTCGGTGTAGTGCCACATCCGGTCGCGGTTGACCAGCCGGGCACCGGCGGCGGCGCTGATGTCGAGCATCCGGCCGTCGACGTAGGCCGGTACGCCGGTGACCATGCGGGCGGGCGGGGTGCCCAGGCGCTCGGGCCAGTGGCGGCGGACGATGTCGTGGTCGGCGCCGATGCCGCCGCTGGTGACGATCACGGCCTGGGCGGTCAGTGCGAAGGCGCCGCGCTCCTCGCGGCTGGAGGCGACGCCCCGGGGCGCGTCGTCGGGGGCGAGGAGGGTGCCGCGTACGCCGCGCGCCGCGCCGTTCTCCATGACGAGTTCGTCCACCCGGTGCCGGTGGTGGAAGGTGAGCAGCCCGTCCTGGGCGGCCCGGTGCGCGTACGCGGCGAAGGGGGCGACCACGCCGGTGCCGGTGCCCCAGGCGATGTGGAAGCGCGGTACGGAGTTGCCGTGGCCGTCGGCCCGCAGGTCGCCGCGCTCGGCCCAGCCGACCGTGGGCAGCAGGGTGATGCCGTGTCCGGCCAGCCAGGAGCGCTTCTCCCCGGCCGCGAACTCGACGTAGGCGCGGGCCCAGCGCATGCCCCAGCTGTCCTCGTCGTCGGGCCGGTCGAAGCGGGCGCTGCCCTGCCAGTCGTTCCAGGCGAGGTCGAAGGAGTCCTTGACGCCGAGGCGCCGTTGCTCCGGGGAGTCCACGAGGAACAGCCCGCCGAAGGACCAGTACGCCTGGCCGCCGAGGTTGGCGGCGTTCTCCTGGTCGACGAGGGCGACCTTGCGGCCCCGGCTGGTGAGTTCGTGCGCCGCGACCAGGCCGGCGAGGCCGGCTCCGACGACGATGACATCCGCGTCCATGGCGGGGGTTCCCTTCTCAGTGCGTCGGTGCGGCGGTGCCGCCGTCGGTGAGCAGTGCGGTGAGCAGGTGCCGCAGCCAGGCGCGGGCGCCCTCGACGTCCTTGTCCAGCAGGAGCTGGACGGTGACTCCGTCGTAGGCGGCGACGACCGCGCGGGCGGCGCCGTCCGCGCCGCCGAGGACCGCGGGCAGCGGGGTGCGGCCGTGCGCGCGCTCCAGCCGTTCGGCGATCGCGCCGCGCAGCCGGGCCCGGTGCCGGCGCAGGGTCTCGGCCACGGCGCCGTCGCGGGCGGCGTGCACCAGGAAGTCCGTCTTGACCAGCAGCCAGTCCACGTCCAGCAGGAGGACGTCGGTGACCCGGTCGACGGCGGCAGGCACGTCCAGGTCCGGTCCGTCGAGGGCGAGGGCCCCCGCGACCTGGTCGGCGATGAGTTCGGCGCGCTCGCGGTAGAGGGCGAAGAACAGCTCGTCCAGGGTGGTGAAGTTGGAGTAGAAGGCGCCCCTGCTGTACCCGGCGGCCTCGCAGACCTCCTCGATCGAGACCCGGCCGAAGCCCTTGGCCGCGAAGACCCGGAACGCGGCGCCGAGCAGATCGGCCCGGGTGCGCGCCCGGCGCCTGCTCAGGCCCGGCGGCGGCGCGGGCTCCCGCGGCGGCTCCTGTGTCATGGCTCTGCCACCCCCTCGTGGATACATGAATGTATCCGATACGGCGATGTATCCACAGGGGTGCGGGCGGATCGGTGCCGGATCCGCTCCCGCGACCGGTTCACCGGCGCCCGCCTCCCGCGCGGCCGGGGCCCATCCGCTGTGGCGGGCCTCACATGTGACGAGAAGTCGGAAATGGGCGCCGAGCGACGATAAGCGCGTCAACGGACCGTCGGCTTCCGACTAATCTTTGATCTTCCTTCACGTTCCCTTGACCAAGGAATGACGTTTTCATGAACATAGCTCCGCCGGGCCGTTCGGCCCGACGAGCACGCGGGACCACCGGCACGCTGCCGCGCGCCGCGGTCCTCGCCCTGTCCCTCGCTCTGCTCGGCACCTCCGCCGCGGCCGCTCCCCTGGCGCCGGCCCCGGACGTGCCGTCCCGCCCGGCCGCCGCGCCGGGCCCCGCCGCCGACGTCCCCGCCGCGCTCGCCGCGGCCCGGCGCTCCGGTACCCGGGTGGAGGCGCTGTCCGAACGCGGCACCGCCGCCACGACCTGGGTCAACCCGGACGGCTCCCTGACCACCGAACTCACCGCAGGACCCGTCCGTTTCGACCGCGACGGCACCTGGGTGGCGGTCGACACCGACCTGACCGAGCGCGCCGACGGCAGTGTCGGCGCCAAGGCGCACCCCGCCGCGCTCACCCTCGCGGGCGGATCCGGCGGCCGCGCCCGGTCGCTGAGCGCCGCCCGCACCGCACCGGCCCGCGACCTCGTCACCCTCGGCGAGGGCGACCGGCAGATCACCCTCCAGTGGAAGGGCGGCCTGCCCGCCCCCGCGCTGGAGGGCAACCGCGCCACCTACGCCGAGGCCGTACCGGGCGCCGACGTGATCGTGGAGGCGACCCGCACCGGCTTCGAGCAGTACGTCGAGATCAAGCGGCGCCCGGCCACCGCCGACTACAGCTACACCCTGCCGCTGCGCACCAAGGGGCTGCGGGCCGCCCAGCAGCCCGACGGCAGTGTGCTGTTCACCGACCGCAGGACGGGCCAGGAGCGCGCCGTCATGCCCGCGCCCGTCATGTGGGACGCGACCGTCGACGCGCGTTCGGGCGAGCACACCCGCCGGGTGCCGGTCGCCATGCGGGTCGAGCAGAAGGGCTCCTCGGTCGACCTCGTCGTCACCCCGGACCCGGCCTTCCTCGCCGACCCGTCGACGCGCTACCCGGTGACCGTCGACCCGTCGACGTCCGCGCTGAGCAACGTCTTCGACACCTATGTGCAGCAGGGCGAGACCCGCGACTGGTCCACCGACACCGAACTCGACTTCGGCAACCCGGGCACCAAGAACGCCAACGGCACCCCGCGCACCGCGCAGTCGTACCTCACCTGGGGCACCGCGCCCGTCGCGGACGCCCTGGTGAGCAGCGCCCGGCTGAGCCTGTGGAACTTCCACTCGGCCAACACCGACTGCAAGGCCCAGCCCTGGCAGGTGTGGGCCGCCGACGAGGCCACCACCGCGAGCCGCTGGACCAACCGGCCCAAGATGCGTACGCGGTACGCCACGTCGACCGAGACCAAGGGCAACCCCGCCTGCGGCGCGGACGGCTGGATCAACGCCGACGTCACCTCGCTCGTGCAGTCCTGGGCCTCGGCCGGGGCGCCGCGCTCGACCATGGGCCTCACCGCGGCCGACGAGTCGTCCGTCGCGCAGTGGAAGCGGGTCAACTCCGCCAACGCCACCAGCAATCCGCCCAGGCTCACGGTCACCTACAACTTCCGGCCCCGGTCCGGGAACAACCGCCAGGCGGGTCCGCCGTTCGCCAAGGACGCCTCGGGCACCTGGCAGGTCGACACCACCACGCCGACCCTGCGGGACACCTTCTCCGACAAGGACGGCGACCGGGTCGACGGCACCTTCGAGATCGTCGACGCCGCCACCGGCAAGCAGGTGGGCGAGCGGCTCGTCTCCCCCTATGTGGAGTCCGGGCGGGCCGCCGCGGTGACCGTGCCCGACGGGCTGCTCAAGGACGGCCGCACCTACCGCTTCCGCACCAGCCCGTACGACGGCACGCACTACAACCTGGCCTGGTCCGACTGGGCGGCCTTCACGGTCGACACCGGGCGCGCCCCCGCCGCGCTGCCCGGCATGCCGCGGTCGCTGGAGGCCGGCGGCACCGACACCCTCACCCCGCTGCTGTCCGGTCTGGTCGCCAGCCCCGAACAGGGCAGGGTGCGCGCCGAGTTCGTGCTGCGGGACGAGAACGGCAGGCAACTGCCCGGTGTGACGGTGCCCGAGGCGTGGGTGGACAGCGGGCAGCGGGCGGCGGCCCGTGTCCCCGAGGGCGCCCTGAAGGACGGCACCACCTACCTCTGGGCGATGCGCTCGTGCACCGGGACGGGCTGTTCGGCCTGGTCCTACGAGGAGGAGCTGACCGTCTCGGCGACGGCACCGCCCGCTCCGAAGACCACGACCGTGACCCTCACCGGCGCCGCCCTGGAGGACGCCACCGCGCCGATCGGCGCCGGGGTCTGCGCCGGCGGCTGCCCGGCGGTCGAGGACGCCCGCCTCACTCTGGGCGGCGCCGCGGACGCCGAGCGCGCCGTCTGGTTCAGGCCCGGCCTCGGCCAGGTGCCCGCGGGCGCCCGGGTCACCCGGGCCCGGCTCCAGCTGACCCCCGCCGAGTGCGGGACGGCCGTCTGCGCCGCCCGGCCGGTCGAGATCACCCAGCTCGCCGAGGCATGGGCCGCTCCGCAGGACGGCGCGGCACTGCCGGACCTGCTGGAGGACACCCCGTTCGGTGAGGCCGCGCTGCCCGAGGAGCAGGACCTGGGCCCGATGGTGCAGTCCTGGCTGGAGCAGGGCCCCGTCGAGGGCTTCGTCCTGCGGCTGCCCGCCAAGGACCGCGGCCGGACGCTCTCGTACCACTCCAGCCGGACCGCCGACGCGGCGAAGCGGCCCCGGCTGGTGATCGAGTACGTGGCTCCGAAGGCGCCGGGCGCCCCGGAGGATCTGCGGGTCACCCCGGGCGACGGCGGCCTGCTGGCCACCTGGAACCCGCCGGCCGACCCCGGCTCGGCGACGGACGGCGCGGAGTACGACGTCGTCGTCACCCGCGCCGACGGCACCGTGGCCGCGCGGACCACCACCCGGGAGCCGCACGCCGTGGTCGGCGCGCTGGCCAACGGCATCGCCTACCGCGTCGCCGTCACCGCCCGCACCGCCCACGGCTCGGGCGCCGCGGTCACCGCGGAGCCCAGGACGCCCACAACGGTACCGGGCGGCACGGCGACGTACCGGGACATCGTGCAGCAGTACCTGGACGCGCGCGCCGCGATCCTGCGGGGCACCCGGCCGACGGCCGCCGCCGCGCTGGCCGCCGCGCCCGCCGGTGCCGCCTTCCAGGACCTGCTGAACGGCCAGGCCGCCGACCTGGTGGAGACCCGCGAGTCGCTGGCCCGGCACGGCACCCGGTACACGGAGATGACCAGCACACTCTCCGAGGTCCTCGCGGGCGTCGACGACAGCGGTGCGGTCTTCCTGCGCGCGGCCGTCGAGGACCGCGCCGTCCTCGGCGGGGACGGCGCCGCGGCCGAACCCGAGGAGGGGCGCAGGGAGCAGCGGTTCGTCTTCAGCACCAACAGCGGTGCGCCGCTGCTCCATCTGGAGGCGGACGCGCCCGCGGCGGAGAAGGTCCTGTCGCGGTCGGCGGCGGTCGAGGACGGTCTCGACGTGGCCGGTGAGCCCGAGGGCCCCCTCGAGGAGACGCCCGAGGAGCCCGTCGAGCTGGACGCGGAGGGCTTCCCCGTCCAGGCCCCGCAGGCCGCGGGCGCGATGCTGCGCGCCGCCCAGGTCAGCGGTTCGGGCACGGCGAACTGGGCCTCGCGCAACCTGGGCACCAAGTGGGAGTACGGCCAGGACTGCACGAACTTCGTCTCCAAGGCCCTCTACCACGGCGGGAAGATGAAGACCCGGGCCGGCGGCCGCAAGCACGATCGCGCCTGGTGGCAGCAGTACTACTTCTTCGGCACCGTGAAGAACAAGAGCTACACCTGGTCCGGCGCGGAGAACTTCCGCCGCCACATGATCAACTACCGCAAGGCGCAGTTCGTGCACGCGCACACCGCGCGCGCCGGTGACATCGTGCTCTTCAAGTGGAAGAAGGAGCGGGCGTACAACCATGTCGCGGTGGTCTCGGCCAACCGGCACGGCGTCCAGCTCCTCCAGCACGGCGGAGTGGGCCGCACCAGCCTGGCGGCGGCCATCGCCCGCTACCGCAAGAGCAGCAACTACATCGAGCGCGTCATCATCCTTCGACCGAGGTCCCGCGGCTGATCATGCACAGTGCGAAGAAATGCCTGGCCCTGGCCCTGCTGGTGGGCACCGGCCTGTCCGTGACCGCGTGCGGCGCCGACGGGACGGACGACTACCAGGGCGACTACTCCCGCCACAAGCCGCTGCACGTCGTGGGCTATCCCTCCCGGGGCAGCCTGGAGACGGTGCAGCGGACGGTGTGGCGGCTGGCCGACCGTGACCCGGAAGGGCTCGCCGGCCTGGCCGTCACCGGCGGCACGGCCGCCGACACCACGGCCCGCAACTGGGTCGACGCGTTCGGCGAGGCCGCGGGCGGCGAGGTGACGGCGGACTTCTACGACGAGGGGTCCACCCGCCAGGTCGTGGTGCTGTACTTCACCGGCGGCCGGAAGAAGGAGGTCGAGGTGCGCATCGGCGAGGACGACACCTGGGGCGTCACCCTCGACGAGACGGACCCGGCCGAGGCGGCACGGGCACCCGGCTGGGCCCCGGCGGCCCCCGGCGGCACGCACTCCCGCTCCACCGCCTCCTGACCCGCCCGCCGCCCCGGGCGGAGCGCCCGTGTCCCCGGCCCGTACGGCCGCCGGACACGGGCGCTCCGGCACGCCCGCTCCGGCACACCCGCTCCGGCACACCCGCCGCCCGGCCGGGGGCTCCGCCCGCCGGGGCGGCGACCGCGTCTGCTTTGCTGTCCCCCGGCACCAGCCATCCACGACTTGGGGAGACCGATGCGGGCGGACGTGCGGGAAGTGGCCGACGGCACCTATCTGGTGCACGGCACCAACACCAACTGGGTGATCCTCACCGAGGGCGACGCGGCCACCCTCATCGACACCGGCTACCCGGGCGACCGGCAACTGGTGCTCGACTCGCTGGCAGCGGTGGGCAGTTCGCCGCAGGCGGTGGCGGCGGTGCTGATCACCCACGCGCACAACGACCACCTCGGTTCCGCCGAGTACCTGCGCACGACGTACGGCACCCCCGTCCAGTTGCACGAGGCCGAAGTGCCGCACGCACGGCGGGAGTTCCTGCACCAGGTGAGCGTCGGCACGGTGCTGCGCAACGGCTGGCGGCCCGGGGTGCTGCCCTGGGCGGTGCACTCGCTGCGGGCCGGCGGCACCGCGCACCTGCCCGTCGCCGCGCCCGAGCCGTTCCCGGCGGCGGGCCCGCTGGACCTGCCGGGCCGCCCGGTGCCCGTGCACACCCCCGGGCACACCCGCGGCCACACGGTGTTCCACCTGCCCGGAGCGGGCGTGCTGGTCTCCGGCGATGCCCTGGTCAGCGGCCACCCCACCTCGCGGATCAGCGGACCACAGCTGCTGCCCGACATGTTCCACCACGAGCGCGCCCAGGCACTGGCCTCGCTGGAGATACTCGAAAGCCTCGACGCCGACGTCCTGCTTCCCGGCCACGGCCCGGTCCACCGCGGCCCGGTCGAGGCGGCCGCCCGCCGGGCACGGGACCACGCGCTCTAGTACTGCAACGGAGTCTGCCGCACCAGGGCCTCTCGTTCGGCGCAAGCCGGACGAGAGGCCCTAGAGTCTCCGTCATGGCTTTGCAGATCAGCGCCACCAACCCGGAGCATCCCGCGCTCCTGCTCGCACTGCCCTGGGAGACGCCGCTGGAGGAGTGGCCCGAGGAGTACCTCGTGCCGCTGCCGCGCGGCATCTCCCGGCACGTCGTGCGCTATGCCCGCGCGGGCGAGGAGGTGATCGCCGTCAAGGAGCTGGCCGAGCGGCCGGCGCTGCGCGAGTACGAGCTGCTGCGCGACCTGGACCGGCTCGCCATCCCCGCCGTCGACCCGCTCGCCGTGGTCACCGGGCGCACCGACCGCACCGGCGCACCGCTGGAACCGGTGCTGATCACCCGGCACCTGGGCGGCTCGATGCCGTACCGGTCGATGTTCGAGACGACCCTGCGGCCCGCCACCATGCACCGGCTGATGGACGCTCTCGCGGTGCTGCTGGTGCGGCTGCACCTGGCCGGGTTCGCCTGGGGCGACTGCTCGCTGTCCAACACGCTCTTCCGGCGCGACGCGGGCGCGTACGCCGCCTATCTCGTCGACGCGGAGACCGGCGAGCTGCATCCGCGGCTGAGCGACGGGCAGCGGGACTACGACCTCGACCTGGCCCGGGTGAACATCAGCGGCGAACTGCTCGACCTGGAGGCCTCCGGCGCCCTGCACCCCTCGGTGGACCCGGTGGACTTCGGCACCGAGATCTGCGCGCGCTACGAGAAGCTGTGGGCGGAGCTGACCCGCACCTCCGTCTATCCGGCGGGCAAGTACCACTACATCGAGCGCCGGATACGCCGGCTCAACGACATGGGCTTCGACGTCGCCGAGATGCAGATCGAGCACTCCTCGGGCGGCGACACGGTCACCTTCGTGCCCAAGGTCGTCGACGCCGGTCACCACCAGCGCCAGTTGCTGCGGCTGACCGGCCTGGACACCGAGGAGAACCAGGCGCGGCGGCTGCTGACCGACCTGGAGAGCTGGATGGCCACCCAGGACGACTACGCCCCGGGCGACCCCCTCTCCGCCCGCCCCGAGGTGCTGGCCCACCGCTGGGTGCGCGAGGTGTTCCGGCCCACCGTGCGCGAGGTGCCGCCCGAGCTGCGCGGCTCCATGGACCCGGCCGAGATCTACCACGAGCTGCTGGAGCACCGCTGGTACCTGTCCGAGCGCGCGCAGCACGACATCGGCCTGGACACCGTGGTCGAGGACTATGTGCGCCATGTACTGCCCAAGGCGCGCGCCACGCTGGAGCCGACGGAGCCGGAGACGAACCCGGCGCCGGCTCCCTGAGCGGCGCCGGGGCCGCCCGCTCTACTCGTGCGGGACGACCGCCACCGGGCATCCGGCGTGGTGCAGCACGCCGTGGGCGACGGAGCCGATCCGCGCGCCCACCGCGGTACGGCGGGCGCGGCGGCCCACGACGACGAGCTGGGCGTGTCCGGCCGTCGCCAGCAGCACCTGCCCGGCGCTGCCCATCTCCACGTGCTCGACGACGGGGACGTCCGGGAACCGCTCCCGCCAGGGCCGCAGCGCCTCGGTGAGCGCCTTGCGCTCGTACGGCTCCAGGCCGCCGGCCTCGTCCAGGAGCTTGAGCGAGCCGGGGCTGTAGGCGAAGACCGGCGGCAGCGTCCAGGCGCGCACCGCCCGGACGGTGGCGCCGCGGGCGGCGGCCGTCTCGAAGGCGAAGCGCAGCGTCTCGGCGCTGTCCTCGGCGGTGCCGTGCTGGCCGACGACGACCTCGCGTCCGGCGGCCTCGGCGGCGGGCTCGTCACCGGCCCGGACCAGGACGACCGGCCGGCGGGCCCCGGCGATCACCTGCTGTCCCACGGAGCCGACCAGGAACCCGACGAGGGCGCCCTGTCCGCGCGAGCCGAGCACCAGGGCCTCGGCGTCGGCCGCCGCGGCGGTCAGCGCCGGGGCGGCCTCGTCCTCCACCAGGTCGGTGGTCACGGCGAGGCCGGGATGGCGGGCGGCGAGGTCGCGGACCGTCTCGTCGGCCATCTCGCGCACCCGCTGCCGCTGCGCGTCGCGGTCGCCCAGGTCGAAGGCGTCGTGCACCTCGAAGTGCCAGGCGTGCACGACGCGCAGCGGCAGTCCGCGGCGCTCGGCCTCCCGTCCGGCCCACGCCAGTGCGGCGCGGCTCTCCTCCGATCCGTCCACGCCTGCCGTGATCGGCCGTGTCATGCCGTCCGCCTCCCTGCGCCGTGGGCCCGGGGGCGGGCCCGCCCTCACGCGTCTGCGCTTGCCCGGGATCCACCCGGACTCCCCCGGACGATCCTGCCATGCCGCGCCCGCCGGTCCGCGGTCAAGGGGTACGGGCACGGACGCGGGCCCGGACACACCAGAGTGTGCCGGTGTCCCCGGCTCGCTCGGGCGAAGCCGGGGCAGCCCACCTACGATGGCGCACGTGGGCTCGAAGACGGGAGGCACCGGGCCGCCCGTCGCGACCGCTCGGGGTGGGAGACCTATGACTCAGGCCGCCGAGGCCGTGCGGACCGTCATCCTGACCGTGGACGACGATCCAGGGGTGTCCCGGGCCGTCGCCCGTGATCTGCGGCGGCGCTACGGCGAGTCGTACCGGATCGTGCGGGCGGAGTCGGGCGAGTCCGCGCTGGGCGCGCTGCGCGAACTGAAGCTGCGCGGCGACCTGGTCGCGGTGATCCTGGCCGACTACCGCATGCCGCACATGAACGGCATCGAGTTCCTCGAACAGGCCCTGGACGTGTACCCGGGCGCCCGCCGGGTGCTGCTGACCGCGTACGCGGACACCAACGCGGCGATCGACGCCATCAACGTGGTCGACCTGGACCACTACCTGCTCAAGCCCTGGGACCCGCCCGAGGAGAAGCTGTACCCGGTCCTGGACGACCTGCTCCAGGCGTGGCGGCGCAGCGACCACCGGCCGGTGCCGAGCACCAAGGTGGTGGGGCACCGCTGGTCGGCGCGCTCCTCCGAGGTGCGCGAGTTCCTGGCCCGCAACCAGGTCCCCTACCGCTGGTACTCCTCCGACGAGCCGGAGGGGCGGCGGCTGCTGGGCGCGGCGGGCCAGGACGGGCAGCGGCTGCCGCTGGTGGTCACCCCGGACGGCACGCCGCTGGTCGAGCCGGAGGCCCCGGATCTGGCCGCCCGGGTCGGTCTGGCGACGACCCCGGCGGCCGACTTCTACGACCTGGTCGTCATCGGCGGCGGCCCGGCCGGTCTCGGCGCGGCCGTGTACGGGGCGTCCGAGGGGCTGCGCACCGTCCTGGTGGAGCGCTCGGCCACCGGCGGGCAGGCCGGGCAGAGTTCACGGATCGAGAACTACCTCGGCTTCCCGGACGGGGTGTCCGGCGCCCAGCTGACCGACCGGGCGCGGCGGCAGGCGGCGCGGTTCGGCGCGGAGATCCTCACCGCGCGCGAGGTGACCGCCCTGGAGGTCAACGGCGCGGCGCGCACCGTGCGGTTCTCCGACGGGTCGGCCGTCGCCGCGCACAGCGTGATCCTGGCGACCGGGGTGTCCTACCGGCAGCTCCCGGCGGCCGGCGCCGACGGCCTCACCGGCTGCGGGGTGTTCTACGGTTCGGCGCTGACCGAGGCGCCGTCCTGCCACGGTCAGGACGTGTACATCGTGGGCGGCGCCAACTCGGCGGGGCAGGCGGCGATGTACCTGTCCCGGGGCGCGAAGTCGGTGACGCTGCTGGTGCGCGGCGCCTCGCTGTCGGCGTCGATGTCGTACTACCTGATCCAGCAGCTGGAGGAGGCGCCGAACATCTCGGTGCGCACCGGCACGGTCGTGGAGGCCGTGCACGGCGCGGACCATCTGGAGCAGCTGACGCTGCGCGACGTGGTCAGCGGGGAACGCGAACGGGTCGACGCGCAGTGGGTGTTCGTGTTCATCGGCGCCGCGCCGCTCACCGACTGGCTGGAGGGGACGGTGCTGCGGGACGAGCGCGGGTTCATCCTGGCCGGTCCCGACCTGACCGGGGACGGGCGGCCGCCGGCGGGGTGGGAGCCGGACCGGGCGCCGTACCACCTGGAGACCAATGTGCCCGGGGTGTTCGTGGCGGGCGACGCCCGCGCCGAGTCGGCCAAGCGGGTCGCGTCCGCGGTCGGAGAGGGAGCGATGGCCGTGATGCTGGTGCACCGTTACCTGGAGCAGTCATGAGCGGGCGGGTGGTGCCGTGCAGCCCCAAGGAGATCGGTTCGCTGTTCCTGTTCGAGGAGCTGTCGGCCGAGCAGTTGGGGCGGCTGTGCAGCGACGGGCGGGTGGAGCTGTTCCAGCCGGGCCCGGTGTACCGCGAGGGTGATCCGGCCACCTGTTTCTTCGTGATGATCGAGGGGACGGTGGTGCACTCCCGGCGGGTCGGCGACGACGACGTGGAGATCGCCCGGACCTCGCAGCGCGGGGTGTACTCGGGCGCGGTGCAGGCGTACATCGGGGACCGGGTGCGGCAGGTGTACCAGAACTCGATGCGGGTGACCGAGCCGACGCGGTTCTTCGTGCTGCCCGCCGACACGTTCGCGAGCATCATGCGCGAGTGGTTCCCGATGTCGGTGCATCTGCTGGAGGGGCTGTTCTTCGGTTCGAAGAACACCCAGGCGGCGGTGGGGCAGCGCGAGAGGCTGCTGGCGCTGGGCTCGCTGTCCGCGGGGCTCACGCACGAGCTGAACAATCCGGCCGCCGCGGCGGTGCGGGCCACGGCGGCGCTGCGCGAGCGGGTCGCGAAGATGCGGCACAAGCTGGGGGTGATCGCCGAAGGCCCCTTCACCCCCGAGCAGTTGACGCATCTGATCGAGATCCAGGAGCGCACGGCGGAGCGGGTCGCCAAGGCGCCGGTGCTCAGTCCGCTGGAGACCACCGACCGGGAGGACCTGCTCACCGACTGGCTGGAGGAGCACGGCATCGACTACGGCTGGCAGCTCGCGCCGGTGTTCGTGCAGGCCGGGCTCGACGTGGACTGGCTGGAACAGGTGGTGGCGGCGGTCGGCGAGGACATCCTGCCCGGCGCGGTGGGGTGGCTGTCGTACACGGTGGAGACCGAGCTGCTGATGGACGAGATAGCGGACTCCACCACGCGGGTCTCCCGGCTCGTGGACGCCGCCAAGCAGTACTCCCAGCTCGACCGGGCCCCCTACCAGGTCGCCGACGTGCACGAACTGCTGGACAGCACGTTGCTGATGCTGTCGGGCAAGACGGGTCCGCGGATCAGGGTGGTCAAGGAGTACGACCGGACGCTGCCGCGGATCCCCGCCTATCCGGCCGAGTTGAACCAGGTGTGGACCAATCTGATCGACAACGCCGTCTCGGCCATGGGCGGCGCGGGCGGCGAGGGCACGCTGACCGTGCGGACGGCACGCCAGGGCGAGCAGTTGCTCGTGGAGTTCCGGGACACCGGTCCCGGGGTGCCCGCGGAGATCCGGGACCGCATCTTCGACCCGTTCTTCACCACCAAGCCGGTCGGTCAGGGCACCGGGCTCGGTCTCGACATCTCCTGGCGGATCGTGGTCAACAAGCACCACGGGAGCCTCGCGGTGGAGTCGGCGCCGGGCGACACCCGGTTCGCGGTGCTGCTGCCGCTGAACGCGACGGACGGCGACGGCAGGGCGCTGCGCCCGGCGCGGGAGGCCCCGGACGCGCCAGAGGGGACGGAATGAGCGAAGGCGCCGGTCCGGACCTCCGGGTCGACCCGGAGGTACCGCCGAGCGGTCCGGGCTGCGCGGAGTGCGAGGCGGCGGGCGGCTGGTGGTTCCATCTGCGGCGCTGTGCGCGCTGCGGGCACGTCGGCTGCTGCGACGACTCCCCCGCACGCCACGCCACCGCCCACTACCGGGCCACCGGGCATCCGGTGATCCGCAGCTACGAGCCGGGCGAGGACTGGTTCTGGGACTACGCGGCGGACGAACTGTACGAGCCGGGCACCGAACTGGCGCCGCCGCTGGCGCATCCGGCGGACCAGCCCGTGCCGGGACCGGCCGGGCGGGTGCCGCAGGACTGGGCGCGGATCCTGCGCTGAGCCTCTGGGGCCGGGGACGCGGATGCCCCGCCGGGGGCGGGGCATCCGGTTCTGCGTGCGGGTCCGTGTCAGGGACGGGCCGCCGGGGTGTTGGCGGCGGTGACGTTGACCGCCGCCCAGGACTGGTCGACCGTCCGGTACTCGGTGCTGTTCGCGCCGTACAGGTCCTTGGCCGCCTGGAGCGTGGCGAGCCGCGCGTCGTGGAAGTCGGTCGTGGAGACCATGTAGCGGGTCAGCGCCCGGTAGTAGACGGCGGTGGCCTTGGCCCGGCCGATGCCGCTGACCGACAGACCGCCGTAGGTCGGCGAGTCGTAGGCGACGCCACCGATCGTCTTGCGGCCGCTGCCCTCGGCGAGCAGGTAGTACGCGTGCGAGGAGACACCGGAACCGGCGTGCACCTCGGTGTAGTACACCTCGGGCGACCAGTAGTCGATGGCGCCCTCGAGCTTGTCCAGGGACGGGTGGTCGAGGCGGCGCAGGAACTTCTGCGCCAGGCCCAGCTTCTCGCCCAGCAGATAGTTCGGCGGGTTCTTGGCGTTGTTGGCGAAGAACTCGACGTTGGAGCCGAAGATGTCGGCGAGCGACTCGTTGAGCGAACCCGGTTCGCCGTACTGGTTGCCCGCCGCGTCCACGCGGGTGGGCTCCAGCCGGGCGGTGGAGTCCACCACGCCGTGCGTCAGCTCGTGACCGGTGACGTCGAGGGCGACGAGCGGCTGCTTGAACGTCTGGCCGTCGCCGTCACCGTAGAGCATGCAGTCGCACGTCGGGTCCCAGAAGGCGTTGCCGATGCGGCTGCCGAAGTGCACCATGGCCTTGGCGCCCTTGGAGTTGTTCTCGATGCCCTTGCGCCCGAACGTCTTCTGGTAGAAGTCCAGCGTCTTGGTGATGCCGTACTGGGCGTCGACGGCGGCGGTGGTGCGGTTGGACACCGCCCCGTTGCCCCACCGGTTGGTGGTGCTGGTGATCTTCGTGCCGCGCGCGAAGTTCTCCTGGAGCTGGTTCTTGGCGTCCCGGGTCTCCGTGCCGTAGCGGCTGGGGTCGGCCAGGACGAAGCCGGTCCGGGAGGTCTGGGTGGTGGTCAGCGCGACCGGCCCGACGAACAGGGAGGCGCCGCTGCCCGTCGAGGTGCGCGGAAAGCGCCCGGAGGAGGCCGAGGTGCGGCTGAGGCTGCCGAGCGAGCCGGACGGCGGGAGGCTGCCCGTCGCCGGGAGCTGACCCTGGCGGCTCAGGGTGGCGCGCAGCGCGGGCGACACGAACTCGTCGCTGTCGGGCGTGTTGCTGCGCACGGCGCCGGTGGCGGCGTCGATGACGACGGTGCGCGAGCGGGCGCCCTGGGTGGTGGCGCTGTGGGTGACCCGCACCTGGTAGGCGAGTGCCGTGGCACCGCCGCGGGCGTCCACCACGAGCTGTGCGGTGCCCGCGTCGCCCTCGGCGACGGCGGCCGCCTTCGCCGCGGCCTGGCCGGGCGTCACCGCGGCCTTGGTGGTGGCGGGCCTGACGGCCCGGTCGGCGGCCCGGGTGACCCCGGTGTACGCCAGGGTGCGGGCCAGGTGGACGACGAGGTCGCCGCCGAGCACCGGCAGGCCCTGGTGGGTGCGGACGAAGCGGACGTGGCGGGCACCCTCGGGGTCGGCCAGTACGTCCTGGGCGCGCAGTTCGTCCCCCGGGACGACACCGGTCGCCGACGCGTGGGCGAAGGCGGCGGCGCGGGCCGCGGCCACCACCGCCGCGGTGGAGGTGCGGGCGGCCGACACCGTACGGTCCGGCCCCTTGACGGGGGCGGCCAGTGCCGGGCCGGCCAGGCACGTGACGGCCGTCGTCGCGGCGACGGCGACCGCCACGCTGCGTATGTGGGGTCTGTGCACTCTTGAGGGATCCTTCGTGGGTGAAGGCGGCCGGGATCGCCAACCGCCCCGACGCATGGCGCGGTTGCGCCATGAGGGCTGGTCGGGCCCCGGAAAGAAACCCTTGTGGGCAAGCCATGCACATGTAAAGCGCGAATGATCCATTCCACGCCGTTCATGGCAATCCTTTGCCAATTCCGTCCCACACGGTGATCGACGAGTGACCAACTGTGTGTCGTCGGTAGAGATGTGACACGGTGCGAGATGGTTGCGCTGCCTGAATGTGATCAACCTCGCACGGGCCGCGCACCGACGCTCGCGTCCCGCGGCCCGCGCACCGACGACGACGGGAGCCGGATCGTATGGCCGCACGGAGGACGATGTGCACGGGCGCGGTGCTCGGGTCGCTGGCACTGAGCCTGCTCGCGGGACCGGCGCGGGCGGCGGGCGGCCCGCCGGAGGCCCGGCCCGCGCCGCCGCCCGCCCCGGCCCCGACCCACGTCCGCGGCACCGCACCCACCCCCGCACCCGCACCCGACACCGCCGGACTGGACGCGCTCCTGCGCACCGCGCTCGGTCAGGGCGCGCCCGGCGCCGCGGCACGGATCGACGACCACCGCACGTCCTACGACGGCCCGGCCACCGTGCACCGGCTCGCCGAGGGCGTCGCCGACCGCGCGGACGCCGAGGCCATGGACACCGCGGACCGGTTCCGCATCGGCAGTGTCACCAAGACCTTCTCGGCCGTCGTCCTGCTCCAGCTCGTCGCCGAGGGCAGGCTGCGGCTCGACACGTCCGTCGACCACTACCTGCCCGGCCTGCTGCCCGACGCGCGGATCACCGTGCGGCACGTGCTCGGCCACCGCAGCGGTCTGTACGACTACACCGAGGACCTGTTCGCCCGTACCGTGCCCGGCTTCGAGGCGGTGCGCACCAAGGTCTTCACCCTGCGCGAGCTGGTCGCGCGGTCGCTGCGGCACCCGCTCACCGGCACGCCCGGCGCCGCCTACTCCTACTCCAACACCAACTACGTCGTCGCCGGGCTGCTCATCGAGAAGCTGACGGGCGAGCCGGTGCGCACCGCGTACGAGGACCGGATCATCGGACCGCTGAAGCTGGCCGACACGTTCTACGTGCACCCCGGCACCGCGATCCCCGGTCGCCACGCGCACGGCTACCTCACCCCGGACGAGCCGGGGGGCGCCCTGGTGGACGCCACCGAGCAGACGGTGTCGTGGGCCCAGAGCGCGGGCGCGCTCATCTCCTCCGCCCGCGATCTGAACACCTTCCTCTCGGCGCTGCTCGGCGGCCGGCTGCTGCCCGCCGCGCAACTGGCCGAGATGCGGCGCTGGTTCCCGGCCGGCACCGGTCAGGGCTACGGGCTCGGGCTGCGCCGCCGCGACCTGTCCTGCGGGATCTCCGTGTACGGGCACACCGGCGCGGTCCAGGGTTTCTACACCTATGCCTTCACCGGCGAGAACGGGCTGCGCAGTTACACGGCGGTCGTCAACACCTCGAACAACGGCGCGGTGCAGGCGACCATGCTGCGCACGCTGGAGCCGGTGTTCTGCGGCAAGCGGGCCCGGGTGCGGTGAACCCGATTCCCGTCGATCTTGGCGGAGGCACCTGTTCCGGGCCAGGATGCCCCCATGCAAGGTGACCTTTTTTCGCAAGAGCACGTGGTGCGGCCCGCGACCGCGCCGGGCATGTCCGTCGAGAACGCCAAGTGCATCCGCTATGTGGTGAACGGGGAGATGCTGGCCCGCCAGGGCGCCATGGTGGCCTGGCGCGGCAGCCTCCAGTTCGAGCGCAAGGGCCAGGGCGTGGGCGGCATGCTCAAGCGCGCGGTCACCGGGGAGGGCCTGCCGCTGATGTCGGTGCGCGGGCAGGGCGAGGCCTGGTTCGCGCACGAGGCGCAGAACTGCTTCCTCATCCACCTCGACGGCGGTGACGAGTTCACCGTCAACGGGCGCAACGTCCTGTGCTTCGACGCGTCGCTGGCGTACCAGATCAAGACGGTCAAGGGCTCGGGCATCGCGGGCGGCGGGCTGTTCAACACCGTCTTCACCGGTCAGGGCACGCTCGGTCTCGCCTGCGAGGGCAACCCGCTCGTCATACCGGTCACGCCCGAGCTGCCGGTGTACGTCGACACCGACGCGGTCGTCGGCTGGACCGCCCGCCTCCAGACGTCGCTGCACCGCTCGCAGTCCATCGGCTCGATGCTGCGCGGCGGCTCCGGCGAGGCCGTGCAGCTGATGCTCCAGGGCGAAGGCCATGTCATCGTGCGGCCCAGCGAGGCGACCCCGCAGAAGGCGCAGCAGCACTGAGCCGCCCCGGGCGCGGGCGGCGGTGGACGCCGGTTGACCTGCGGGGCCCCGCCGGGTGAGGGTCGGGGTGGCGCGGACCCCGGCCCTCCCCCGCGCCGGAAGGTGGACCGCCGTGATCGGCATCTCGGAGATCGACAGCGCGGCCGAGCGGATCGCCGCTCATGTGGTGCGCACCCCGACCGTGCCGAGCCCGGGTCTGTCCGCGCTGCTCGGTGCCCCGGTGAGCGCGAAGCTGGAGCTGTTGCAGCGCACCGGCTCGTTCAAGGCGCGCGGCGCGACGGCGAAGCTGCTCTCGCTGAGCGCGGCGGAGCGCGCGGCGGGCGTGGTGGCCGTCAGCGGCGGCAACCACGGCATCGCGCTCGCGGTGATGGCCGCCGCGCTGGAGGTGAAGGCCACGGTGGTCATGCCCCGCTCGGCCCCGGCCCGCTCGCTGCGCATCGCGGAGGAGAGCGGCGCGTCGCTGCGGCTGACCGACGGCATGGACGAGGCGTTCGCGACGGCCGCGCGGCTGCGGGACGAGGGCCTGACGCTCGTGCACCCCTTCGACGATCCGGTGGTGATCGCCGGGCAGGGCACCGTGGGCCTGGAGTTCGCCCAGGACGCCGGTCCGCTCACGGACGTGCTGGTCAGCGTGGGCGGCGGCGGCCTGATCGCCGGTGTGGCGACCGCGCTGCGGGCGCTGCGGCCCGGGGTGCGGGTGTGGGGCGTGGAGACCGAGGGCGCCGAGGCCCTGTCGCGGGCGCTGGCGGCGGGCGGTCCGGTGCCGGTCGCGCTGTCCTCGGTCGTCACGACGCTGAGCGCCCCGGCCGTGTCGGAGCTGACGTACGAGCACGCGGCGGCCCTGGTCGAGGAGGTGCTCGTGGTGCCGGACGCGGAGGCCGTGCGGGGCTGCCTCGAACTCGCCGAGCACGCCAAGGTGTGGGCGGAGCCCGCGGCCGGCTGTCTGCTGCCGGCCGCCCGGCAGGTGCGCGAGCGGGTCGGCGCCGACGCCCGGCTCGGCCTCGTGGTCTGCGGCGGCAACGCGACGACCGGCGACATCATGGCCTGGGCCGACCGCTTCGGGCTGCGCTGAGCGGGGGCGGAGCGGACCCAGCGGGCCGTTTCCGGGGGCGCGGGCCGGGGACTCGGGCGACATGGTGCAGATCGGATACACGATGATGACCGAGCAGGCCGGCCCCCGGGAACTGGTGGAGCACGTGGTGGGCGCCGAGGAGGCGGGCTTCGACTTCTCGGTGATCTCGGACCACTACTTTCCGTGGCTGCGTTCCCAGGGTCACGCACCGTACGCGTGGAGCGTGCTGGGCGCGGCCGCCCAGGCGACCTCGCGGATCCCGCTGATGACGTACGTGACCTGTCCGACCTTCCGCTACCACCCGGCGGTGGTGGCGCAGAAGGCGGCCACGGTGCAGTTGCTGGCACAGGGCAGGTTCCGGCTGGGGCTCGGCGCGGGCGAGAACCTCAACGAGCACGTGGTCGGCGGCGGCTGGCCCACCGTGGACGTACGGCACGAGCGTCTGGAGGAGGCCGTCGGGATCATCCGGGCGCTGTTCGAGGGCGGTCATGTGACCCGGCACGGGGCGCACTTCGACGTGGAGTCGGCCCGGCTGTGGGACCTGCCGGACGAGCCGCCGCCCATCGGTGTCGCCGTCTCCGGCGAGCAGTCCTGCGAGCTGGCCGGGCACCTCGCCGACCTGGTGATCGCCACCGAGCCGAAGGCCGGGCTGCTGGAGGCGTTCGACCGGCACGGCGGGCAGGGCAAGCCGCGCCTCGGACAGCTCCCGGTCTGCTACGACACCGACCGGGACGCGGCCGTCGAGCGGGCGCACGACCAGTTCCGCTGGTTCGGCAGCGGCTGGAAGGTCAACTCCGAGCTGCCGCACCCGGACTCCTTCGAGCAGGCCACCCGGTTCGTCACCCCGGACGACGTGGCCGCGGCGATCCCGTGCGGCGACGACCCGGAGGCGTTCGTGGAGGCCGTACGGCCCTACGCGGAGGCCGGGTTCACCGAGGTGGCGCTGGTGCAGATCGGCGGGGCGAGCCAGGAGCCGTTCCTCGGCTGGTCGGCGAAGACGCTGCTGCCCGCGCTGCGGGACGCCTTCGGCTGACGGGCCGGCGCTCCGGGGAGGCGGTCGGCCCGTTCCTCCTCGGCCTCGTCGCGTCCCCGGCGCCGCCGTGCCGGAGCCGCCGTACGCGCCGGGCGGACCCGGCGCGTACGGCACCAGTGGCTACCAGCGGCCTTCGACCTGGTCCTTGATCCGGTGCTCGTACAGGTCGCGGATCGCCGTCAGGGTCTCCTGCGGCAGCGGCGGGAGCTTGCCGGCGGCGGCGTTGGCGCGGGCCTGCTCCGGGGAGCGGGCGCCGGGGATGACGGTGGTGACGCCGGGCTGCTGGACGATCCAGCGCAGGGCGAGCTGGGCGGGGGTGCAGCCCTCGGGGGCCAGCGCGGCGAACTCGGCGGCGGCCTCCACGCCGGTGGCCCAGTCCACGCCGGAGAAGGTCTCGCCCTGGTCGAACGACTCGCCGTGCCGGTTGAAGGTGCGGTGGTCGTTGGCGGGGAAGACGGTGTCCTTGGTGTACTTGCCCGACAGCAGGCCGGAGGCGAGCGGGACGCGCGCGATGACACCGACGCCCGCCTCCCGCGCGGCGGGCAGCACCTCGTTCAGCGGCTTCATGCGGAACGGGTTGAGGATGATCTGCACACTGGCCACGTTCGGCCGGGCGATCGCCGTCAGCGCCTCGGCACAGGTCTCCACGCTGACGCCGTACGCGGCGACGCGCTCCTCCTCGACGAGCGTGTCGAGCGCGTCGAACACCTCGTCGCGGGAGTACACGGGCGTCGGCGGGCAGTGCAGCTGCACCAGGTCGATCCGGTCCACGCCGAGGTTGCGGCGCGAACGGTCGTTCCAGGCGCGGAAGTTGTCCAGGACGTAGTTCTCGGGGATCTGCTCGACGCGTCGGCCCATCTTGGTCGCGACCAGGACGTGCAGATCGGGGCGGGAGCCGAGGAAGGTGGCGATGGTCTGCTCGCTGCGTCCGTCGCCGTAGACGTCGGCCGTGTCGAAGAAGGTCACCCCCGACTCGGCCGCCGCCTCCAGTACGGCGAGGGCTTCCTTGTCGTCGACGTCGCCCCAGTCGGCGCCCAGTTGCCAGGTGCCCAGCCCGACGACCGAGGCGTGCTGGTGCGACCTGCCGAATTCACGTTCGTTCATGGCGTCAGTCTGTCACCCGGCCCGGCGGACCGGCGGCTCCCGCCCGGCCCGGCGGACCGGCGGTTCAGCGGCTCAGGGAACGCGCCTGCACCGTCCGCGCGAGCCGGGGCCCGAGCCACCGCTTGAGGCGGCGCAGCGCCGTCAGCCGTCCGGCCGCCCTGTCGAGGCCGTAGTAGAGCTGCGGCGGGACGTACGGCAGCAGGGGCGAGTGGCGCTGGCCGAGCAGCGCGAACATCCGGTGCGGGGGCAGGTGGATGTAGCGGGGCAGGTTCTCGTACCACTGGGCGCTGTGCCGGGCCGCGCTCTGCACGGGCAGCAGGGCCGACTGCCGTTCGCGCTGGTAGGCGGCGAGAGCCTGCGGGAGACCGGGGTGGGTGCGCAGCGCCCCGGCCAAGCAGATCGCGTCCTCCAGGGCGAGGGTGGTGCCCGCGCCGACGGAGTAGTGGGTGGTGTGGGCGGCGTCGCCGAGCAGGACGAGGTTGTCCCGGTACCAGGTGCGGTTGGTGAGGGTGCGGAAGGTGAGCCAGGGGCTGCCGCCGCCGTCCGTGCCGCGGCCGCTCAGCCGGTGCCCGTCGAGCACCCCGGCGAACAGCCCCTCCAGCAGGGCGAGCGCGTCGGCCTCGGCGAGCCGGTCGAGGCCGAGACCGGTGAAGGTCTCCGGTGCGCACTCGACGACGCAGGTGCTGTGCGTGGCGCCGTACCCGTAGCCGTAGCACCAGATCCAGCCGTGCGCGCTCGGGACGAAGGCGAAGGTGAAGGCATCGAAGACCTTGGTGGTGCCGAGCCAGAGGTAGCGGTTGCGGCCGAGGTGGAGGCGGGTGCCGAAGTGGTCGGCGTGCCGGTCGCGCAGCGCGCTGTGCACGCCGTCGGCGGCGACCACCAGATCGGCGGCGGGCGGGTCGGCGGCGGTCACCCGGCTCTCGAACTCGACCCGTACGCCGAGGGCGCGGGCCCGGTCGGTGAGGATCTCCAGGAGCCGGTGCCGGCCGATGCCGAAGCCCTGGTCGCCGCGGTGCCGGGTGGTGGAGTCCCCGATGTGCGCGACGCCGTCGCGCCAGCGGACGGAGTGCGCCTCGACGGCGCGGGCCGACTCGGGGTCGTGCGCCCGCATCAGGTCGAGCAGACCCTGCCAGTAGGTGACGCCCCAGCCGTAGGTGGAGCCCTCGGGGCCGCGTTCGTGGACGGTGATGTCGTGGGACGGGTCCTGCCGCTTGAGCAGGACGGACAGATACAGGCCGGCGGGCCCGCCGCCGACGCAGGCGACCTTCACACACACCCCTGAGGACTACCGAGAGCGGTCGATGGGCAACGAAAGGTAACAGAGACGGTGCGTGCGATCACGCACCGTCACAGGTCCTCTCGTGGCCCGCGCCGCTCACACCTGCACGGTGCGGCACTCCGGGTGGCCCCAGCCCTGGTCGTTCTTGGCGATGGACTCACCGGCGGCGTAGGAGCGTCCGCACAGGCAGCGGCCGGGGAACTTCGCCTTGATGGTGCGGGCGGAGCCGGAGGAGGCGCCGCCGCCCGCGGTGCGGCGGGCGGGTGCCTTCCGGCGGGGCGCGGCCTTGGGGGTGTCCGGCGAGGCCGGGGGCTCCGGGGAGCCGAGGGCGCTGCCGGCCGGTTCCTGCACGCGGGCGGCCTGGCTGGCGGCGCGGTCGGCGAAGTCGTTGAGCGGGTCACCGTCGACCTGGTGGGCGGGCACGTAACGGAACTCGACCGGGCGCCCCTCCAGCAGGGCGTCGATGCGCACGACCAGCTCCTGGTTGGCGACGGGCTTGCCCGCGGCCGTCTTCCACCCGTTGCGCTTCCAGCCGGGCAGCCAGGTGGTGACGGCCTTCATCGCGTACTGCGAGTCCATGCGCACTTCCAGCGGCACGGCCGGGTCGGTGGCCGCGAGCAGCCGCTCCAGCGCGGTCAGTTCGGCGACGTTGTTGGTGGCGGTGCCGAGCGCACCGGCCTCCCAGCGGGCCGCGGTCCCGGCGTCGTCGGAGACGACCCACGCCCAGCCCGCCGGTCCCGGATTGCCCTTCGAGGCCCCGTCGCACGCGGCCACCACTCGTTCACGCATGGGCTCGATGATGCCACGGTCCGGACCGGCCCCGTGCCGTCGCCCGTGGACCGAGGGCCTGTCCGGCCGATCATGGTGGAGGGAGGCAACAGTGCCTTGTGGGCACGGGTGAGCGGGGTGGGGTGCGTGCAGCCGCAAGGCGGAGGAGGGCGTCGACGCGGAGCGTCGGCAACCGACGACAACGCGGCGGATGTGCGTGCCCCACCCCGCGTCTTCGCCATGATCGGCCGGACAGGCCCTAGTGCCAGGTGAACTTGTCACCGCCCACCCAGCGCACGGTGTCCGGGTCGTCCAGGTCGTGGACCGTGATCCCGAACGCCGCGGCGGCCTGGAGCACATCGGTGACGGTCTTCGCCTCGCCGACCACCTCGCCGTCGATCTCCACGATGCGGAACGGCGGGTCGCCCGGCTGGACTCCGAGCACCATGATCCGCGGCTGGGAGATATAGGGACTCGCGCTCTCGGTCATGTCGTCCAGCCTAGGACGACGATCGCGGACCGTGCGCGCCCGGTGCTCCGGCCGGGCCGGTCCACGGGGTGGAGGTGCGGTCGCGGGGCGGCCGGGCAACCCTGGGGGTGGAGGTGGCGATGGACCCTGTCGAGGCGCTGGACCGGATCGCCTTCCTGCTGGAGCGGTCCGGGGCCCCCACCTACCGCGTACGCGCCTTCCGCACGGCCTCCGGTGTGCTGTCCGCGCTCGCCGCCGAGGAGGTGACCCGGCGGGCCGGTGACGGGACGCTGGAGTCGCTCAAGGGGATCGGGCCGAAGACCGCGCAGGTGGTCCGGGAGGCGCTGGCCGGACAGGTGCCCGGCTATCTGCGCGCGCTGGAGGAGGAGGCGCGCGAGCCCCTGGCCCGCGGCGGCGAGCGGCTGCGGGCGCTGCTGCGCGGCGACTGCCATCTGCACTCCGACTGGTCCGACGGCGGCAGCCCGATCGAGGAGATGGGCCGGGCCGCGGCGGACCTCGGCCACGCGTGGGCGGTGCTCACCGACCACTCGCCGCGGCTGACGGTGGCGCGGGGCCTGTCGCCCGCGCGGCTGCGTGAGCAGCTGGAGGTGGTGGCGGAGCTGAACCGGGGCTGGGCGCCGTTCCGGCTGCTGACCGGCATCGAGTGCGACATCCTCGACGACGGCCGCCTGGACCAGGAACCGGAGCTGCTGGCGGCGCTCGACGTGGTGGTCGTGTCGGTGCACTCCAAGCTGCGGATGGACGCCCGTTCGATGACCCGCCGCATGGTGGCCGCCGTCCGCGATCCGCACTCCGACATCCTCGGGCACTGCACGGGACGGCTGCTGACCGGGCGGGGGCGGCCCGAGTCGGAGTTCGACGCGGACGCCGTGTTCGCCGCCTGCGCCGAGACCGGGACCGCCGTGGAGATCAACAGCCGTCCGGAGCGGCTGGACCCGCCGCTCGGACTGCTGCGCCGAGCCGTGGCGGCGGGCACGCTGTTCTCCGTCGACACCGACGCGCACGCGCCCGGACAGCTCGACTGGCAGATCCACGGCTGCGCGCGGGCCGAGGAGTGCGGGGTGGCGCCGGAACGCGTCGTGACCACCTGGTCGGCCGACGAGCTGCTGGAGTGGACCCGCGAGCGGCGCACGCCGTCCGGAGTGGCGGGCCCCTGACGTGGTACCCGGACGGGCCCCGCGCGCCCGCGAGGAGAGCGCGCAGCGAAGAGAGGGATCCCGGATGGACCGTGCCGCCCTGTTCGACGTCGACGGAACGCTCGTCGACACCAACCACCTCCATGTCGTCACCTGGTGGGAGGCGTTCCGGCAGGCGGGCCACCGGGTCCCCATGCACGCCGTCCACCGCTCGGTGGGCCTCGGCTCCACCGACCTGATCGCCCATCTCCTCGGCGACGACCGCGACAAGGACGAGGACGACACGCTCGCCGCCGCGCACAGCGCGCTCTACGGGCAGTACTTCGACCGGCTGCCCGCCTTCGCCGACGCCGGGCGGCTGCTGCGCCGGCTGCACGGGGACGGCTGGACGGTGGTCCTCGCCACCTCGGCGAGCGGCCCCGAGCTGGGCGCGCTGCGCCGGGCCATCGACGCCGACGACGCCATCGCCGGCACCGCGAGCGCCGACGACGTGTCGGCGGGCAAACCCGCTCCCGAGCCGGTCGAGCACGCCCTGGAGCTGGCCGGGGTGCCCGCCGGACGCGCGGTGTTCGTCGGCGACACCGTCTGGGACATGCGGGCGGGCCGCCGGGCCGGGGTGCGGTGCGTGGGCGTGCTGAGCGGGGGCATCTCGCGCGCCGACCTCCAGGAGGCCGGCGCGGACACGGTCTACGACGATCCCGCGCACCTGCTGGCGTCCCTGGCGGACAGCCCGCTGGCCTGAGATGCCCGCACAGCGCGTCGGCGAACGGCGGACGGCACCCGCCCGGGGCACCCGTCCGGCGGGCGCAAACGTGACATGTTCCCTGATCAAGGCACCGGCTGGAGCGGATACCCGGGCACCATGACGGGCGCACCGCAGACTCCGCAGACCCCGGACCCCGTGTCCCCACCGGACTCCCCCGCCCCGCGCGGCGGCGTCCTGCGCCGGGCGCGCGCCGTCGGCCGGCTGCTCGGCGGCCGGGCCTGGCACGCCGCGCGGGAGGAGGCGTGCCGGGCGGGGCGCGCGCTGCGCGCCGTGGCGCGCGGCCCGGGACGGGAACGGGACCTGGTCGTGCAGTCCCTCAAGGCGGCCGGGGCGGCGCTGCTGGCCTGGGTGGTGGCGAAGATCTGGCTGGGCGACCCGATGGCGCTGATGGCGCCGTGGGTGGCGCTGGTCATGGTGCAGGCCACGGTGTTCAGCTCGCTGCTGCGGGCGGGACAGCAGTGCACAGCGATCTTCGCGGGGACCCTGCTCGCCTCCGCCGCGCAGGCGCTCACCGGGGACACGCTGACCGCGCTCGCGCTGTCGCTGCCGGTACTGATGCTCCTGGCGAACTGGTCGCGCTTCGGCGACCAGGGGGTCTACGGCGCCACCACGGCCGTGTTCACCCTGGCCACGGGCAGTGTGTCGGCCGCCTCGGTCGGGCACCGGCTGGGGCAGACGGTGCTCGGCGCGGTGATCGGTCTCGCCGTCAACGCCTTCGTCCTCCCGCCGATCCATCTGCGCGACGTGCGGGAGAACCTCGCCGCGGTCGCGCGGGAGGCGGGCGACCTGCTGTGCGCGGTGGCCGGCGGGCTGCGCGACGACGACTGGGACGAGGGCACCGCCGCCGAGTGGTCCCGGGGCTCCGCCCGGCTCGAACACCGGCTGGAGACCCTGTACTCGGCCCGCCGCTGGAGCCGGGAGAGCCTGCGGCTGACCGCCGGTCCGCTGCGCGTGCTGCGCAGGCCGCCCGCGCCGGTGCCGCCCGAGACGGAGGACGACCGCTGGAGCAGGGTCACCGGGCACGTACGGGCCCTCACCCGGACGCTCGCGGTCGCGGCCGACGAGAACCGCGCGCCCGCGGCCCCGGAGCCGGGGGTGCTGCGGACGTACGCCGATCTGCTGGAGCTGATCGCCGGGGCGTGCCTCGCGGAGGGCGCCCGGCTGCGCGGTGAGCGTCCCGCCGACACGGGCACGGGCACGGACAGCGCGCGGGCCGAGGAGGACCGGCGCGCTCTGCACCGGAGGTTGCAGGACGGGCTGCGCGAGCACGCGGGGCGGGCGGCGGCCCCGGTCACGGTGCTGGGGTCGCTGCTGCTCCAGGCGGAGAGCCTGTGGGCGGAGACCGTGCCCGGCGCCGCCTCCGGCGCCCCGGTACCGGGTACAGCGCCGCGTACCCCTGCGGAGTGACCCGGATCACCGCAAAACGAGGCAGATCCCGGAACACCGGACCCCCCTCGCCCGTTGAACCAGGCGTGGGTGCGGATGGGACAGTGTCCCCGGGCCTCACCTATTGCCCACAGGGACGATCGTCCGGCTGAAGCCCTGTGGAGCGTCTCGCCGAGAGGCGACCGCCATGCGTGCCCACACCAGGACCGCCCCGGCCGTGATTCCCCCGTCCGGCCGGGGCTCCTTTTTTCTTCTTTCCTCCGCCCGTTCCGTCTTTCCTGCTCCCGGCTCGCGGTGCCGGTCGGTGTGCCCGGCGCGCGCTTGACTTCGAGAGCGCTCCAATCCGTAGCGTTCCGGGCATGACCACCACGCCACAGCACAAGATCGGTTCGGGCTTCGGGGCGGCCGACACCGCCGCCGACGTCCTCAGCGGCATCGACCTCACCGGGAAGCTGGCGATCGTCACCGGCGGATACTCCGGTATCGGTCTGGAGACCACCCGGGCACTGGCCGCGGCGGGCGCCCGCGTGGTCGTCCCCGCCCGCCGTCCCGCGACCGCCCGCGAGGCGCTGCACGGCATCGAGGGCACCGAGACCGACACGCTCGACCTCGCCGACCTGGACAGCGTCCGGGACTTCGCCGGACGCTTCCTGGCCTCCGGCCGCACCGTCGACCTCGTCATCGACAGCGCCGGTGTCATGGCCTGCCCCGAGACCCGGGTCGGACCCGGCTGGGAGGCGCAGTTCGCGACCAACCACCTCGGCCACTTCGCCCTGGTCAACCGCCTCTGGCCGGCCATCGAGCCGGGCGGCGCCCGGATCGTCTCGGTCTCCTCGCGCGGCCACCACTTCTCCCCGATCCGCTGGGACGACGTCCACTGGCGCGAGGGCTACGACAAGTGGGCGGCCTACGGCCAGGCCAAGACCGCCAACGTCCTGTTCGCCGTGCATCTGGACCGGCTGGCCCGCCGCCGCGGCGTCCGCGCCTTCGCCCTGCACCCGGGCGCCATCATGACCCCGCTCCAGCGCCATCTGACCCGCGAGGAGATGGTCGAGCGCGGCTGGGTCGACGAGAACGGCGTCCCGCTGAACCCCCGGGGCTTCAAGACCCCGCAGCAGGGCGCGGCGACCCAGGTCTGGGCCGCGGCCTCGCCCCGGCTCGACGGACTCGGCGGTGTCTATCTGGAGGACTGCGACATCGCCGAACCGGTGCCCGACGAGGGCATGCACAGCAGTGGGGTCAAGTCCTGGGCCACCGACCCCGGCCAGGCGGCCCGGCTGTGGGCGCTGTCGGCGGAGCTGACGGGGGTGGACGCGTTCGCGGACCGCGCCTGAGGCCGAACGTCGGCGGGCCGGGCGAAGGCCCCGTACCCGCCGACGCCCCGGCCCGCCCCGCCCGGCCTGGCCCGGCCCGGCCCGGCCCGCTCAGGACGTCGCGAGGAACGCCCGCAGGTCCGTGTTGAGCCGGTCCGCGTGGGTGACGTACAGCCCGTGGCCGCCGCCCTCGTACTCCTTGAGCACACTGCCCGGCACCAGGGCGGCGCTCCGGCGGCCGGTCGCCTCCAGCGGGGCCGACGTGTCGTGGGTGCCGTGCACGACGAGCAGCGGCAGGCCGAGCTTCGGCAGTTCCTGGGCGAGGTCCACGGTGGCGACCAGTCGGTTGACGGCGTCCGCCGCGCGGGGCGTGCAGGCCAGGGCCTGGTCGACGACGTGCCGGACGTAGTGCGGCGACACCTCGTTGCCGGGCACGTCGAGGGCGAAGTAGGGGGCGGCCCCGTCCTCGTAGAAGGCCGCCCGGTCCTTGCGGAACACCGCGCGGCCGGCGCGCATCACCTCCGGGTCCCAGCCCTCCGGGTGATCGGCGGTGCGGACCACGCCCGGCGCGATGCCCGCGACGAAGGCGACCCGTGCGACGCGGTCCGTGCCGTGCCGGGTCAGACAGCGCACGATCTCCGCGCTGCCCAGCGAGTGCCCCACGAAGGTGACCTCGCGCAGATCCAGGTGGTCGAGCAGCCCGTACAGGTCGTCGGCGAGGGTGTCCAGGTCGTAGCCGTCCCACACGTCGTCCGAACGGCCGTGGCCCCGCCGGTCCAGGCCGACGCAGCGCACGCCCTCCCCCGCCAGCGGCAGCGTCTGGAACTCCCACATACCGGTCCCGAAGTAGGCGCCGTTGACGAAGACCACCACGGGTCCGTCCACCGGACCGTGGTCGGCGTAGTGCAGGCGGGTGCCGTCGGCGGGGCTCGTGACGTACGGCATGGGGACCTCCCGGAGTCCGGTGCGGGCTGAGCGGTGACGTGATGTCGTCCGTCCGCTGTCCATGGTCGCGGTGGGGCGGGCGCGGGTCGATGACGTCGGAGGTCATGCCGGTCGGGAGCGGGACGGCAGGGGCCCCGCGGGGGCGGGCGCGGGCGCGCGGGTCGACGGCCGGGGACCGGGTACCCGTGCCCCGCACTCGGCCGTCTTCCGAAGGGAGCCGAACGTGAGCAGCGTGTCGGGCAGCAGGGTCGTCGTCACGGGCGCCACCGGCAATGCCGGTACCAGCGTGGTCCGTCTGCTCTCCGAGGATCCGGAGGTCGCCTCCGTTCGGGGCCTGGCCCGCCGGATCCCGCGGTGGTCGCCGCCGAGGACGGAGTGGGCGCGGGTGGACATCTCCTCCGAGCAGGCGCCGCTGGCCGAGCAGTTCGAGGGCGCCGACGCCGTGATCCACCTCGCCTGGGCGTTCCAGCCGACGCACGATCCGGCGACGACCTGGCGCACCAACGTCCTCGGCGGGATCCGGGTCCAGGAGGCGGTGGCCGCCGCCCGGGTGCCGGTGCTGGTGCACGCCTCCTCGGTCGGCGCGTACTCGCCGGGCCCCAAGGACCGCGCCGTGGACGAGTCCTGGCCGACCCACGGCTGGCCGGACGCCGCGTACACCCGGGAGAAGGCGTATCTGGAACGGGCCCTCGACACCTTCGAACGGGACCATCCCGATGTGCGGGTGGTGCGGATGCGCCCCGGGTTCCTGTTCAAGGCCGAGTCCGCGAGCGAGCAGCGGCGGATCTTCGGCGGACGGTTCCTGCCGGGTCCCGTGGCGCGGCCCGAGCTGCTGCCGTTCCTGCCCGACGTCCCCGGACTGCGGGTGCAGGCCCTGCACACCGACGACGCGGCCCGCGCCTACCGGTCGGCGCTGCACCGCGAGGTGAGCGGCGCCTTCAATCTGGCCGCCGATCCGCCGCTGGACGCGAAGGTGCTCGCCGAGATGCTGGGCCTGCGCCCGGTGCGGCTGCCGCGCACCGCCGCCCGTTCGGCCATCGCGGCGGCCTGGGGGCTGCATCTGCTGCCCGCGTCCCCGCACCTGTTCGACGCGGTGCTGCGGCTGCCCCTGATGGACTGCACCCGGGCGCACACCGAACTGGACTGGCGCCCCCGGTACACGGCGATCGAGGTGATCCAGGAGTTCCTGCGCGGGTTGCAGCGCGGCGAGGGCGCGGACACCGAACCCCTGCGGGGGCGCAGGGCCGGATGAGTCCGGACGCGGCCGGGTGCGCTGGACGAGCCGGATGCGTGGTCGCGGGTCAGGCGGGCGGCTCGTCCGGGCCGGGGTGCTCCTCGTCCGACGTGGGCACGTCGTCCGCCGGGGGCTCGCGCCGGGGCTGCCCGGGGCCCGCCGCGGTGTGCGCCGTCTCCCAGGGGTCCTCGTCCGCCTGGGCCTGCTGGTCCGGCATGTCCCGGGGGACGGGCGGGCGGTGTGCGGTCACGGTGTGCTCCCTTCTCCGGCTTCTCCGGTCCGCGCGTCGCCCGGCGGCCGCGGACCTCTTCGGTCTGCCGGTCTCCGTCCGCCGCCGGGCCGAGGCGCGGGTACCTCCGTACGGGTCCGCGAAACCCCGCCGACCTGCGGAAGTCCCGTCGGCCCCGACCGGGCACCGGCCGCTTGCCCGCGGTCCGGTCGGGCCGCCCGGCCCCCCGGGCGCGGCGCCGGGTCAGCCGCGCAGCCGCAGCGCCCGCATCTGCTCCTCCATCGGGCCGAGGCCGACGTCCTGGCGGCGCTCGTCGAGCGTCCGGGGCAGCCGGACCGGGTACGGGCGCAGGGTCACCGGATTGATCCGCGTCCCGTAGAACTGCGGTTCGCCCAGTTCCACGGCGCAGTGGTCGGCGATGTACGCGAGGTGGACGGCCGGGGTGCGGCCGTCGGCCGTGGCCTGCGCGATGAGGTCCCGGCAGCGCAGCCGCAGGTCCAGCCGGGGCGCGTGCAGCAGGATCATCAGCGCCGCGGTCGACGCCTCGGCGCCCACGGCGGCGGCGGCCGGCCAGCCGTGCCGGCCGACGATCCCCGCGAGGGCGTCGGCGTTGTCCCGGTGGCACTCGGCGACGCCGCGCCTGCGCTGCGGTGTGGGCGCGGCGCCCGCCTCACGCGTCAGCCGCCGGTCGCGTTCGGCCCGGCACAGCAGGTCCTGGACCACCGCCGCGGTGAAGGGCGCGGTGGCGGCCTCGCCGGGCTCCCCGGCGCCGCGGGTACCTTCAGCGCCGAGGACGGCGGCCGGGACGTCGGCCGATGCGGGACCCGCCGTGTACAGCGCCGACAGGGCGCGGCGCAGCCGCCCGTCCGGCGGTGCTGCGGTGCGTCCGTCGCGGGGGTGGCCGTCGTCGTCGGTATCACCGGTGGCCGTGCCCGCGCCCGTGCCGGTGCGGGGGGTTCGGGACACGGTGTCCGACGCGGTGTCCGACACGTACATCGCCGTCAGCGCCTGCCACAGGCGCCCTTCCGGGGCCGCCTGCGCCGTCCCGGGCGCCGTCTCCCCGGCCGCCGTGCCGGCCGCCGATCCGTCCGGGGCGGCGGTGCCGGGCTCCGGTGCGCGGGGTGCCGGGGGTGCGTACGCCCGGCCGTCGCCCGGCGCGGGGACGGCGGCGCGGGCCACGGTGTCCGTGCCCGCGTGCGCCTGTGCCGGGTGGTCCGTCATGACGCGGCACCCCGCAGGCACAGCGTGAACCAGACCCGCTTGCCGCGGTTGCCGGGTTCGGGGGGCGCCAGTCCCCAGTCGTCGGCGAGGGCGGCCACGATGGCCAGCCCGCGCCCCGACTCGTCGGCGGCGTCGGCCGCGCGGCGCCGGGGCAGCAGGGGCGACCGGTCGGCCACCGTCACCCGCAGGGTGCGGGCGGTGCGTTCGATGGTGAGGGTGACGGTGTCGCGCGGGCCGCTGCTCGCGTGGCTGACCGCGTTGGCGAACAGCTCGTCCGTGGCGAGGACCGCGCTGTCGCACTGGTCGGCGGTGAGCCGCAGCCGGGCGAGGTGCTGGGTGACCAGGCGCCGTACCGCCGAGGCCCAGGACGGGTCGGCGGGCACGGTGGAGCGCAGCCGGGGCGGTCCGGCCGCCCGGTCCGCAACGCGTGCGGCGGCCGGGAACTCGTCCCGCGCCTGCGCCGGTGCGTGCGGGGGACCGCCGTGCTGTGCCCTGGATCCGGTCATCGGGCCTCCCGGCACCCCGTCGTGGCGCGGCGCGCGCCACCGTCGCCGGTCCGGCGCGCGCCACCGGCCCCGGCCGGGCCCTCCTCGCGGCTCGTGGGCTGTCCGTCGGTCACGGTGGTCATCCAGCTCTCGCCTCGCAGTCCCGTGCGGCCCGAGGACCGCACCGCACCTGTTGGAACGTCAGTTCCCATACCAGCAACGCGAGTTGATCACCATACGGCGACCCGGATGCCGGCTTCCCGGATCACTATGATGTGGCACACACTCGGCCCGCAACCTGCGTTCTGATAATTTCAGACAGCCTCGCATCACTCTGTTCGAGTCGTCCGGCGCGTGACACACTGCACGCTGTGACAGCCGCTCCGGGAGGTCAGAGGTGAGTGAGAACCGCTCCGGCGGCAGCGCACCCACCGTTCTGCGGATGGTTCTCGGCAAGCGCCTGCGGCAGCTGCGCGAACGCGCGGGTGTGTCCTTCGAGGAGGCGGCGCGCACCATCGAGGTGACGCCGCTGACGGTGCGCCGCATAGAGAAGGCCGAGGTCGGCCTGCGTATCCCGTATGTGCGGGAGCTGCTGCGCGCCTACGGTGTCCCGGACGCCGAGATCGACGACTTCGCCGCCCTGGCGCGCGAGGCCAACAAGCCCGGCTGGTGGTACAAGTACCGCGATGTGCTGCCGGAGTGGTTCAAGGCGTATGTGAGCCTGGAGAGCGAGGCGAGCGTCATCCGCCTCTACGAACCGCACTACGTGCCGGGGCTGTTGCAGACGTTCGACTACGCCGTCGCGCTGATGCGCGTCGGTTTCCCCAACGAGTCGAAGGAGGAGCTCGCCCGCCGGGTGGACCTGCGCCTCAAGCGGCAGGATCTGCTGGACAGACCGGGCGCCCCCGCCGTCTGGGCCATCCTGGACGAAACGGTGCTGCGCCGTCCCGTGGGCGGCGCCGCGGTGATGCGCGCCCAGGTGGACCGGATCCTGGAGGCCCTGGAGACCCCGAAGGTACGGATCCAGATCATGCGTTACGCCGTGGGGGCCCACCCGGGCGCCTACGGCCCCTTCCACCACTTCCGCTTCGGCTTCTCCGAACTGCCCGACGTGGTCTACACCGAGAACCTCGCGGGCTCGGTCTACTACGACCGGCCGGAGGACGTCGTCACCTATCTAGAGGTACTGGACCGGATGTCCGTGCAGGCCGAACCGGTCGCGCGGACCAAGCACATCCTGGCCGAACTGCGTAAGGAGTTGTGATCCCATGGCATCCACCGCACCCCGGACGCCCGCCCCTTCGGTCCGCAACGGCATGCCCGCGGGCGAACTGGGCACCGAGGGCTGGCACAAGCCCTGGAGCGGCACCAACGGCGGCTCCTGCGTCGAGGCCAAGCGCCTGCCGGACGGCAGGATCGCCGTGCGCCAGTCCACGGACCCCACGGGACCCGCGCTGATCTACACCCGGGACGAGATGGTCACCTTCCTGGCGGGCGCCAAGGCGGGGCTCGCGGACTTCCTGGTCGACTGACCGGAGCGCACGGCGGCCGCCGCCGGGGACTGCCCACTCCCCCGTCCCCGCAGCCCGGCGCCGCGCACTCCGGATCCCGCAGTCCCGCGATCCCGCAGGACCCGGGCCGAGGGCGTCCCCGGGCCGCGGCCGAACCCGGCCCGCCCCGCCCCGGCCCGCCCCGCGGGGCCACCCGCACGCCACCTCCCGCCGTGCGGGTGGCCCCGCCCCCGGCGGCGGACGCCGCCCGGCGCGCGGCCCCGCGCCGGTCCGGTCCCGCCGACCCCCTGGTGCGCCCCGGGCGCCACCCCCTCGGTGCCCCTCGCGCCCCCCGTGCCCCGCTTCGCATCCCGCGCCTCACGAACCACCGTTCTGCGCAAGGACGTCGACGGTATTTTGGATCCCCGCGTGACGTACGGCAGGAGACCCCCATGACCCACGGCCGCCCCACCCCCGACCAGGACGCGCTGTCCAAGATCGACACTTCGGTGCCCCACTCGGCCCGCATCTGGAACTACTGGATGGGCGGCAAGGACAACTACGAGGTGGACCGGATCGCGGGCGACGCCTACCGCGAACACGCCCCCGCCATCGAGACGATGGCCCGCGCCTCGCGGGAGTACCTGATTCGCGCCGTGACCCATGTGGCCGGTGAACTCGGCGTGCGCCAGTTTCTCGACATCGGCACCGGCCTGCCCACGTACGACAACACCCACCAGGTCGCCCAGCGCATAGCCCCCGAGGCGCGCGTCGTCTACGTCGACAACGACCCGCTGGTGCTCCGCCACGCCCAGGCGCTGCTCACCAGCACGCCCGAGGGCGTCACCGAGTACATCGACGCCGATCTGCGCGACCCCGCGACGATCGTCGAACGCGCCGGGCGGATCCTGGACTTCGAGCAGCCCGTCGCCCTGATGCTCATGGGCATCCTCGGCCACATCCAGGACTACGAGGAGGCGAAGTCGATCGTCCGCCGCCTCCAGGCCGCCCTGCCCTCCGGCAGCTACTTCGTCCACTACGACAGCACGGACACCGACCAGGCGCTCAAGGAGGCCCAGCAGGGCTACGACGACACCGGCGCCGTCCCCTACGTGCTGCGCAGCCCGGAGCAGGTCGCCGCCTACTACGAGGGCCTGGAGCTGCTGGAGCCGGGCATCGTCTCCTGCCCGCTGTGGCGCCCCGCGCCCGGCACGGCGCCGAAGCCCACCGACATCCACGGCGGGGTGGCCCGCAAGCCCTGACGGCGGGGTCGGACGATGCCGGGAGTGCGGGCTGCTACGGCCTGCGCTCCTCCAGGGCCGTCTGCCAGGCCGGGGGGCGGGCCTCGGGCACCGGTGCGGCGGGGCGCCCGCCGCGGGCGAAGAAGTCGGCCAGCGGCAGGATCGCCGCGCCCACGGTGACCGCGTCCGGGCCGAGCCGCCCCAGTTCCACGGTGACCCGCTCGGCGGGGTGGCGCAGGGCGTAGGCCGTGGCGTGGCGGCGTACGGCCGGAAGGAAGCGGGCGCCGAGTTGGAGGCCCGCCCAGCCGCCGATGAGGATGCGCTCGGGCTGGAAGAGGTTGATGAGGTCGGACAGGCCCGCGCCGAGGTACTCGGCGGTCTCCTCCAGCACGGCCAGCGCGACCGGGTCGGCCGCGGTGCCCTCGGGCGGGTAGGCGGCGGCCAGCATGGCGGTCAGTGCGGTCTCCTCGTCGGTGCCGCCCGGCGGCCGGCCGCCCTCCTCGCGCCAGCGGGCCAGCAGCGACTCGGCGCCCGCGTAGGCCTCCAGACAGCCGAGCGCGCCGCACCGGCAGCGGCGCCCGCGCACCCGTACCGTCAGATGGCCCCACTCCACGGCCCGGCCGCGCTCCACCTCGGGCGTGACCAGGCAGGCGCCGACGCCGGAGCCGAAGAGCACCACGACCGCGTTGCCCGCGCCGCGTCCGGCACCGAACCACATCTCGGCCTGGCCGAGCGTCTTGGCGCCGTTGTCGATGAAGCAGGGCACGCCGTCCGGGAGTTGCCCGCCGGAGCGCAGCAGCCTCTCCAGGGGCACCGCGTCCCAGCCGATGGTCTGCCCGTGCACGACGGCGCCCCGGTCCTCGGTGCGCTCGACGATGCCGGGGACGCCGATGCCGACGCCGAGCAGGCGCTCGGGGGCGAGCCCGGCCGCGCGCAGGACCTCGGCGACACCGTCCCCGATGTGGCCGGTGATCACGTCGACGTCGTAGCGCTGCCCGGTCAGCGGCCGTTCGGTGCGCGCCAGTTCGGTGAGGGTCAGGTCGAACAGCTCGACACGGACCCGGGTCTCGCCGACATCGACGCCGATCATGTGGCCGCTGCCCGGGACCACCCGCAGCAGGGTGCGCGGGCGCCCGCCGTCGGAGTCGACGCTGCCGGCCTCCTCGACCAGTCCGTCGGCGACCAGGTCGGCGACGACATTGCTGATCGAACCCGAGCTGAGGCCGGTGGCGGGGCCCAGTTCGAAGCGGCTGAGGGGGCCGTCGAAGTACAGCCGTTGCAGGACGGCCGTGCGGTTGGCCCGTCTGAGATCGCGCACCGTGCGCCCGTTCCGCCCCGCCGCCATGTGGCTCCCTCGTCCTTGCACGCGTGCCCTGTCCCGCCCTGTCCGACCTGCAACATACCGCCGGGGGCCGGTCCGGCGCGACTTCCCGTCCCCCTTAGGTCAGGCAATAAATTAAGGCGTGGCCGGTTCTGTGGCGGGGTCCGGCCCGGCCACGGCGCCCGCGCGGGGCAGGCAGGCGGTGCCCGCTCCCTCGGGCGCTCCGTGCCGGGCGAGCAGATGCCACACCTTCTTCAGGTCCTGTGCCGCGTGGCGGCCGGAGCGGGCGGCCTCGCCGATGATCCACGGGTCGAGGTGCCCGTCCCGGGCGATCCGCGCCCCGAGCGCGGTGTACTCGGCGCCCCGGTAGTCGCCGTGGCGGCGCAGTTCCCGCACGGACAGCCGGTAGCCGGGGTGCCAGGCGAGCGGGCAGGGCAGGTCCCGCGCGTCGGCCTCGACGGGGGTGCCGCGGTAGCTCGCGTCCAGGACCAGGACCTCCACGTCCCGGGCGAGGTCGACGCCGCCGTGCACCTGGGCCTCGACATAGTCGTCCAGGGCGTCCCGCTCGTCGGCCTCGGCCAGCGCGGTCAGGGCCAGGGCGGCGGCGGTGCCGAAGTCGGCGGGTTCGGCGGCGCTGTCGGGGTAGCAGAAGGTGGCGCGGTGCAGGGCCGCCGCCGTGAGCCGGACGTACGAGGACCCGAACCGGGGCGCGGCGCCGACCACTTGGCGGCGGAAGTCCAGCGCGCCGTAGACGGGCCGGGCGGCCGCGGGCGCGGTGTCGTAGGCGCCGCCGAAGATGCGGTGCTCCCAGCGCCAGCGGTCCCCGCCGGGATGGGCGGTGAGTCCGCCGTTGCTGGTGCCGGTGACGAACTGCGAGTGGTACGCGCCGTCCCGGGCGAGCGCCCGCAGCAGGGGCAGGCCGCCCGAGAGCCGGTCGGGGTGGAAGTTGAGCGTGATCCGCAGGTCCGGTGCGAGCGCCGGGCCCGCGGAGCGTTCCGCGACGTGCGCGATCGCCGCGCGGGCCGCCGGTGGCAGCGCCGGCCCGGCACCGCTGCGGATATTCATTGGATCCCCCTCCTGCAACCTGCTTATCCTAGCTGTGAACCTAAAAGCCTTAGGCATCGGAGCCGTGGTCCGTCCCGGTGCCCGATCCACCCAGCCACCCGGAGCCTTTCATGAGACCTCTGTCCGAGCAGGACATCCGCGCCTGCTTCGTCAACTGCTCCAAGGGCGAGGCCAAGCGGCTGGCCGTCCCCCGCGACCTGGCGGAACGCCCCTGGGACGACCTCGACTTCCTGGGCTGGCGCGATCCGGGCGCACCCGACCGCAGCTATCTGGTCACCGAGCGCGAGGGCCGCGCGGTGGGCGTGGCGCTGCGCTTCCCGGCCTCGCAGCGCGGCTTCCTGCACCGCAGCATGTGCTCGCTGTGCCTGACCACGCACCCGGGCGGCGGGGTCTCCCTGATGACCGCCCGCAAGGCGGGCACCGCGGGCCGCGAGGGCAACTCGGTCGGTCTGTACATGTGCACCGACCTGGCCTGCTCGCTGTATGTGCGGGGGAAGAAGGTGCCGCAGAACGGCACCCGGTTCGAGGAGAGCCTGACGGTGCAGGAACAGATCGCCCGGACCAGCGGCAATCTGGCCGCCTACCTCGACAAGCTGTACGCCTGACGGCCGCGCCCGGCCGCTCCGCCGGGCCGCCGCGCCCGCCCGCCGCGCGGACGGCCGTACTCGGCGGACGTGACGTTCGACGTGTCCGCGAACGGGGAACAGCGCAAGGGATGCACGATGTGAGCGAGTCGATGTCGTCCCTCGTCCGGCTGGTGAAGCGGCACCGGGACCCGGTGGTCGTCCAGGCGCTGCGCTCGACGGTCGCGGCCACGATCGCGTATGTGATCGCGAAGTGGCTGAGCCCGGAGCCGGCACCGCTGACCGCGCCCCTGACGGCCCTGCTGGTGGTCCAGGTCACCCTGTTCGCGACGCTCCAGACCAGCGTCCGCCGGGTGAACGCGGTGGTGGCCGGTGTGGTCGTCGCCATCCTCTTCTCCCTGCTGGTGGGCCTGACCTGGTGGAGCCTCGCCCTGGTGATCCTGGCGGGTCTCGGGGTGGGGCACCTCGTGCGGGTGGACGAGTTCGTCGCCGAGGTGGCGATCAGCGCGATGCTGGTCCTCGGCGTCACCACCGTCGGCAGCACGGCCTGGGCGCGGATCGTGGAGACGCTGATCGGCGCGGTGGTCGGCATGGGCTGCAATCTGCTGCTCGCTCCCCCCTTGTGGACGGAGCACGCGGGCGAGTCGATCGACGGGCTGGCCCGCCGGATGCGGCGGCTGATGCTGCACATGGGCGAGGAGGTGGCGGGCGGCACCCCGGTGGAGCAGGCCGCCGCCCGGCTGCACGAGGCCCGTCGGCTCGACCACGACATCGCCGACGTGGACGCGGCGCTGCGGCAGGCCGAGGACAGCCTGCGGCTGAACCCGCGGGTCCGCGAGGGGCTGCTGCACCGGGTGGTGCTGCGCACCGGCCTGGACACGCTGGAGATCTGCACGGTGGTGCTGCGGGTCCTGGCGCGCACCTTCACCGACCTGGCCAAGGCGCGCGAGCCCAGGCCGCTGTTCTCGGCCCCGGCCGGTGCTCTGGTGCAGCAGTTGCTGTCCGAGATCTCCGACGCGGTGGTGAGCTACGCGGTGCTGGTGACCACCGATGTGAGTGTGAGCGCCGAGTCCGCCGAGTCCCGGCTCGCGGCCGAGCTGCGGCAGGCCGCGGCCACCCGCGACAAGCTGGCGGGGCAGTTGCTGGACGAGGTGCAGCACGACGCGAGCCAGTGGCAGTTGCAGGGCGCGGTGCTGACCGAGGTCAACCGCATCATCGACGAGATGGACACCGAGCACCGCACCCAGCGGCTGCTGGAGGAACTGGACCGGCACACCCGCGAGCAGCGCGAGCGCCGGTCGCGGCTGACCCGGATCGCGGACCGGCTGGGGGCGCCGGTGCGCAACCGCCGGAACCAGGAGGAGCCCGCCCGGCGTTCTGGCTGAAGGACGGCCGTTCCGGACGAGCGGCGGACGGCGGGGACGGACGGGGAGGGCGCGGATGAGCGGCGCGGCGGTTCGGATCGACGAGGACACCTTGCAGCTGCCCGGCGGTGTGGGCGTGCGGTTCATGCGCACGCTGCGGCTGCCGGAGACGGGCACGCATCCGTTGCCGCCGGGGCTCGGCACCTTCCCGCTGCGGCGGGTCGCCGACCACGCGGACCGGGTGCCCGAGGAGATGCGGCGGCGCGGCGGTGTGCTGCTGCCGGTGTATCTGCGCGAGGCGATGTGGCTGCGGTTCCTGGGCACGCGGCCGGTCGCCGTGCAGGTCGGGGCGGGCAAGGTGTGCGCGGTCTCGGGCGAGCCCTGGAGCGGCCGGCTCGCCGGGGATCCGCAGAACTACGTGGTGGTGCCGCGCCAGCCCTGGCTGGACGGCGTCAACTCGGGGGCGGGCACGGTCCGGCAGTTCGTCGCGGTGCCGCTGGGCCTGGGGGCGACCGTGGAGGGCCAGGTCACCGGCGAGGAGGTCTGGGGCGGGGTGCAGTTGCAGTCGTTCCCGCTGGGCGCGGCGGCGCTGGAGCGGTGGCGCGAGGAGGAGCGGCGGGCGGTGCTGCGGCGCACGGCGGCGGGGCCGCTCGCGGCTCCGGGGGCCCTCGCGGCGGGCGCGCCGCCGCCGGCGCCCTCGGCACCGGCTCCGCGGGGCGCCGCGATGGGCCTGGGCGCGGGCGGTTCGATGCGCCAGGAGGTGTACCGGGACCCGCGTCCGCTGAGCGACTGGGCGCCGCAGCCGGCCGGGCGGGTGTTCGTGCACCTGGTGACGCCGCCGCAGTGGCGGCACATCACCGGCGAGGCTCCCCCGCCCTCGCCGGTGGACCGCGCCGCGTACACCGCGGCCGGCCTGCCCTGGTACGACTACTTCGACGAGGACGCCGACGATCTCTCCCCCACCGACGCGCTGGCGGCGGTGCGGCCGGTCGGCGACTGGCTGGGCGAGGACCACGAGCCCTGGCAGCAGCCCTCGCCGGGGCAGGTCACCCCGCTCAAGGACGCCCCGGGCGGCGCGGTGCAGGACGGCGACTGGTGACCCGCCCGCGCGTTGCATGACATGCAACGCACGTTGCCACTCTTGCCCACCCGGGGTGGTCCGGTCCAAGGTGGCGGTGACGACCTCCTACGAGACCTGGGGTGCGGCATGGGCAGTGGTGCGGGAGCGCCGGGCGGCCGGTGGAGCAGGCGGCGGCTGATGAGCGCCGTGACGGGCGCCGCCGCGATGGCGGTGGTCCCCGCTCCGGCGCGCACGCCGGAGCCACCGGGGTCCGCGGCGCCGGCGGCGGCCGGGGAAGGCGCCCGCGCGGCGAGGCGGCCGTCCGGGACCCGGCCGCTGTACCTCGGCACCTACACCTCCGGCGCGAACGGCGGCACGGGCATCGGCCTGGCGGCGTACGACCCGGTCTCGGGCGCCGTGACCGGGCAGGGCGTGCTGACCGGCGTGCCCGACCCGTCGTATCTGACCGTGCACCCGGACGGCCGCACCCTGTACGCGGTCGACGAGCGCGCCGACGGGGGTGTGACGGCGGTCCGGCTCGCCGACCGCGCGGTGCTGGGCACCCGGAGCACCGGCGGGGCCGGGCCCTGTCATCTGTCCGTGCATCCGGGCGGGCGCTGGCTGCTGAGCGCCAACTACACGTCCGGCAGCGTGGCCGTGCATCCGATCGACGGCTCCGGGGCACCGGGCGAGCGCACCGCGCTGGTGACGCACTCCAGCCCGCCGCCCGGACCCGGCCAGCAGGGCCCGCACGCGCACCAGTTCACCACCTCACCGGACGGCGGCCATGTCCTCGCCGTCGACCTCGGCACGGACACGGTGTACTCCTACCGCCTGGACGAGCGCACGGGCCGGCTGGACGAGGTCTCCCGGGCCGGGACGCGGCCCGGGGCCGGACCGCGCCATCTGACCTTCCACCCGGGCGGGCGGTACGCGTACCTGGCCAACGAGGTCGACGACACGGTCGCGGTCTGCGCCTACGATCCGCCGAGCGGGCGGCTGACCGTCGGTGAGCCGCAGTCCTCGGGCTCCGGGGCGGGCACCAACTATCCGGCGCAGTTCCTCGTCACGGCGGACGGCCGGTTCGCCTATCTCGCCAACCGGGGCGACAACACCCTGGCGCGCTACGCCGTGGAGGCGAGCGGCGCCCGGCTGCGCCTGCTGGACACGGTGCCGGTGGCGGGTGACTTCCCCCGGCAGATCGCGTTCTCCCCGGACGGCGCGCTGCTGTTCGCGGCGAACCAGAGGTCGGGCACCGTCAGTGTCTTCCGCGTCGGCGGCCGGGACGGCTCGCTGCGCCTGGCGGGCGAGCCGTTCGCCTCACCCGTCGCCGTCTGCGCGCTGCCGCTGTAGCGGACGCGGGCAGGCGGCCGCGCTGGCCTGGGCGAGCAGGACGTGCATCCGCTCGGCGAGCTGGGTGACGTCGTCGGCCGGGGTGTGGAAGGCCAGCCGTACGTCGCCCTGGCCGCGCACCCGTTCGATGCGCAGGGTGAGGCCGTGCCGGTCCACGGCGAGCGGGCGGACCCGTACGGCACCCTGGAGGCTGTCGGCGGCGACCAGCCGGGTGAGGTGGTCCACCGCGTCGGAGTGCGCGTCGGCGAGGTGGGTGAGCAGCTGGGCCTCGGCGACGGCCAGCGGGTCGGGGGCCGCGGCGGCGAACTCGCCCGGGTCCACGGCGACGGCGTCGCCGGGGCGGCGCAGCAGCACGCGCCGGGGCCCGAAGTCCAGGTGGCCGTCGGCCCGGGTGAACCGGCCGGCCAGCCACAGCCGGGCGCGGATCCGGTCGCGCACCGGGACGGGTGCCACGTCGGCGAACTCCAGGACGCCGGGCAGTTCACCGCGCGGCGCGCAGAACGCGGCTGCGGCCAGGGGGCTGTCCTCGGGCAGCCGCAGCAGGACCCGGCCGTCCTCGGTGACGGTGTGCGCGCCGGTGAACTCCTCCCGGCCGCCCTCCGCGGTCACCGCGCAGGACCAGGCGGCGGCGAGCACCGAGCGCGCCCGCTGTGCCGCTCCGGGCACCGCCGTCCATGTGTGGCTGTCGCCCATCCGGAACCTCCTCGCTAGCCATCCATAAGGTAAGGCTTGCCTAACTTATCGAAGATCGGGGCGCACGCCAACCATGTCGGCCCGACCCGGGCGTCCGGGAGGGGGCGCACGGAGGCGCGCTACGGCCCAGACGGGGACGGCGTCCGAGCGTGTCACGAGGCGGCGGGACGGCGGCCCGGCCCGTCGGTCAGGGCGCCAGGACGCCCAGCAGGGCCCGTGCGCACAGGTCCCTGACCTGCGCCCGGGTCAGCTCGGAGCCGCGCAGCCACTCCAGACAGACGGCGGTGGTGAAGGCCAGCCAGCCGCGGACGGCGAGGCGCAGATCGGGGCGGCGGGCGGCGGACGGGCCGAACTCGGGGTCGGCGTCCAGCGCGGCCAGGATCTGCCGCTCCTGCGCGGCCAGGGCGCGCCGGTAGACCCGGCGCACGGCCTGGTCGCCCGCCGCGTCCGCCCGGTGGAAGGCGCGGTAGCCGTGCGCGTGGGCGCTGACGTACTCCAGATAGGCGTCCAGGCCCGCCGTCAGCTGCTCGCGCACGGGCACCCCGGGGACGGCCGCGGTCATCCGCAGCATCCGCCCGCTCTCCCGCTCCACGACCGCCGCGAAGAAGTCCCGCTTGGTCGGGAAGTAGTGGTAGAGCAGACCGCGGGAGACCCCGGCGATCTCGGCGACCTGCTCGATCCACACGTCGTCGTAGGGGCTCTCGGAGAACAGCCGCGCCCCGACGGACAGCAGTTGCTCCTTGCGCTCCCCCGTGCTCAGCCGGCGGCGCGTGCGCTGCTCCCCCTGGTTCGCGGCCATCCCCGCACTCTACTTGACGCGAGTTCAACAACGGGACCAGACTGGAACCGCTATTGAACCGACATCCAACACGTGCCGAGGGACCGGCACGGCGCCCGGCCGGGACTCCGGCGGGCCCGGGGAGAACGGGGAGCGCACGGCATGGCGGAGACCACGACCGGGACCGGACTGCCGAAAGGATTCCGCGACGCGGGGACGGGCTGGCCGCAGTTGGAGCGGCTGCCGCACCCGGCGCACCGGATCCCCTTCCTCGGCGATGTGCTGGGGGTCGACCGCAGCACGCCCCTACAGGACTCGATGCGCCACGCCCGTGCGCTCGGCCCGATCTTCCGCCGCAAGGTGTTCGGCAAGGAGTTCGTCTTCGTCTGGGGTGCGCGGCTGGCGGCCGACCTCGCGGACGAGAGCCGGTTCGCCAAGCACGTGGGGCTGGGCGTCGCCAATCTGCGCCCGGTCGCCGGGGACGGTCTGTTCACCGCGTACAACCACGAGCCCAACTGGCAGCTCGCGCACGACGTGCTCGCGCCCGGCTTCAGCCGCGAGGCGATGGCCGGCTACCACCGGATGATGCTGGACGTGGCCGCCCGGCTCACCGGCCACTGGGACCGCGCCGAGGCCGCGGGGAGCGCCGTGGACGTGCCCGGGGACATGACGAAGCTGACCCTGGAGACGATCGCGCGCACCGGTTTCGGCCATGACTTCGGCTCCTTCGAACGCGCCCGCCCGCACCCCTTCGTCACCGCGATGGTCGGCACCCTCAGCTACGCGCAGCGCCTCAACTCCGTGCCCGCGCCGCTCGCTCCGCTGCTGCTGCGCGGGGCGACCCGCCGCAACGCCGACGACATCGCGTACCTCAACCGCACCGTGGACGACCTCGTGCGCGCCCGCCGCACGGACAGCGGGAGCGGCAGCGACAGCGGGGATCTGCTGGACCGGATGCTGGAGACGGCGCATCCGGAGACCGGGGAGCGGCTGTCCGACGAGAACGTCCGCCGCCAGGTGATCACCTTCCTGGTCGCCGGGCACGAGACGACCTCCGGCGCGCTGTCCTTCGCGCTGTACTACCTCTCCCGGCACCCGGAGATCGCCGCCCGCGCCCGCGCCGAGGTGGACCGGATATGGGGCGACACGGCGGCGCCCGGCTACGAGCAGGTCGCCAAGCTGCGCTATCTGCGCCGGGTGCTGGACGAGTCGCTGCGGCTGTGGCCGACCGCGCCCGCCTTCGCCCGCGAGGCCCGTCAGGACACGGTGCTCGCCGACGAGCATCCGATGCGGCGCGGCGCGTGGACACTGGTGCTGACCCCGATGCTGCACCGCGACCCCGACGCCTGGGGCGCGGACGCGGAGCGCTTCGACCCGGACCGCTTCGACGCGGCGGCGGTGCGCGCCCGTCCGCCGCACGTCTTCAAGCCGTTCGGGACCGGCGCGCGGGCGTGCATCGGCCGCCAGTTCGCGCTGCACGAGGCCACGCTGGTGCTCGGTCTGCTGCTGCGCCGCTACGAACTGCGCGCCGACCCCGCCTACCGGCTCAAGGTCACCGAACGTCTCACCCTGATGCCGGAAGGACTGCGGCTGCGCCTGGAGCGGCGCACACCGCCCGCCGCACAGGAGCCGGAGGCGCCGTCGGGGGCGGTGGCGGAGGGCGGCGGATCAGGGCCGCGCTGTCCAGTGCACGGGGCGGGTGACTGACCCGGGCAGCCGGGTGCCCGCGCCGCCGCGGGCCGCGTTCAGCTGCGGCTGGGTCAGGAAGAACGCGCCGGTCAGGTCGGCGTCCGTGAGGTTCGTGTCACGCAGATCGGCACCGATCAGGTCGGCGCCGCGCAGATCGGCGCCGGTGAGGTCGGCGGCGATCAGCAAGGCGCCGCGCAGGCTGGCCCCGCGCAGATCGGCGCCCCTCAGCCGGGCTCCCATCAGGTCGGCGCCCCGCCGGTCCTTCTTCCGCCCGCGCACCCCGGCCCGCATCAGTTCGCTGGTGCGCAGCAGCAGTGCGTTGACCTCCTGCCGGTGGGCGTCCACGTCGAGTGCGGCCAGTTCGGCCGGTGGCAGCAGGGTGAGTTCCTCGGTGCGCTCCAGCAGGTCGCGCAGACCGGCGTGGACCGGCCGGGCCGGGGCCAGGGAGAGTGCCTCGGTCAGGTACCACAGCAGTTCGTGCAGATGCCGTACGACCGGGAAGGCCGCGGCCATCTCGCCGAGCGCGCCCGCGGGTTCCGTACGCCAGTCCCGGCCGCCGAAGGTGACCTGGGAGACCTTCTGGCCCGCGCCGAAGCAGTCGTACACGGTGCAGCCCGGGTAGCCCTCCTGGCGGAGCCGGGTGTGGATGCCGCAGCGGTGATCGGCCAGGAGGTTCGGGCAGGGCTTCCCGGCGGGCTTGTCGCGCGCGAAGTCCGCGGAGGCGGCGAAGGGCAGGGCGACGCAGCACAGTCCGAAGCAGTTCGCGCAGTCGCCGCGCAGCCCGGACCGCGCAGCGCCGTCGCGCCGCTCCTCTGTCTGATCTGCCATGCCCCCACCCTACTGATCCGCTGCGGGCCCCTGGACCACCGTTCGGCCGGGGAAGGGGGCGACGGCGGCGGCGAACCGGGCGCGGGCAGCGTGCCGGGCGCGGTCCGGGTGGCCGCCGGGTCGTACGCGCCCGCGGAGCCGTGGACCGCGGCCGCCGCCCGGTTCCTCTCCTCGGCTTCGGCGGCTTCCGTGACCCGTGCCGCCTCGCCCCAGCGGCCGCGCAGGAACGGGGCGATCGCCTCCCACGGCACCCGCGCCGCCCGGCCCGCCACGACTTCTCCGAGGGCCGCGTACGCCGCCGGGTACCACGGCTCGCACGCCCGCAGCCGCGCGGTGGCGAGCCGTACGTCCGCGGTGACCTCGATGCCGACCGCCACCGGGCTCGGGGTGACCAGCACCCGCCGCCCCACCCGCTGCGGATGGCGGGCCGCCCACAGCACCGCCGGGTCGGCGCCCGCGCAGTGCGCCGGCACGTCCATCCGGTCCAGACCCAGGTGCTCGCGCAGCGCCTCGACGTCGTCGACGAGCCGGTCGCAGCGGTACGTGGCGGAATCGCGGGGCGTCTGCGAGGCGCCGGTGCGCGGAGGGCCCGCCGAGGTCCCCGAGGCAGGCCGGGGCGAGGCGGGTTCCGTCCCGGGCGGGCAACGTCGGCAGGGCGTCGACCCTGGCAGTGCCCGCCCCGGGGCGGCAACGGGTCTGTCCGCGGCGGCGGTTCGGGGGCGGTTCAGCCGGTCACGGCGGCGGGCAGGTCCAGGGGGGCCAGCCGGTCGGGGTCGGACAGGATGTAGAGGTGGGTGATCCGGCCGTCGGCGACGGTGACGGCCATGACCGAGTGCGGGCCCGCCTGCGGGGTGTTGGCCACGCCCACCGTGCCGTTGACCAGGACCAGCCGTGCGGTCGGGGCGTAGCGGGAGAAGGTGAGCGCCTGCGACGCCACGGTCCGCGCCCCGCGCATCACCTTCGAGGCGGCGGCGCCGCGGGCCAGGGCGCCGGCGTCGACCCGCAGCACCACGTCGGGGTGCAGGACGGCGACCAGGGCCTCGAAGTCGCCGCCGCGGGAGGCCGCGAGGAATGCCTCCAGCACCTCCTTCTGCCGGGCGAGGCCGGTCTCCGCCGACGGGGTGGCGCCCTGCACGCGGCGGCGGGCGCGGCTGGCCAGTTGCCGGGTCGCGGCCGCGGTGCGTTCGACGACCGGCGCGATGTCGTCGAACGGCACGGCGAACAGGTCGTGCAGCACGAACGCCAGCCGCTCGTCCGGTTCCAGGGTCTCCAGCACGACGAGCAGGGCGAGCCCCACCGAGTCGCCGCGCAGCGCCTCCTGCTCCGGGTCGGCCGAGGCCAGCGGCCGGACGACGGGGTCGGGCACGAAGGTCTCGTCGAGGGGATCCTCGCGGCGGGCCGTGCGGCTGCGCAGCAGGTCGAGGCAGACCCGGCCGGTCACCGTCGTCAGCCACCCGGCCAGGTTGCCGACGGCGCCGCTGTCGGCGCGGGTGAGCTTCAGCCAGGTCTCCTGGACGGCGTCCTCGGCCTCCGTCAGCGAGCCGAGCATCCGGTAGGCCACCGCCCGCAGATGCCCGCGGTGCTCCTCGAACCGCCGCGCCAGCCGCTCTTCGTCCGCCGTGCCCGCCGTCCCTGCCGTGCCCGCCGTCCCGCCGCCCGTGCCGTCCGCCATGTGCCGCCCCCGTCACCGTCGTGCCCCCGAGCGCGCCCGCGCCCGTGGATCATCCTAGGCACGGGCACGGGCACGGGCACGGGCGCTGCGCCGGGGTGTCCGGGACCGCGCAGGTGTCAGGCGTCGTCGCGGGCGAGGGCGAGCAGCCGGTCCAGGACGCGGGGGCCGCCGGCCCGCACCCCGTCGTGCTCGAACTCGTCGGTGACATAGGTGCGCAGGCCGCGGACGGTGCGGGCGGTGGCCAGGGCGTGCGCGGTGTCGACGTACATGTCGTCGTGGTAGACGGCCGCGGCGACCGGGACCTCGTTGGCGGCGAGCCGGGCCGGGTCGTAGAGGGGCTGCCAGTCGGTGCGGGCGGCGAGCAGGTCCGCGCACTCGCGCAGCGGGCGCAGCGCGGGGTCGCACTCGAACATCCAGGGGTGCACGGACTCGCCGGTGAACAGCAGCGGGCCGTCGTCCGCGAGCGTCTTGGCCGCGTCGAACTGCGGGAACTCGGCGCGCACCCGCTCGGCCGACCAGGCGGTGGGGCGGGCGTCCTGGCCGTAGATCGGCTCGTGCAGCAGGGCGTAGAGCGGGTGGGCCGCGTAGGACAGCAGGCCCTGGACCTCCTCCTGGAAGGCGTCGGAGAGGGCCGGGCCCGCGGGGGTGCGGACGAAGGCGCCTTCGAGGAGGAAGTGCAGCCGGTGGCTGCCGTCCGTGCCGCCGAGCAGGATGCCGAGGGACTGGAACGCCTCCGCGGTCAGCCGGTAGCCGCCGGGCAGGACCACGTCATGGGTGAGCAGGTGCTCGGCGATCTCGCGGGCGCGGGCGACGTCCTGGGGGTAGCGGGCGTAGTGGGCGGCGACCTTGCGTTCGATGCGCGGGTAGGCGGCCCGGTAGACGTCGTCGGCGTGCGCGTCCAGCGAGGGCAGGCCGCCGGTGATCAGGGCGGTGGACAGGCCCTCGGGGCGGGTGGAGAGGTAGTGGACGGTGCAGAAGCCGCCGAAGCTCTGGCCGAGGACGGTCCAGGGCGCGCCGCCGGTGACCTCGGCGCGGATCGCCTCGCAGTCGCGGACGATGGAGTCGGCGCGGAAGTGCGCGAGGTAGTCGGCCTGGGCCTCGGGGCCGCCGCGCAGCGGGAGGGTCTGGCGGTTGGCGGGCGTGGAGTGGCCGGTGCCGCGCTGGTCGAGCAGGAGCACGCGGTACTCCTCCAGGGCCCGGCCGAGCCACGCCTGCTTCCCGATGAAACGGTTCGCCCCGAAGCCGGGACCGCCCTGGAGGTACAGCAGCCACGGCAGGTCCTGGTCCGCCTTGTCCCGGGCGACCGCGGCGCGGGCGTACAGCTCGATCGTCTCCCCCGCCGGATCGTCGTGGTCGAGCGGCACGGTGAAGGAGCGGTCGGTGAGGACGACGCCGGGCTGGCGGTAGCTGAGGGTCAACGGTTCTCCCGGGACGGAGTGGCACGGCCGCGTCCCAGTTGAGCACATCGCGCTCCGCGGTCCGAGACCCGGGATCATGAAAAGGTACTGAACCGCCGGTCAGCGGGTGACCGGCCGCCGCCGGTGTGCGCCGGCGCATCGCCACGCCGTGGACGAGCCGGGGACTCCCGCCGCGCACCCGGCCTGACTAGGCTTCACCCGTCCGATGACCGACAACGAGGAGCCGCGATGCGTGTGGCCCTGTTCTTGACCTGCGTCAATGACACGCTCTATCCGGACACCGGCCGCGCCGTGGTGAAACTGCTGACCAGACTGGGCGTCGAGGTGGACTTCCCGTCGGCTCAGACGTGTTGCGGACAGGCGCACTACAACACCGGGTACCGGCATGAGGCCGAGCCGCTGGCCCGGAAGTTCTCCGATGTCTTCCGGGACTACGAGGCGATCGTCACACCGTCGGGTTCCTGCGGCGCGATGGTGCGGGAGCTGTATCCGCGCATGGGCGAGCGGGCGCGGGCCGAGGGCCGGGGCGACACGCTGGCCCGCACCCTGGCGCCGGTGGTGCCGCGGACGTACGAGCTGACCGAGTTCCTGGTGGACGTGCTGGAGGTGACGGACGTCGGGGCGTACTACCCGCACGAGGTCACCTACCACCCGACGTGCCACGGGCTGCGCTCGCTGGGGCTCGGGGACCGGCCGCTGCGGCTGCTGCGGGCGGTGAAGGGGCTGGAGCTGGTGGCGCTGCCCGGAGCCGAGGAGTGCTGCGGTTTCGGCGGCACCTTCGCGGTGAAGAACGCGGACGTGTCGGCCGCGATGGGCACCGACAAGGTGCGCAACGCCGAGTCGACCGGCGCCGAGGTGCTGTGCGCGGGCGACAACTCCTGCCTGATGCACCTCGGCGGCACGATGTCCCGGCTGCGCTCCCGGATGCGGCCGGTGCACATCGCGGAGATCCTGGCGAGCACCGAGGAGGAACCCGCGGCATGAGCGGCAGCAGTGCGTTCGTCGGGATGCCGGCGTTCCCCGTGGCCGCGCACGAGGCGGTGCGCGACCGGACGCTGCGCGGCAATCTGCGGCACGCCACGCACACCATCCGCGACAAGCGCGCCCGCGCGGTCGCGGAACTGCCGGACTGGGCCGCGCTGCGCGCGGCGGGCCGGCAGATCAAGGACCACACGCTGCGCCACCTGGACCGCTTTCTGGTGCAGTTGGAGGAGGCGGTCACGGCGGCCGGAGGCACCGTCCACTGGGCCGCCGACGCGGCCGAGGCCAACGCGATCGTCGCCCGGCTGGTCAAGGAGACCGGCGAGACGGAGGTCGTCAAGGTCAAGTCGATGGCCACCCAGGAGATCGGTCTGAACGAGGCGCTGGAGGCCGAGGGCATCCGCGCCTACGAGACCGATCTCGCCGAGCTGATCGTGCAGTTGGGCCGGGACCGGCCGTCCCACATCCTCGTCCCCGCCATCCACCGCAACCGCGGCGAGATCCGGGACATCTTCCGCTCCGAGATGGCCTCCTGGGGCCGCCCGGCGCCCGAGGGCCTGACCGACACACCGGCCGAGCTCGCCGAGGCGGCCCGGCTGCACCTGCGGGAGAAGTTCCTGCGCGCCAAGGTCGGTGTCTCCGGCGCCAACTTCATGGTCGCCGAGACCGGCACCCTGGTGGTCGTGGAGTCCGAGGGCAACGGCCGGATGTGCCTGACCCTGCCCGAGACGCTGATCTCGGTCGTCGGCATCGAGAAGCTGGTGCCGACCTGGCAGGACCTGGAGGTCTTCCTCCAGACCCTGCCCCGCTCCTCCACCGCCGAGCGGATGAACCCGTACACCTCCACCTGGACGGGGACCACCGACGGCGACGGGCCGCGGACCTTCCATCTGGTGCTGCTCGACAACGGCCGCACCGACACCCTCGCCGACGAGGTCGGCCGCCAGGCGCTGCGCTGCATCCGCTGCTCGGCCTGCCTGAACGTGTGCCCGGTCTACGAGCGGGCCGGCGGCCACGCGTACGGCTCCGTCTACCCCGGGCCCATCGGGGCGATCCTCAGTCCCCAGCTGCGCGGTACCGGCAGCGCGATCGACGCCTCGCTGCCGTACGCGTCCTCGCTGTGCGGCGCCTGCTACGAGGTGTGCCCGGTCGCCATCGACATCCCCGAGGTGCTGGTGCACCTGCGCGAACGGGTCGTCCAGGGCGGCGAGGCGGTGCGCGGGGGCAACAAGGTGGTGCTGAAGCCCGCGAAGGGGCACGGCGCCGAGCGGGCGGCGATGCGCGCGGCCCGCCTCGCCTTCTCGCACCCCGCGCTGCTGCGCGGCGGGCAGCGGCTCGCCTCGCGCACCCGGCGCCTGCACCCGCGCACCCTGCCCGGACCCGGCCGGGCCTGGACGGGCACCCGGGACCTGCCCGCGCTGCCCGCGGAGCCGTTCCGGGACTGGTGGCAGCGCACGCACGGCGGCCCGGAGGAGGCGAAGTGAGCAGCAGGGAACGGATCCTGGGCCGGGTGCGGCGCGCGCTCGCGGACGTACCGGCCGACGACACCCCCTACGAGCGGGCGGTGGCGCGCCACTACCTGCGCCGCCACGGCGGCCCGGACACCGCCGCGACGGTCGCGCTGCTCGCCGAGAACCTCGCGGACTACCGGGCGCTGGTGCACCGCTGCGAGCGGGCCGGGCTGCCCGCCCTGATCGCCCGGCTGCTCGACGCCCGGGGCGCGGTGAGCGTCCTGGTCCCGCCGGGCCTGGACGAGGGGTGGCTGGCGGAGTGCGGGGCGCGGCGGGTCGCGGACCGGGCGGACAGTACGCCCGGCGAACTGGACCGCGTCGACAGCGTGGTCACCGGCTGCGCCGTCGCCGTCGCCGAGACCGGCACGCTCGTCCTGGACGGCTCGCCCGACCAGGGCCGCCGCCGGATCACGCTCGTGCCCGACCACCACATCTGCGTGGTGCGCGTCCCGGACCAGGTGGTCTCCTCGGTGCCCGAGGCGCTGCCCCGGCTCGATCCGCGCCGCCCGCTGACCTGGATCTCCGGGCCGTCCGCGACCAGTTACATCGAACTGGACCGGGTGGAGGGCGTGCACGGGCCGCGCACCCTGGAGGTGGTGCTGATGAGCGAGGAGGCCGCGACGCCGCTAGCGTGAGGGAATGATCCGGTTCGAACAGGTCACCAAGCGGTACCCGGACGGGACCACGGCCGTGGACGGCCTCAGCTTCGAGGTGTCCGAGGGCGAACTCGTCACCCTCGTGGGCCCGTCCGGCTGCGGCAAGACCACCACCATGATGATGGTCAACCGGCTGATCGAACCGACCTCGGGCCGCATCCTCGTCGGCGGCGAGGACATCGCCGCGCTCGACCCGGTGCGGCTGCGCCGCCGCATCGGCTACGTGATCCAGCAGGTCGGCCTGTTCCCGCACCGCACCGTCCTGGACAACACGGCGACCGTGCCCGCGCTGCTCGGCTGGAGGCGGGCCAGGGCGCGGGCGCGCGCGGCCGAACTGCTCGACCTGGTCGGACTCGACCCGGCGACGTACGGGCCGCGCTATCCGGAGCAGTTGTCGGGCGGGCAGCGGCAGCGGGTCGGGGTGGCACGGGCGCTGGCCGCCGATCCGCCGGTGCTGCTGATGGACGAGCCGTTCGGGGCCGTGGACCCGGTGGTGCGCGAGCAGTTGCAGGACGAGTTCCTGCGGATGCAGGCCGCCGTGCGCAAGACGGTGCTGCTGGTCACCCATGACATCGAGGAGGCGGTGCGGCTCGGGGACCGGATGGCCGTGTACGGGCAGGGGCGCATCGAGCAGTTCGACACGCCCGGCGCGGTGCTGGGCGGCCCGGCGACCGAGTACGTGGCCGCGTTCGTGGGCGCCGACCGCGGTCTGAAGAGGCTGTCGGTGACAGCGGTGGAACCGGGCGACCTGGAGCAGCCGCCCGTGGCCCGGCCCGACGAGTCCGCCGGGCGGGCCGCCGGCCGGCTGCGCGCCCGGGGCGCCCGCTGGGCGGTGGTGCTGGACGCCTCGGGCGATCTGCACGGCTGGGTGGGACTCGACGCGCTGGGCGCGGGCGGCCGGGTCGGTGACCTGGCGCACCGGATGAACGCGTGGGTGCCGGTGGGCGCCCCGCTCAAGCAGGCGTTCGGGGTGATGCTCCAGCACGACGCGGGCTGGGTCGCGGTGCTGGACGGTGCGCGGTTCCTCGGGGTGCTGACCCCGGCGAAGCTGCACGAGGCGCTGCGCCGCTCGGTGGACGCGGACGCGCGCGGGGTGCCGCGCGGACAGGTCGGGTTCGACTCGGTGGCCGACGCCTGACACCGAGGGTCGCGCCCCTGCCGCCACGCATCACTTGAGCAGGCCCTTCTCCTCCAGATAGGCGCGGGCCACGTCCGAGGGCAGTCGGCGCCAGCTGTCGACGCGCTGGTTCAGGGCGGCCAGGTCGGCGGTGGTGAGGACGGCGTTGAGCCGGTCCAGCACGCCGGTCACCCGCGCGCTCCCGGCGCGGGCGCGGTTGACGACGGGGACGATGTAGTCGGCGTTCTGGAGGTGCTTGTCGTCGGCGAGCAGGACCAGACCGAAGGAGTCGAGGGTGGCGTCCGTGGTGGTGGTCAGCACCATCTGGTCGCGGCCGTCGCGCACGGCCTGCTTCGCCTGCGTGGTGCCGACGCCCTTGGGGTCGACGCCGGTGATGTCGATGCCGTACACCTTGCGCAGGCCCGGCGCGCAGTACGGCCGCGACACGCACTCGTCCCCGGCGGCCAGGCGCACCTTCAGGCCCGAGGCGCCGAGGTCGCCGAGGGTCTTCAGCCGGTGCTCACGGGCGTAGGCGCGGGTGACGGCGAAGGCGTTCTGGTCGACGGCCCGGCCGGGGTCGAGGACGGTCAGGCCGCGCGGGACGGCGAGCGCGCGCAGGGCGCGCAGGGTGGCGGTGAGGTCGGGCGAACCGGCCGGGGGCGCGTCCGCGCCGTGCGTCTTGGCGGCCAGCCAGTCGGCGAAGGTCGCCGCGTACTCGGGGACGACGTCGATCTGGCCGGACTCCAGGGCGGGTTCGTACAGTTCGCGGTTGGCGACGGTGATCAGGGACGTCCGGTACCCGGCCCGGTCCAGCAGCAGCGCGTACATCTGTGCGAGCAGGTCGCTCTCGGTGAATCCGGCGGAGCCGATCGTCAGACGGTGGCTGTCGCCGGGCGGGGCGGTGACCTCGCCGCGCTGCTCCAGGGAGGGTCCGGCGGTGCAGGCGGTGAGCGGGCCGAGCACCAGCAGCAGGCGCAGCAGGAACAGAGCCGGTGCCCTCATCGGCGGCCGCTCCTGCCCCGGCCGGGCGCCAGCCGCTCCACCGTCTCGAAGACGGCCTCGACGACGAGCGCGAACGCGGCGACGAGGACGGCGCCCGCGACCACCTGCGGGGTGCTGGCCAGGTTGAATCCGGCCGTGATGATCCGGCCGAGTCCGCCGCCGCCCGCCAGCGCGGCGATGGTGGCGGTGGCGACGAGCTGGACGGCGGCGACGCGCACCCCGTTCAGCACCATCGGCGCCGCGAGGGGCAGTTCGACGCGGAACAGGGTCTGCGCGCCGGTCATCCCCATGCCGCGCGCGGCCCGTACGACGTCGCGGTCGACCTCGCGCATCCCGACGTAGGCGTTGGTGAGCAGCGGCGGCACCGCGAACAGGACGAGCGCCACGACCGTGGGGCCCTCGCCCCACCGGCCGACCGGGGTGAGCAGCAGCAGGACGAGGACGGCGAAGGTGGGCACGGCGCGGCCGATGTTGGAGAGGTTGACGGCGAGGGCGCCGCCCCGGCCGAGGTGGCCGAGGACCAGGGCGACGGGCAGCGCGATCAGGCAGCTGACGGCCAGGCAGACCACGGTGAGCAGCAGGTGCTGGAGGAGGCGGTGCGCGATGCCGTCGTCGCCCGGCCAGTGCGCGGGGTCGGTGAGCCAGCTCCAGGCGTCGGCGAGGGTGCTCATGGCCGCCGGGTCCCGTCCGCCGCGGCGCTCACGCGCGGGCCGCCCGGGTCCAGGGGGTGAGCAGCCGCTGCACGCCCAGCAGGAGCAGGTCGGCGGCGACGGCGATCACCACGCACAGCACGGACGCGGTGAGCACCTGCGCCTTGAAGTAGGTGTTCATGCCCGCGTAGATGAGGTTGCCCAGGCCCCCGAAGCCGACGATCGCGCCCACCGTCACCAGGGACACCGCCGAGACCGTCGCGATGCGCAGTCCGGCCATCGCGGCGGGCAGCGCGAGCGGCAGTTCGACGGCCAGCAGCAGCCGTACGGGGCCGTAGCCCATGCCGCGGGCGGCCTGCCGGGTCTCCTCGGGGACCGCGCGCAGGCCCGCGAGGATGTTGCGGACCAGCAGGGTCAGCGAGTACAGCACGAGACCGGCGACGACGAGGGTGGCCGACAGCCCGTACAGCGGCAGGAGCAGGGAGAACATGGCCAGGGACGGGATGGTGTAGAGGACGGTCGTGAGGGCCAGGACGGGTCCCGCCGTCCAGCGCAGGCGGCGGGCGAGCACGGCCAGCGGGACGGCGACGGCCAGGGCGATCAGCACGGCCAGGGCGGTCAGGCGCAGATGCTGGAGCACCGCGTCGAGCAGGACGCCGCGACGGGTGCTCAGATAGGCGCCGCAGATCCACTCGTTGCGCGCGAGGCAGTCGTCCGGGGGCGCGGTCACCTGTCCATTGCAGCGGTGGCGGGCGGGGTCGGCGCGTTGGGGTGACCCGTTGGAGGTGTCGCCGGGTACACCGGCCGATACGGGTGCTGCACCCCGTGTCGCGGGCCCGTACGCTCCGTAGTTTTTCTTCCGGGGCACAGGGCGTGCCGGACGGAGGGTGATGACGATGACGGGCGTGGGCGCACGGCGTGCGCGGGGGGCGGGGCCGGCCGCCCAGGCGCTGCGGCTGGTCAAGGTGACCAAGACGCACGGCAGCGACGGCGGTGCCGTGCGGGCGCTGGACGGGGTGACGCTGGGCCTGGAGCGCGGCACGTTCACCGCGGTGATGGGTCCCTCGGGTTCGGGCAAGTCGACGCTGCTGCGGTGCGCGGCCGGTCTGGAGCGGCCGGACGCCGGGATCGTGATGGTGGACGGGGAGGAGCTGAGCGGCGGTGACGAGGCGGCGCTGACCAGATTCCGGCGCGAGCGGATCGGGTTCGTCTTCCAGCAGTACAACCTGCTGGAGACGCTGACCGTCGCGCAGAACACGGTGCTGCCGCTGCGGCTGGCCGGGCGGCGCGTGGACCGGCGCCGGGTGCGGGAGGTGCTGGACTCGGTGGGCCTCGGCGACCGTCTCGGCCACCGCCCGGAGCAGTTGTCGGGCGGGCAGCGCCAGCGGGTCGCGATCGCGCGGGCGCTGGTCACCGAGCCGCGGGTGGTCTTCGCCGACGAGCCGACCGGGGCGCTGGACACACGCAGCGCGCGGGACGTGCTGCGGCTGCTGGGGGACGCGGTGCGGGTGCACGGGCGGACCGTGGTGATGGTGACGCACGATCCGGTGGCCGCCTCCTGGGCCGACTCGGTGCTGTTCCTGGCGGACGGACGGCTGGCCGGGACGCTGCACGCGCCGACGGCCGACGCGGTCGCCGAACGCCTCGCCCACCTGGGCGACGATGTGACGGCGGGGGTGTGACGATGCTGTTCCTCGCCCTGCGCTCGGTCCGGCACCGGCCGGGCCGCTTCGCCGCGACGCTGCTGTCCGCGTTCCTCGGCGCGGCGATCGTGATGGCCTTCGCCTCGCTGCGCGACACGGCCGGCGCACCCGGCGTCGACGACGTCAGCGCCGAGACCCTGACCACCTCGGCGAGCGTGGTGGGCGGCTACGGCGCGCTGCTGGTGTTCTTCGCGATCGCCTCCGCGCTGACGGTGAGCGTACGGCAGCGCTCGGGCGAGCTGGAGCTGCTGCGCTGCTCGGGGGCGACCCCGGCGCAGCTGCGGCGGATGGTGGTGGGCGAGTCGGTGGCGGTGGCCGTGCTCGCGGTGGTGCTGGCCGTCGGCCCGGCGGTGCTGGGCGGGCGGGTACTGCTCGGCGTCTTCCACGACAGCGGTCAGGTGGCCCGCTCGGTCGGCTACTCCTTCGGTCCGCTCGCGCTGGCCTCGGGCGCCGGGATCACGCTGGCCGCGGCGGTCGGAGCGGCCTTCCTCGCGGTGCGGCGGGCGACCCGGCCGCGCGAGCGGCGGGGCCGGGGCCGGGGCCGTACGGTCCTCGCCTGCGGGGCGCTCGGGCTCGGCGCGGCCTCGGTGCTGTCGACGTTCGCCTTCTCGGCGACCGACCCGGCGCTGATGGCGGCACCCGCCTACGGCGCGATCCTGCTGTCGGTGGGCTGCGCCCTGCTGGCGCCGCGGCTGCTGACGGCGCTGCTGGAGCGGCTGCCCGCGGGCGGGGCGAGCGGCTGGCTCGCGGTGCGCAATCTGCGGCAGCGGGTGGACGAGCTGGCCGGGACGCTGATGTCGCTGACCCTGTTCACGGGCATGGCCACGGCGACGCTGTCGATGCAGGCCGTGGAGAGCGCTGAGGTCCGGGCCTCCGGTCTGGTCAGGCCGGCCGACGCGAAGAACCTTCAGACGCTGAACCTGACGGTGGTGGGGATCGTCGTGGTCTTCGTCTGCGTGATGCTCGTCAACTCCCTGTACGCGGCGACCGCGTACCGCCGCCGGGAGTTCGGGCAGCAGCGGCTGGCGGGGGCGACGCCGGGCCAGGTGCTGCGGACGGTCTTCGTGGAGGGTCTGGTCGTCACGGTGGCCGGGGTGCTGTGCGGCACGGTGACCGCGCTGGCCGGGACGGTCCCCTTCACCCTCGTCCGCGCGGACGTCCTCTGGCCGCACCAGGTGCTCGGCGTCTGGCAGGCGGTGGCCGCGGTCGCGGCGGCGGTGGTGCTCGGCACCTGCCTGCTGACCGCCCGCCGGATGCTGCGCACCCCGGCGGTGGACGCGGTCGCGGCGCCGGTGTGACCGCGCCCCGGGCGTGGGGAGGGGCGGAACGGGCGCGCGGAGGGGTGGAACGGGCGCGCGGGCAGGGGCCGGGCCCGTGGCCGGGGGCCACCGGCAGGGCTCACACGCCGGACGGGTCGGCCGGGGTGTCGCTGATGCCGCGGTCCGCCCGCGCGCTCTCGCGGGGGTGGACGGCCGTCTCGGCAGCCGCGTCGGTGAGGGCGTTCAGGGCGGGCAGCAGGGCGGCCCGCTGCGGGGCGGACAGGCGCTGGACCACCCTGCGGATCTCGGCGTGGCGCCGGGTGAGCACACGGGAGACCAGTTCGTGGCCGCCGGTGGTCAGGCTGAGCACGACCTCGCGCCGGTTGGCGGGGTTGGTCCTGCGGTCGACGAGGCCGAGCGCCTCCAGCCGTTCCACCATGCGCAGCGCGGTGGACGGGTTGACGCCGAGGGTCGCGGCGAGCACGACGAGTTTGACCGGCCCGCAGGTGTCCAGCACCACCAGGGCCCGCAGTTGCGGCAGCGTCAGCGAGTCGGCGGTGGAGGCCAGCGCGCGGGCGGAGATCGCCACGAAGAGCCGGGAGGCGGCCATCAGGGCGATGCTCAGCTCCTCGGCCTCCCGGTCGAGCGCGGCCTGCCCGTGCCGGGTGGCCGAGCGGCCCCGGCCCCGGTCGGTCTCGCGCTGTGCCATGTGTCCCCCTTCCGCCGCTCCGCCCGGACGGGCGGAGACGATCAGGCGCGGAGCATCATCGCAGAGGACGGCGGCGCCCGGCGCGGACCGCGCGGACAGGAAGGCGCCGTCGCACGCCGTCCCGCACCGCCCGCGCACCGCGGTCCGCCGGTGGGGGAAGTCGCCCGCGGCCGTCTCACCCGGCCGGTTCCGCGGCCGGGGCGCCCTGTCCGGTGTCGAGCTGGTGTCCGAGTTCGCGGCGCAGTTCGGCCGGAAGCCGTCCCGACACCGCCCATTCGACGACGAGTTCGGCGACGTGCTGCTCCTTGATGCGGGTGTGCGCGGCCATCGCGCGCAGCACCGCGCGGGCCCGTTCCCGGGTCACCCCGCCGACGATGGCCACGATGTCGGTCGCCTCGTCGAGGCGGGCCTGCGCACGGTCGGTCACGGTCATCTCGGTTCTCCTCACGCGGCGTTGGGGCGGCCGCGCCGGTGCGGCGCGACCCGAGCGGTGACGGCCCCCGCGGCACTCAGGGCGACCGCGGCGGCGACGAGAGCGGGGTGGCGGGCGACCCTCCGGGCGGCGGCCCCGGGCTGGTGGATCGGCGGCACCGCCGGGGGTGCCGGGACAGCACCCGGCAGAACCGCGAGGTGTCGGCCGCCCGCATCCGCGCCGTGGTCGCGCGCACCCTGCTGCCGCAGTGCAGGAGTCCGGTGCGCAACGAGCAGGTGAAGCCGTCGGATGACGTGCTTGGCACCGCGGTATGTCGGCGGGGGCGCGGGTCGGCGGCGGGCAGGGCGCCGCGCGGCGGGAGCAGCGGCGGGAGCAGCGGCGGGAGCAGCGGCGGGAGCAGCGGCGGGAGCAGCGGCGGCGCGGCGTCGAAGCGGACCCCGGTGTCCCGGACGCGCGCAGCGCCGCCGCGAGGGTGGCCGCGTCTCCCTCGGGGGTGTCCGGGGCGGCGTGTGTTCGGCAGCGACTCATCGGGGGCGACCGCCTTCCTGGACCGTGCGGGGCTCGGCGTCCGGGCGGTGCGCGCCGGGCCGCCCAGGGTCCGGCGCCGGTCTCCGCCCGGGTGGCGGCCGTGTGCCGCCGCCGCTCCCCCGGTTCCTCGCCCTTGCAGTGTGCGAGGGCGCCGTGTCCGCCGCCCGTGGCGCACCCCCGGCCGCGGGCCGCCGCCCGGCCCGCGGCCGGGGACGGGGACGCGCCGGGGGGCGTGCCGGTGCCGGTCGCGGGCGGGCGCGGGGGGGGCGCCCGCGGGGCGAGCCGGAGGCGCGGCACGCCCGGGGGTGTTGAGCCGATCGGGTGAGCGGCGGCGGGCGCGGCGGCGCGTACGGGGTGGTCAGGCGGGGCCGGTCGGGTGGAGGGCGGCCATGTCGACGGTGTGGTCGGCTGCTGTCCGGACGACGGGGTCGTGCGTGGCGACCACGGTGACGCAGCCGTACCGGGCCGTCGCTTCGGCGATCAGCGCGGCGAGGGCGGCGGCGCGCTCCCGGTCGACGGCGGCGGTGGGCTCGTCGACCAGGAGCAGTTCGGGTTCGAGCAGCAGGGCACGGGCGAGCGCGATGCGCTGTCGCTCGCCGCCGGAGAGCTGGTCGGCGCGGTGGCGCAGGCGGTGGGCGAGGCCGACCTCGGCGAGCAGTTCCGCGGCGCGGGCGCGTACGGTGCGCGGGGCGCGGCCGGTGACGGAGGCGGCGGCGAGGAGCTGTTCGAGGGCGGTGAGGCCGCTGAGCAGGTTGCCGCTCTGGAAGACGTAGCCGACGCGCTCGCGGCGCAGGCGCGCCTGTCCGGCCGGGGTCAGCCGGGCGAGGTCGGTGCCGCCCAGCAGGACCTGGCCGGAGTCGGGCCGCAGCAGCGCGCCCGCGACGGCGAGCAGGGTGGACTTGCCCGAGCCGGACGGTCCGACCAGGGCGGTCAGCGCGGCGGGCGCGAAGGCGGCGCTGAGGTCGCGCAGCGCGGTGGTACGGGAGTCGCCGCGGCCCAGGGTCACGGTGACGTTCCTCAGTTCCAGGCTCATCGGCCGGCTCCCAGCAGGGTCATCGGGTCCACGGTGGTCACTTTGCGCAGGGTGACGGCAACGCCGGCGAGCCCGACCAGCACGACGGTGGCCATGGTCAGGGCGAGGCCGGCGGCGGGCAGGCTGAACGGCACCTCGGAGCCCACGAGCAGTCCGACGCCCGCGGCGAGCGCGGCACCGGCCGCGGTCCCGGCGACGACGACCAGCGCGGCCTGCGCCAGGGTGTGCGCCAGCAGCCGGGGCCGGGAGGCGCCCAGCGCGCGCAGCAGGGCCAGTTCGGGCAGCCGCTGCACGGTCCACACCGCGAAGAAGGCGCCGACGACGAGCGGGGCGATGGCGTACAGGAAGACCTGGATGGAGGTCATGGTCACGCGTTCGCCGGTGTAGCCGGGCGCGGCGGCGTAGGCGCCGGTGATGGTCAGGGTGCGGGTGCCCAGTGCCGCGTCCCCGGCGGCGAGGTCCGCTCCGGGCCCGGCCCGCAGGGCGACGGCGCTGTACTGCCGGGGCGGGCGCGCGGTGGCGGGGCCCGTTCCCGGGGCGGCGAAGCGGATCCGCTGCCAGGTGGCGACGGGCAGGTAGGCGACGGCCACATGGCCGTAGGAGGCGCGGCCGGTGGTCCCCCGGACCTTCAGGGTGATGCCGAGGCGGTCCACGGTGAGCGTGTCGCCGACGCGTACGCCGTCCTTCACCAGGCGCTGCGAGACGACGATGCCGGCCGGTTCGGCGTCCGACAGCGGGGCGCCCGGTGGTGCTGCCGGGGTCGAGGAAGGAGCGGGGTTCCACGCCGAACGCGGCGAAGTCCACCTCCGCCTTCCGGTCGGTGGTGCCGCGCGCGATGGAGACGCCGAGACCGGTGGCCTCGACGCCCCGGCGGGCGCGCCAGCCGTCCAGTTCCGGCGCGCCGACCAGGCTGCGGGCGAACTGGTCGGAGTCGGCGCCGCGCGCGAAGGCGAGGTGGGTGGCGGGCAGGGCGCGCAGCGCGGAGACGGTGTCGTCGCCGAGTCCGGTGGTGAATCCGCCGACGATGCCGACGAGCGCGGCGACGAGGACCACCACGCTCCCCATGAGGAGGAAGCGGCCGCGGGCCGCCTTCAGTTCGAGCAGGGCCAGGTACACGGGAGGTGCCTTCCAGCGTTCTTCTGTCTTAGGGACACGGTGTCCCCAAGATAGAAGATGGGGACATGGCGTCCCTAAGTGGGGGGGGTGGGCCCGTGGGGGCGGGCGAGCGGGGAGGGCGAGTGGGGGTGCGGATGGGGGGCGGCCGGGTGCGGGCTCCTACACTGGCGTCCGTGCCCAAGATCCGTGCCGCCTCCGTCGCCGACCACCGGGCCCAGCAGCGCTCGGCCCTGGTCGCCGCCGCGCGCGAACTGCTCCAGGAGGGCGACGCGGCCGCCGTGACGTTCGCGGCGGTGGCCGCGCGCACGGGCCTGGCCCGCAACAGCGTCTACAAGTACTTCGCCGACCGCCGCGAGCTGCTGGCCGCGGTGGTGCGCGAGACGGCGCCCCGCTGGACGGCGCGGATCCGGGCGGAGATGGCGCACGCGCGCACGCCCGAGGAACAGGTGGCGGCCTATGTGCGGGCGCAGCTGACGCTGGTACGGGACGGCGAGCACCGGATCGCCCAGGCCCTGGCCGCCGACCGGGACGCCACGGTGCTCCGGGAGGGCGCCGCCGAGGCGCACGCGGAGATCCTCCAGCCGCTGGTCGCCGCGCTCACCGCGCTCGGCGACGACGCCCCGCGCGTCACCGCGCGCCTGTTGCAGGGGTTCGTCAACGCGGCGACCACGGCCGTCGAGGCGGGCGACGACTTCGAGGCGGTCACCGAACGGGCGGTGCGCCTGGCCACGGCCGCGGTGGGGTCGCTGTCCGGCGGGTGACCGGCGGCCGGTTCAGGGGGCAGGGGTTCAGGGGGCAGGGGCTCAGGGTGTGCCGTGCTGGCGGCGGAGCCGGGCGGCGACCTCGTTGTCCTCGGTCTCCCACCAGGGGCGTACGCGCTCGGCGTCCTGCGGGGCGGCCGTCCCGGACGGCGGCCCGGCCGGGGCCCCCGTGGCGCCTGCCGCCGCACCCGTCACACCCGCCGCACCCGCCGCACCCGCCGCTGCCGCGTCGAGCCGCCGGTCGAGCACCGCGTTGCGCAGGCGCTCGGCGCGGGCCCACTGCGCGAGGACGGCCAGCAGGAAGGGCAGGGCGACCAGTTCGGCGATGCTGAGCATGGCACCGCCGCCGATCTGCTGGTCGCGGTGGACGTCCGGAGCCCAGGCGGGCGCGTGGTGCAGATACCAGGCGCCCGCGATCAGGGTGCCGTGGGTCATCACCACGACGCCCGGTACCGCGTCCACCAGCCCGTCCAGGAAGACCAGCGCCGCGCGCACCGGGTGCGAGCACCAGGCGGGCAGCGCCTGTTCGCGGGTGAGCACCGGCACCACGAACAGGCACCCGGCCGCCAGCAGGTGCAGATACATCAGCTCGTGCAGCCAGCCCACGCGCAGGGCGGTGGCGAAGTACGGCGTGAAGTAGACGACCAGTTCCGTGGTCAGCACCAGCACCGTGCTGACCAGCGGGAAGGTCAGCACGCGCACCACCGGGCCGGTGACCGCCCGCCGGAGCCGCGCCGCCCGCTCGCCGGGCAGCGCCTCGACGGCCAGCCGCAGCGGGTCGCCGAGGGCGAGGCCGAGCGGCGCGAGCAGGTCGAGCAGGACGTTCTGCACCGCGGCCGGCCAGAACAGGACGTGGTCGTAGACGGCCAGCGACGACATCGTGGCCACCACCAGCGCGCCCAGCCCGAGCACCACGAACGCGGCGAGGCGGGCCACCGGCCAGGACCGGCCGTCGCGGCGCAGCCGCAGCACGCCCCAGCCGTACAGGCCGCCCAGGACGGCCACCAGCACCAGCGCGGGGACGTCCGGCTGCCACGAGGTCAGCAGCCGGTGCACGGTCGGTGCGGCGGGGCCGCCCGCGGCCAGTGCCGGGCCGGTCATCGCGTCGGCACTCACACCCATCGGCTCTCCTCGCCCATCGGCCCCCTCCGGTCCATCGGGTCCATCGGTTTGCGTCACCCACCGGTCTTCTCCGCCCAGCGCGGGACGTTTCGGTACAGCTCCCCTGCGGGACGGTAGCGCCCGGCGGACGCGAGGCCGGCGGCGGGGTGGCAGATCAGGGAACCGGTCGGATGCCGGACGGGGAGCCGGCCGGGGCGTGGCGGAGAACCCACGGGCTCCCGGCCGCCGAGGGGCAGCTCGGACCGCCCGTGATCGTGCGCGCGGTGACGCGGGGCGGCTCGCGGCGGTCCGAGCCGTGGCCTCGGCGGGGACGCGACCCGGCCAGGACGCGATCGGGCGGGGCGAGGCGGCCCGTCACCGCCGTGCGCGCCGTGCGATCGGGTCCCGGCTACGCGAGGCCGGCGTCGCCGAGCAGGCGGGTGGTCTGCTCGTGGACGAGGTCCCACGCCTCGGCGGGCAGATCGCCGAAGGCGGCCGCGGCGCGCAGCGCGTCCAGGGTGGTCGCGGCACGGGCGCCGCAGTCGGCGTCGGCGTCGCGTACGTCGTAGCCGTCGCGGACGGCGACATGGAGCTGGTGGTGTCCGGCGCCGTCGGTGTGCAGCGCGGAGGCGACGACCAGGGGCGGCGGGCCGCCCGCGTCGCCGGGCAGCTTGCGGTAGGCGCTGGCGGCGGGCGCGTTCCAGCGCAGGGAGAGCAGGACGGACCCCTTGGCCTCCATCGCCTCCGTCAAGCCGGTCTCCTGGACCCCGTCGGCGTCCAGGACCGTCGCGCGGGACCGCAGGACCAGGGCGGCGGGCAGCAGGCACCGCAGGCTGCTGCCCACGAGGTTGCCGCCGACCGACGCCGTCCGGCGCACGGCCCCGGTGCCTATCGTGGCGGCGGCCGCGCGCAGCACCTCCGGTACGCGGTCGTCTATGCGGTGCAGCACCACCGCGGCGCCGAGCGTCTCCCGGCCGATGACGTTGGCCTCGGGCAACTCGCGCAGGGACATGGCCTGTTCGGGGAAGCCGTCCCGCTGCCAGGTGGCCCACAGCAGGGTGGCACCGCCTATCGGGACGATCCCTTCGGCCACGCAGTCCCGCGCTTCGGACACGGAGGTGGGCAGACGCAACAGCACAGCGGCAGACCTGCTTTCCTGTCGGGGACGGGCGGCAGGTGGTCGGGTTTCGGCCGTCCACCCGTCCGGCACGGCGCATTCTCGCCGTACGGAAGGGGGCGCGTACAGGGCTCACACGGACATCGTGCGAGCCGTCGTCCGCCCCCGCTCCACGGCTCGTTCCGGGTGCTCCGGGACGTCAGGGGCGGGCACGGGGGACGACGACGGGCGCGGCGTCGCCGGGTGCGCGCAGGATATCGGCCTCCACCTGGTACAGCTCCTTGACCAGCGCCTCGTCCACCGTCTCGTGGGGCGGGCCCTGGGCGACGACCCGGCCGTCGCGCAGGGCGATCAGGGTGTCGGCGTAGCGCGCGGCGGAGGCCAGGTCGTGCTGGACCATGACGACGGTCCGGCCGGCCGCCGCCACCTCGCGGACCAGTTCGAGGACGTCGACGACATGGCCGAGGTCGAGGGCGCTGGTGGGTTCGTCGAGCAGCACGACCGGGGTGTGCTGGGCGAGCACCATGGCGAGCCAGCAGCGCTGGCGCTGGCCGCCGGAGAGGCGGTCCAGCCGTTCGCCCGCCAGCTCCGTGGTGCCGGTGGCCTCCAGCGCCTCGCGTACGGCCCGTTCGTCGTCCCGGGACCACTGGCGCAGCAGCCCCTGGTGCGGGTGGCGGCCGTAGCGGACGAGCCCGGCGACGGTGACGGCCTCCGGGGCGCGCGGCGACTGGGGCAGCAGGGCCACCCGGTGTGCGGCCTGGCGCTGGGTCAGCCGCCAGATGTCGGCGCCGTCGGCGTGCACGCTGCCCGCGGTGGGCCGGTGCAGCCGGGCGACGGTGCGCAGCAGGGTGGACTTGCCGCAGCCGTTGGGGCCGACGATCGCGGCCACCTGCCCGGCGGGGACGATCAGTTCGACGTCCCGGACGACGGGACGGCCGGGGTATCCGGCGTGCAGGCCGGACACGCGCAGGCCGGGGTGGGCGTCGGTCATGGGGGTGGTCATGCCTTTCCGGTGGTCGAGTCCGTACGGAAGAGGGCCCACAGGAGGAAGGGGCCGCCGAGGACGCTGGTGACGACGCCGACGGGCAGTTCGACGGGGGCGATGACGCGGCCCAGGGCGTCGGCCGCGGTGATCAGGGCCGCGCCGACCAGCGCGGAGCCCAGCACCGGCACCCGGGTGGGGCCGCTCAGGCGTCCGGCGAGGATCGGGGAGGCGAGCGCGACGAAGGCGATGGGGCCGCCGACGCCGACGGCGAGTCCGGCCAGGGCGACGGCGAGCGCGAGCGCGGCGGCGCGCAGCCGGCGCAGGTCGACGCCGAGGCAGGCGGCCGTGTCGTCGTCGAAGCGCAGCAGTTGGAGCCGGTGTCCCGCGGCGAGCGCGAGCGGCAGCAGGAACAGCAGCGCGATCAGCAGCGGTGTCCCCACGTGCCAGTCACGGCCGTTGAGGCTGCCGACGGCCCAGAGGAACACGCCGCCCGCCGTGTTGTCGTTCTCCCGGGACATGACGAGGTCGCCGACCGCGCCGACCACGGTGGACACGCCGATCCCGACGACGAGGAGGCGGTACCCGGCGCTGCCCGCGCCGCCCGCGCACAGCACGACGAGGACGGCGGCGGCGACAGCGCCGACCGGGCCGAGCCACCAGTCGCCGACCATGCCGGTGGAGGATCCGGCGGCGGAGGCCACCACCGCGGCGGTGGCGCCCTCGTTGACGCCGATCAGGTCGGGGGTGGCCAGCCGGTTCCCGGCGAGGGTCTGGGTGAGGCAGCCGGCGACGCCGAGGGCGGCGCCGACCATGAGGCCGACGAAGACCCGCGGCAGCCGGAAGTCCCGCACGATCATGACCGTGCCGGGGTCGCCGTTCCCGAGCAGTCCGGACACGGTGTCGTGCAGGCTCATCCCGGTCGAACTGGCCATCACCGCCAGCGCGATGAGCAGGGCGAGAAGCGGGAGGAGCAGCGCGGCGGCGAGGGCGCTGCGGCGCGGGAAGAGCCAGGAGAGCGTGCCCGCGCGCAGCACGACGCTGTCCGGCGGCGCGATGCGGGCGGCGAGCGGGCCGGGCGCGCCCGCGTCGCCGTTCGCGTCGCCGTTCGCGTCGCCGTCCGCGGGTGCGGAACCGCTCCCCCGGGCGGAGGGCTTCGCTCCGCCGTGCACCGCCGTCGCGGACCCGGCGGACCCGGCGGCCCCCGCGCCCTGCGGAGCCTCCGGCGCCTCACCGCCCCCCGCCGCGCGGTCCGGTGGGAGGGCGGGCGAGGCGGTCATGAGGCGGCTCCGGCGGTGGAGAGGCGGGAGGAGCGGGCGATCCAGACGAGCAGGGGGCCGCCGACGAAGGCGAGCAGGACGCTCACCGGGGTCTCCCAGGGGCGGATGACGACCCGGGCGAGCAGGTCGGCGACGATCATCACATCGGCGGCGACGAGTGCCGACAGCAGGAGCTGGGCGGCCATGCGGGCCCCGGCCAGGGCGCGGGCGGCGTAGGGGGCGAGCAGGCCGAGGAAGGCGATCGGACCGGCGACGGCGACCGCGCAGCCGGCCAGCAGGGAGACAGCCGCCGCGACCACCAGGCGGATCCGGCCGGGGTGGTGGCCGAGCGAGCGGGCGCTGTCGTCGCCGAGGCCGAGCGCGGCCAGCGGCCGGGCGCAGCCGAAGGCGACCAGCACCCCGGCGGCCGCCAGGGGCAGCAGCGGCAGCAGATCGGCGGTGCGCACCCCGGCGAGCGAGCCGATCGTCCAGTAGCGGTAGACGTCGAAGGTGGACTGCGTGCCCAGCAGGACGTAGGAGGTGAGGCCGTGAAAGGTGGCGCCGAGCGCGGAGCCGGCCAGGACCAGGCGCAGCGGGGAGCCCGCCGCGCGTCCGCCCGCCGCCAGCAGCAGGACCACGGCGCTGGCGGCCATGCCGCCGAGCAGCGCCCACACCAGCAGGGCGGTCGCCGAGGAGGCGCCGAAGAAGGTGAGTCCGACGACGACGGCGAAGGCGGCGCCGGAGTTGACGCCGAGCAGCCCGGTCTCGGCGAGCGGATTGCGGGTGGCGGCCTGGAGCAGGCAGCCCGCGGTGCCGAGACAGACGCCGACGAGAACGGCCGCGAGGGTGCGCGGCAGCCGTACGTCCACGACGGCCAGGCGGAGTTGGGGGTCGGCGCGGGCGGTGTGCTCACCGAGGAGGTAGTCCCAGGCGCGGCCCGGCGAAGTGGAACCGGTGCCGATGAGCAGCGACGCCACGCACAGGGCCAGCAGCAGGACGAGAAGGACGGCGGCCACGGGGGCGACGGGACGTTCTCCGGCCGGGTGTTCGTTCCGGTGGCCGGATCCGAACCGTATGGACCACCCTCTCCGCATCAACATATGGTTAGCCTAACCTAAGCAGGTATCCGCCCAGGTGGCGGGGCGCTCGTGCATCCGTATGTCCGGATGTGCCCCGTTCCGCACGCCTTCACGACGCCTTCACGACGTACCGCACGCCGGAGTGCGACTCCCGTCCCCGGGCACACGACAGTCGAACAACGGAGATTTCAGGCCATGATGCCGTCGACCCGTACCCCTTCCCGCCTCTCCCGCCGTACCGCGGCGGTGGCCCTCGCCATCGCCTGTGGGGTCGTCCTCAGTGCCTGTGGTTCCTCGGACGACGACTCTCCCAAGAGCGGTGCCGCCGGCACAAGTGGCGGGGGGCGGACCTCGGTCACGGACGCGTCCGGCACCAAGGTCGAGATCCCGAGGACGCCCGAACGGGTCGTGGCGCTCAGCGAGATGGACCTCGACTCCGCGCTGGCCCTCGGCGTCAAGCCGGTCGGCCTGAGCGCGGGCCGCGGCCAGAAGGGCGCACCCGAGTACCTGAGCCAGCAGGCCCAGGGCATCCCGGTGGTCGGCGCGGTCACCGGCCCGGACATCGAGAAGGTCGTCCAGGCCAAGCCCGACGTGATCCTCGCCGGGCAGACCGCCGACGCGCAGGTGCTCGCCCAACTGCGCAAGATCGCCCCCACGGTGGTCACCATCGACAACACCAAGAGCTGGAAGAAGTCGCTGGAGCTAACCGGCCAGGTGCTCGGCAAGGCCGACGCGGCCAAGAAGTTCCTGGCCGACTACGACGCCAAGGCCGCCGCGCTGAAGAAGGACCTCGGCGCCAAGGCCGGAGCCACCGTCTCGGTGGCCCGCTACTCCGCCAAGGGCACCGCCGTCATGCAGCAGGGCGTCTTCATCAGCGATGTCCTGGGCGACCTCGGCTTCAAGCGCCCCGGCATCCAGAACGAGAAGGGCCAGGGCCACTCGACGCCGCTGAGCGACGAGAACCTCAAGGAGATCGACGGCGACTGGCTGTTCATCGGCACGCTGTCGTCGGCCGGCCCGGACAATGGCCTGCTGGACCAGTTGCAGAAGAAGCCCGCCTACCGCGAGCTGAACTCCGTGCGCCAGGGCCACGCCACGCTGATCGACGGCTCCAAGTGGACCAGCCTGGGCGGCGCCGAGGCCGCCGACTCCGTGCTCGGCGACATCCGCAAGGCCATGGTCAAGTGAGCGCCGGACCGGAACTGGCGGGCCGGCTCGCCCTCGTGACGGGGGCGGGCCGGGGCATCGGCGCGGCCGTGGTCGGCGTGCTCGCCGAGCAGGGCGCCCGCGTGGTCGCCACCGACGTGGACGCCGACGCGGTACGGGCCACGGCCGCCGCCGCGCCGGAGCGGGTGACCGCCCGCGCCCTGGACGTCACCGACGCCGCCGCCGTGGACCGGCTCGTCGCCGAGACCGAGGACACGCTCGGTCCGCTGGACATCGCGGTCAACGTCGCCGGGATCCTGCGGGGCGCCCCCGTGGTGGACCTCGACGACGCCGACTGGGCGGCCGTGTTCGCCGTCAACACCCATGGCGTGATGCATGTCTCACGGGCCGTCGCCCGCCGGATGACCGCCCGCGGCCGGGGCAGCATCGTCACCGTCGCCTCCAACGCGGCCGGTGTCCCGCGCAGCGGCATGGCCGCCTACGCCGCCTCCAAGGCGGCGGCGGTGATGTTCACCAAGTGCCTGGGCCTGGAGGTCGCGGGCCGCGGGGTGCGCTGCAACACCGTCTCCCCCGGCTCCACCCTCACCGACATGCAGCGCGCCATGTGGGCCGACTCCCCCGAGGGCGCCGAACGCGGCCGGCGCGCCGTCATCGAGGGCGACCTCGCCACGTACCGCACCGGCATCCCGCTCGGCCGCGTCGCCGAACCGTCCGACGTGGCCGACGCCGTGGCCTTCCTCGTCTCCGACCGCGCCCGCCACATCACCCTGCACGACCTCTACGTCGACGGCGGCGCCACCCTCGTCGCCTGACGCACCGGCACCGCCCGCATCCTCCGTGGTGCCCCCACTGCCTGGAGACCCCATGACTGCCTCCCTGCGCGAACCCGGCCTCGGCGCCGTGGAGTCCGCGCCCGCCGACCCCGCTCCCGGGGCGGCGGTCGCCCTGCTCGACGCCTACCGGGCCGGATCCGACCGCTTCCTCGCCACTCCGCACCGCACCCTCCTCGGCACCGGCACGGCCGCCGAAGTACCGGACGGCGACGATCCGTTGCCCGGCCGGGTGGGCGAACTCCTGCACTCCCTGCGGCGGCCGGGCGAGAGCGCCCCGCTGGTCCTCGGCTCGGTGCCGTTCGCCCCGGACGGCCCGCTCGCGCTGGCCGTGCCCGAGTCGGTGCGCCGCGCGCCCGCGCTGCGCCGCGACCCGCTCGTCGCGCTGCCCGCGCCCGAGCCCGCCGACGGCACCGGCTGGCAGGTGCGCGAGCGGCCCGCGCCCGAGGAGTACGCGGCGGCCGTGGCCGCGGCCGTACGGCGGATGCGGGACGGCGAGTTCGACAAGGTCGTCCTCGCCCGCACCCTGGAACTCACCGCGCCCGACGAACCGGACCTGCCCGCCATGCTCAGCCGGCTGGCCCGCCGCGACCCCGGCGGCTACACCTTCGCGCTGCCCAGCGGCGGCGGCCGCACCCTGGTCGGGGCCAGCCCGGAACTCCTCGTCGCCCGCCGGGGCGCCCTGCTGACCGCCAACCCGCTGGCCGGCTCCGCGCCGCGCAGCGCCGACCTCGCCGAGGACGTACGCCGGGCGGTGGCGCTGCTGGAGTCGCCGAAGGACCTGCACGAGCACGCCGTCGTCGTGGACGCCGTCCGGCGCGCCCTGGAACCGCTGTGCGGGCGGCTCCAGGTGCCCGAACGGCCCACGCTGGTACGGACGGCGGCCATGTGGCACCTGTCGACCACGGTCACCGGCGAGGTCACCGACCCGGCCGTCACCGCGCTCGACCTGGCCTGCGCGCTGCACCCGACCCCGGCGGTGTGCGGGACGCCCACCGACGCGGCCCGCGCGGTCATCGCCGCATCGGAGCCCTTCGACCGGGGCGCGTACACCGGCATGGTCGGCTGGCAGGACGCGGACGGCGACGGCGAGTGGGTCGTGACCATCCGCTGCGCCGAGGCCGAGGGCCGTACGCTGCGGCTGTTCGCGGGCGCGGGCGTGGTCGCGGACTCCTCGCCGCAGGCCGAGACGGCGGAGACCGCCGCGAAGTTCCGCACCTTCCTGGACGCCGTGGGGGCCGCGCTGTGACCGGCTCCGCCCTCACCCCGGGGCTCGACGCGCCCACCTGGCCCGAGGAGTTCGCCGCGCGCTACCGGGCGGCCGGGTACTGGCGCGGCGAGACCTTCGGCGGCATGCTGCGCGAGCGGGCCGCCGCCCACCCCGACCGGGTCGCCCTCGTCGACCCGGCGCCCGAGCGCCGCACCTGGACCTACCGCGAACTGGACCGGGCCGCCGACCGGCTGGCCGCCGGGTTCGCGGCGCGCGGCATCGGCCGCGGCGACCGCGTGGTGGTCCAACTGCCCAACCGGGGCGAGTTCGTGGAGGTCGTCTTCGCGCTGTTCCGGCTCGGCGCGCTGCCGGTGTACGCGCTGCCCGCGCACCGGGAGACGGAGATCGCGCACTTCTGCTCGTTCGCCGAGGCCGTCGCCTATGTGATCCCGGACGTGCACGGCGGCTTCGACCACCGGGAGCTGGCGACCCGGATCCAGGAGCGCACGCCGGGCCTGAGGCACGTGTTCGTGGCCGGTGAGCCGGGCCCGCACACCCCGCTGGCCGAGGTGCCGTGCGAACCGGCCGGCGAACCCGAGGGCCCGCGCCCGCACGAACTCGCCTTCCTCCAGCTGTCCGGCGGGACGACCGGGGTGTCCAAGCTGATCCCGCGCACCCACGACGACTACCTCTACTCGCTGCGCGGCTCCAACGAGATCTGCGGCGTCGGCGCGGACACCCGCTTCCTCGTGGTGCTGCCCGCCGCCCACAACTTCCCGATGAGTTCGCCGGGCTGGCTCGGCGTGCTGTACGCGGGCGGCACGGCCGTGCTGTGCCCGGCGCCCGACCCGGGCACCGCCTTCCCTCTGATCGAGCGGGAGCGGATCACCATGACCGGCCTGGTGCCGCCGCTGGCCCTGGTGTGGACCGACGCCGCGCCCGCGAGCGCGTACGACCTGTCGAGCCTGGAACTGGTCCTGGTCGGCGGCGCCAAGTACAGCGAGCAGGCGGCACGCCGGCTGGAACCCGCGCTCGGCTGCCGGCTGATGCAGGTCTTCGGCATGGCCGAGGGCCTGGTCAACTACACCCGGCTGGACGACGACCCGGAGACGGTCGTCACCACGCAGGGGCGGCCCATCTGCCCCGACGACGAGATCCGGATCGCCGACGACGAGGGACGCGAGGTGCCCGAGGGCGCCTTCGGGCATCTGCTCACCCGCGGCCCCTACACGATCCGCGGCTACTGGCGGGCGCCCGACCACAACCGCACCGCGTTCACCGAGGACGGCTTCTACCGCACCGGTGACATCGTGCGCCGCACACCGAGCGGGCACCTCGTCGTGGAGGGCCGGGCCAAGGACCAGATCAACCGGGGCGGCGAGAAGGTCGCCGCCGAGGAGATCGAGAACATCATCCTCGGCCACCCCTCCGTGCACGACGTGTCCCTGGTCGCCGTGCCCGACGAGTTCCTGGGGGAACGCACCCTGGCCTATGTGATCCTGCGCGAGGGCGCCGAGCCGCTGCGGCCCGCCGCCGTCAAACGGTTCGTCCGCGAACGCGGTGTCGCCGCCTACAAGGTCCCCGACCTCGTCGAGTTCGTCGACACCTTCCCGCAGACCGGCATCGGCAAGGTCAGCAAGAAGCACCAGCGGTCGACCGCCGAGCAGCGCTGAGAGGCCCCACCCATGGCACTTCCCTCCATCCCCTCCTATCCCCTGCCCACCGCGGACGAGCTGCCCGAGGGCCGGGTGTCCTGGTCCGCGGACCCGGCGCGCGCCGTCCTGCTGGTGCACGACCTCCAGCAGCACTTCCTGTCCGCGTTCCCGGCCGGTGCGCAGCCGCTGACGGGCATGCTGGACAACAGCGCCCGGGTGCTGAAGCGGGCCCGCGGGCTCGGTGTGCCGGTGGTCTACTCGGTCCAGCGCGGCGGGCAGAGCGCCGAGGAGCGCGGGCTCCAGCTGGACTTCTGGGGCCCCGGGGTCGCCGACGACGCCGAGGCGCTCGCGGTGCCCGCCGCCGTGGCGCCCGAGCCCGCCGACACACTGCTCACCAAGTGGAAGTACAGCGCGTTCGCCCGCACCGACCTGGAGGCCCGCATGCGCGGGTGGGGGCGCGACCAGCTGCTGATCGTCGGGGTGTACGCGCACATCGGCGTGCTGATGACGGCGTGCGACGCGTGGATGCGCGACATCCAGGCGTTCGTCGTCGCCGACGCGGTCGCCGACTTCTCCCGCGCGGACCACGAGATGGCCCTGCGCTGGGCCGCCGGCCGCTGCGCGGTCGTGACCACCACCGACGCGCTCTTCGAGGAGGTGTGAGCGGCATGACCCTCACCCTGGACCAGATCCGCAACGACATCGCCGACAGCCTCGGCGAGGACCCGGCGGACATCCCCGTCGACGAGGACCTCCTCGACCACGGCCTCGACTCGGTGCGCATCATGGCGCTGCTGGAGCGCTGGCGCCGCGAACACGCCGTCACGGCCGACTTCACCGACCTCGCCGAGCGGCCCGCCGTCACGGCCTGGGCGGACCTGCTGGGGGTCGCATGACCACCGCGCTCACCGGCGGCCCCGGCGCCGGGACAGACCGGGAGCCCGGCGCCGGGGACGGCACCGGGACGGGGGAACCGGTGCTGCCGCTGACCGCCGCGCAGTCGGGCATGTGGTTCGCGCAGGCGCTGGATCCGCTCAGCCCCGCCCAGAACACCGCGGAGTGCCTGGAGATCGACGGCCCGCTGGACGCGGAGCTGTTCGCGGCGGCGCTGCGGCAGGTCGTCGCGGAGAGCGACGCGCTGCGCATCCGGGTCGAGGACGGCCCGCACGGTCCGCGCCAGTACGTCCGCGCCTCGGTCGGACTCCCGCTCACCGTAAGGGACCTGCGCGCCGCCGGTGACATGGAGGAGGCCGCGCGGCAGGCCGAGGCATGGATGCGCGCCGATCTGGCCGAGCCCTGCGACCTGGCCGCCGGAGAGCTGTTCGGGCACGCCCTGTTCCGGCTCGGCGAGCACCGCTGGCTGTGGTACCAGCGCATCCACCACCTGGCCATGGACGGCTTCGGCTACTCGCTGCTGGTGCGCCGCACCGCCGAGGTGTACTCGGCGCTCGCCCGCGGCGAGGAGGTGCCGCCGGGGCGGTTCGGGCGCCTGGCCGACCTGGTCCGGGACGACGCCGCCTACCGGGCCTCCGAGGCGTTCGCCGCGGACCGCGCGTACTGGGCGGCCGCGTTCGCGGACCGTCCGGAGGTGCCGCGGCTCGCGGGCCGCGGCGCGCTGCCCGCGCGGACCTTCCGGCGCCGCCGGGCCCGGCTCTCGCCCGCCGCCACCGAGCGGCTGCGCGAGCAGGCCGCCGGGCTGCGGGCCACCTGGCCGGACGTGCTGATCGCCGCGCAGGCGCTGTACGTCTCGCGGGCGACCGGACGGCCCGACGTGGTGCTCGGTCTGCCGATGATGGGCCGGATGGGCTCGGCCGCGCTGCGCGTGCCCGGCATGGTGATGAACGTGCTGCCGCTGCGCCTTGCCGTCACACCGGGCGCCACCTTCGCCGCGCTGGTGCGGCAGGTCGTGCTCGGCGTCCGCGAGGTGCGCAGGCACCAGCACTACCGCTACGAGGACATCCGGCGCGACCTCGGACTGCTCGGCGAGCAGCGCGCCCTGGTGGGTCCGCTGGTCAACGTCATGCCGTTCGACTACGGCGTGGACTTCGCGGGCGCCCCGGTCCGCGCCCGCAACCTGTCCGCCGGACCGGTCGAGGACCTCACCGTCAACGTCTACGACCGCGCCGACGGGCGCGGCCTGGCCATCGACCACGACGGCAACCCGGCCCTGTACGACGACGAGGCGCTGGCCACGCACCAGGAGCGCCTGCTGCATCTGCTCGAACAGGTCGCGGAGTGCGACCCGCACGCGCCCACGGCCGCCCTCGGCATCGCCGGAACCGCCGAACTCCCGCTCGTGCTGGAGGAGTTCAACCGCACCTCTCGTGCCGTCCCGCCGACCACGCTGGTCGGCCCGATCGAGGCGCAGGCCGCCCGCACCCCGGACGCCGTCGCCCTCACCGACGGCACGCTCTCGCTGACGTACGCCGAACTGGACGTGCGGGCCAACCGGCTGGCGCACCACCTCCAGGGTCTGGGCGCCGGGCCGGGCGCCGTGGTGGCCGTGTCGGTGCCGCGTTCGGTGGAGCTGGTCGTCGCCCTGCTCGCGGTGGCCAAGGCGGGCGCCGCCTATCTGCCGCTGGACCCGGACTACCCGGAGCAGCGGCTGGCGTACATGCTCGGCGACGCGGCGCCGGTGTGCGCCGTCACCGACCGCGCGGGGCGGCTGCCGCGCGCGGCGGACGTGCCGCTGGTGGTCCTGGACGGGCTCGACCTGCCGGACTCGCCGTGGGTGACCCCGGCGCGGGCGCTGACGCCCGCGCATCCGGCGTACGTCATCTACACCTCCGGTTCGACGGGCCGGCCCAAGGGCGTGGTGGTGCCGCACGGAGCGATCGACAACCGGCTGCGCTGGATGCAGCACACCTACGGACTGACCCCGGCCGACCGGGTGCTCCAGAAGACACCGTCGTCGTTCGACGTGTCGGTGTGGGAGTTCTTCTGGCCGCTGCGCGAGGGCGCCACCCTGGTCGTCGCCGGTCCCGGTGTGCACAAGGACCCGGTGGAGCTGGCCCGGCTGATCGGCGAACAGGCCGTCACCACCTGCCACTTCGTGCCCTCCATGCTCCAGGTCTTCCTGGCCGGACCGCGCGCCGGGGACTGCGCGACCGCGCTGCGGCGGGTGTTCTGTAGCGGCGAGGCGCTGCCCCGGGAGACCGCGCACGCCTTCGCGCGCGCCCTGCCGGGCGTGGAACTGCACAATCTGTACGGGCCCACCGAGGCCGCCGTCGACGTCACCCACCACGCCTGCGATCCGGCGGACGAGGGCCCGGTGCCGATCGGCCGGCCGGTGTGGAACACCCGCCTGCACGTCCTGGACGCGGCCCTGCGGCCCTGCCCGCCCGGCGTGCCCGGTGAACTGTTCCTGGCCGGACGGCAGTTGGCCGACGGCTATCTGGGCCGCCCGGGGCTGACGGCGGCCCGTTTCGTCGCCGACCCGTTCGGGCCGCCCGGCAGCCGCATGTACCGCACCGGCGACCTGGCCCGCTGGACGGACCGGGGCGAGGTCGAGTACCTGGGCCGCACCGACCACCAGGTCAAGCTGCGCGGCCAGCGCATCGAACTCGGCGAGATCGAGGCGGCGCTCACCGCCCAGGACGGCGTGGACGGGGCGTGCGCGCTGGTGCGCGAGGACCGGCCCGGCGAGCAACTGCTCGTCGGCTATGTCACCGGGGACGCCGATCCGGTGGCGGTGCGCACCGGGGTGGCGCGCGCGCTGCCCGAGCACATGGTGCCGAACGCGGTCGTCGTGCTCGACGCCTTCCCGCTGGGCCCCAGTGGCAAGCTGGACCGGCGCGAGCTGCCCGCCCCGGTGTTCGCCGGGACGTCCCGGGACCGGGCACCGGCCGACGCGCGGGAGGCGGCGCTCACCCTGCTCTTCGCCGAGGTGCTCGGCGTGGAGCGGCTCGGGCCCGACGACACGTTCTTCGACCTGGGCGGCACCTCGCTGCTCGCGGTGCGCCTGGTGGCCCGGGTCCGGGAGGAGTTCGGCACCGAGCTGACCATCGGCTCGCTGTTCGAGGCCCCGACCCCGGCGGCGCTCGCCGCCCGGCTGGACGGTGCCGCACCGGCCGCCCGCGACGCGCTCGGCGTCGTCCTGCCGCTGCGCGCCCGCGGCGGGCGGCCCCCGCTGTTCGCGGTGCACCCGGCCGGCGGCCTCGCCTGGTGCTACGCGGGTCTCGCGGCCCGGCTCGGCCCCGACCAGCCGCTGTACGGCATCCAGGCGCGGGGGCTCGGCGACGACAGCCCGCTGCCGCGCACCCTGGAGGAGCAGGCGGCGGACTACGCCGACCGGATCCGCGAGGTCCAGCCGCACGGCCCCTACCGGCTGCTGGGCTGGTCGGTGGGCGGGGTCCTCGCGCACACCGTGGCCGTACGACTGCGGGAGGCCGGTGAGCGGGTGGACCTGCTGGCGCTGCTCGACGCCTTCCCCGCCGAGCAGTGGCGGGAGCGGCCCGCGCCCGAGGAGGGCGACGCGCTCACCGCCGTCCTGCGCATGGCGGGCTTCGAGCGGGCGGGCGAGCGGACCCGCGAGGACGTGCTGGCCACCCTGCGCCGGGCCGGCAGCCCGCTCGCCGGGCTGAGCGGGCACACCCTGTCCAGGATCGTCGACATCGTGCCCAACCACGCGCGCATGATGCGCGAGCACCGGCACCGGCACTTCGACGGCGACCTGCTGTTCTTCACCGCGGCGGCGCCGCGCGCCGAGGACTGGCTGACCCGGGAGGCGTGGCGCCCGCACATCGGCGGCGCCCTCGACAACCACGACCTGGACTGCACGCATCCGCAGCTGCTGCGCGAGCACCACCTCGACACGGTGGCGTCCGTGCTGGCGGCCCGGCTGAAGGAGATCACCGCGTGAGCGCCGCGGACGGATCAGCGGACGGATCATGAGCGGGGTCCCCGCGGCGGAGTCGCGGCTGCGGCCGCGCACCTGGACCTGGCCGCCCCGGATGCCGCTGCCCGACCCGGCCGACGGCCCGCACGCCTGGCTGGTGCGGGCCCCCACGACCGGCGTCTCCCCCGTCCGGGAGACGCCCCCCTCGGCCCTGTCCGTGCTGGACGCCGGGGAACGGCGCAGGGCTGCGGCCCTGCGCCGCCCCGGCGCACGGGCGGCGTACGTGACCGCCCATGCCGCGCTGCGGCGGCTGCTCGGTGTCTATCTGGGCGTCCCGGGGGCACGGGTGCCGCTGGTCCGGCTGCCGTGCCCCGGCTGCGGGGAGCCGCACGGGCGTCCCGCGCTCGCCGGTCCGGACGGCGCCTGGCTGCACTTCTCGCTGTCGCACACCGGACCGGTCGCGATGCTGGCGGTGGCCGGTGCTCCGGTCGGCGTCGACGTGGAGCGGGTGCCCGCGGCGCGGCTCGCGGCCGACGCGGCGGCGGCACTGCACCCCGCCGACCGCGCGGAGCTGGCCGCCCTGCCTCCCGAGGCCCGGCCGGCTGCCTTCGCCCGCTGCTGGACCCGTACGGAAGCGATGGTGAAGGCCACCGGAGAGGGCCTCTCCGGCCCCGGCCTCACGGCGTTCCGCCGAGGCACCGCCGAGCGGCCCGCGCGCGTGGCCGGGTGGCGGCTCCTGGACGTGGCGGCACCGCCCGGCCACGCTGCGGCGTGTGCGCTGCCGGTCAGCCGTGCGGAGGGTACGGGAGCGGATCAGGAGCGGCCGTCGACACGGGCACGGTGAGACACGGCCGGTGGTTCGGCCGGTCGTTCGGTGGCCCGGCGGTGATCCGGTGGCGGTGACCCGGTGGCGACAGTCCGGCGCACGGCGGGACCATGAACGCCCCGTCGCCCCGCCGTCCCGCCGCCGCGCGGCGATTCGGCGGCGGGACGGAGGGGTGGCCGGACGGTCGGACGGCCGGCGCACAGCAGCGGCGCGCTCCGGCCGGGCCGCCGAGGACGGCTGCCCGGAGCCCGTCCGGGGCCGCGAACGCTCGGCCGGAGCAGAGCAGTTCGACGGGCGCCCGACCGATGGCACGACAGGGCGACGGTCCCCGACCGGGCCCCGGTCGGCTGGCCGCCGCCCGGCACTGCGGCCCCGGCCGCCGGGCACGCGACCGCGCTCCGGTGGACGGCCGACCGGCACACGGCTGGACCGTGGCCGCCCAGCCGCCCCACCTCCCGGCCGCCGCACGGCGGTTGGGCGGACGGGCGGCCGGGAAGCGCACGGCAGTGGTCCGGCTCCGGCCGCCGCCGCGCGAACCGCGCGCCCCCGAACCGGAGTTCCGGTTTCCGGGCGGCGTGCCCGGTCGGTGGTCGGCGGGTCAGCGGTCGGTGAGCAGGTTCGTCAGGCCGTCGGAGAGTTCGGTGCGCCAGCACAGGTAGTCGTGGCCGCCGTTGAACTCGCGGTAGACGGCGTCGTCGTAGCCCGCGGCGGCCAGGGTCTCGCGCAGCCGCCGGGCGGCGGGCAGCGCCACCCACTCCTGTTCGCCGAAGGAGAGCCAGAACCGGACGGGCAGCCGTGCGCTGGAGGCGAGTTGTCCGGTCAGCCACTCGGCACCGGGGCCGTCCGGCCACCAGAACGAGCCCGACTGGGCGAGCACGTTGCCGAACCGGTGCGGGCTGCGGAAGGCCGCGTAGGCGGCGGTGAGGCCGCCGAGGCTCTGCCCGGCGACGACGGTGCGCGCGGGGTCCGCGGTGAGCGGCAGCCGGGTCCCGGCCCAGGGCAGCAGCTCCTCCTCCAGGAAGGCCACGAACTCCGGGCGGCAGGTGAGTTCGGCCCACCGGGTGCCGGCGTCCACGGAGTCCGGCAGCAGCGCGGCGACGGGTGGGATGCGGCCGTCGGCGATCAGGTTGTCCAGGAGGTGGGCGACGCCGAGGCCCGGGTGCCAGTGCTCGCCGTCCAGCAGGACCAGGACGGGGAGTTCGGCCGGTGCGGCGGCCGTGGGCGGCGGGGTGTAGAGCCACACCCGCCGGTGGTCGCCGAGGTGGCGGCTCGGCACCCGGTGCTCGCTCACCGTGCCGCGCGGCGCCTCCGGCCGGGGCCGCCAGTCGGCCGCGCGCGGCGCGTGCGGGAGTTCCGCGCAGGCGATCGGCTCACCGCCCCAGCGCCGGGGCAGCCGACGGGTGTTGTACGGGTCGGCGCGGCGGTTGCGGCGCAGCCACTGCCAGTACTCCGGGTGGCCGGGCGCGGGCCCGTCGCCCTCGTCGACGAAGAAGTCGTAGGTGCCGCGCCAGTCGGTGCGCAGCCGGACGGTCCAGTGCCATACGTCGGTGCCGGGCGCGCGGCGCATCACGTTGCCCTCGGGGGCGCGCGGGTCGCCGAGCTTGTTGGGCATGACCTGGACCGCGCGGGTGCCGGGCCCGCCGCGCCACAGGAAGGTGACGGCGCGGTGGTCGGGGCTGCCGAGCGGATCGGGGCCGGTCAGCGGGGTGCCGCGGCGGCTCACGTCCGCCCAGAACCGCGTCAGGCCGGCCGGTCCGGGCAGCGCGCAGGCGGGTTCGGCGAGCAGCGGGAGCGCGCTCGGGCGGGCCAGGCGCGGCGGGTGCTGCGGGGCGCCCTTGGGCGGTGCGGTCACAGTCATGCGATGCGGCTCCGGTGCGGGGACACGAGGGATCGGCTGATCGACTTAGGTTCACCTTACCGCTGTCTCCCGCCCAGGGAACCGGTCGGTCGGCGCCGGGCCCGGGGCCACCTTGACCCCCGATCAACTTAGGTTAGGCTAACCTTTGTTTCCGGCACCGGTCCCTGCGGTGCCGTACACGACCGCACACGGAAGTGGGAAAAGATGTCCTCAGTCACCCGCCGGATCCGCCGCACCGCCGCGATCGCCGTGGCGCTCGCCGCGGGCAGCGCGCCGCTCCTGGCCGGTACGGCCTCCGCCCACACCGGTGACGCGACGCACGCCGGACACGGCTCGACCGTCGCCTCGGCCGCGCTCGCCAAGGGCCTGTACCAGTCGGCGTACTCCGAGCGGAACCACGTCCTGTGGGCCACCACCGCCGTCGGCCGCCCGCCGGTCACCTCCTCGGCGCTGCTGAAGGTCGACCCGCGCACCCTGTCCGTGCGGGCCACGTACACGCCGCCCGTGACCGACGCGGCCACCGGCGCGGTCGAGGCGGTCTACGGCGTCGCCGTGGACGACGAGCACAACACCGTCTGGACCACCAACACGCGCGACAACTCCGTCGCCGTCTACAGCCAGCGCACCGGCAGGCACCTGGCCACCCTCCCGAACGTGGCGCACGCCCGCGAGATCGTCGTGGACGAGCGCCACGACCTCGCCTGGGCGAGCGGCTTCGGCGACGGCAGCGTGGTCGCGTTCGACACCCGCACCTTCAAGGAGAAGAAGCGCGTCACGGTGGAGGGCGCCGCCCCGACCGGCCTCGCGGTCAACGAGCGCACGGGCACGGTGTACGCCGCCGATCTGAACGGCGACCGGCTCATCGCCGTCTCCCCCTACGCGAAGGACCCCTCCTTCATACCGGCCGGTGACGGCCCGATCTCCGTGGCCCTGTCCGCCGACGGCCGCACCGCCTACGCGGCCGACCAGACCGCGGGCGGCGTCTCGGTGGTCGACCTGCGCGGGAAGACCGTCACCAGGAGCATCCCGACCGGCGCGGGCGCGCTGTCCGTCGCGGCCGACGCACGCACCGGCCGGGTGCTCGTGGCCAACCGCACGGACGGCGACGTCACGGTCGTCGACCCCCGCCGGGGCACCGTCGTGGAGACCCTGGCCACCGGCGCGAACCCCAACCACGTGACCGTGGACCGCGGGACGGCCTACGTGGTCGACAAGTCCGGCGCCGGTCCGGAGGGCCAGGACCAGGTGCACCGCATCCGCATCGGCCGCTGACGCGCCCGGCGCGGCCCCGTGCCGGCCGCCGCCACGGTCGCCTGCACGGCCCGCCGACCGGTCACACCGGTCGGCGGGCCGGCCGTGTCACCTGCGCCGTGGGCGCCGACAGCGCCGTGCGGGCCGGGCCTTCCGTCCGCACCGTCACGTCCTCCGGCGCGGCCGGGTCCGGGTCCGTCGCCAGCCGGGCGTGTGTCTCCACGTCGTGCCGGACGCCGTCCCAGGCGAGCTTCTGCCGCTGGACGCCCTCGGCGGCGAAGCCCGCGGCGCGCGCCACCCGGCAGGAGGCCGGGTTGTCGACGCGGTGCCCCAACTCCAGGCGGAACAGGCCGAGTTCGCCGAAGCACCAGTCGGCCAGCGCCCGGCAGCCGCCGGTCGCCACCCCCCGGCCGCGCGCCGCCGAGGTGGTCCAGTAGGAGATCCAGCCGGTGCGGTGCCCTTCGTCGACACGGCCGACCGCGACCCCGCCCAGCGCCATGCCGTCGCGGCCTGCGACGGCGAAGGCGTGGGCGGTGCCCCGCTCCCCCTGCTCACGCCGCCGCGCGATCCACTGCCCGGCCTGGGCGAGCGTGCCGACGGGCGCGTCGGCCTGCCGTTCCATCAGCGGCTCGGCGAAGGCCCGCAGCACCGCCGGGGCGTCGGCGAACTCCCAGGGCCGCAGCACCAGCCCGCCCGGCAACACGATCTGCCCCCGCATTCCGTACCCCGCCCCCGTACGCCCGTCCCCGCCCGCGCGACCGCGCCTCCACCGGCGCCGCCCGGCTCACATCGTAGGGTCCGGCCGGGCGAGAGGGGGGACGATCGGGGGGTGTGCGGTCAGGGCGCGAGGAGCAGGACGTTGGTGCGTTCCTTGGCGGCGGCGTAGCGCCTGGCGACGTCCTGCCAGTTGACGACGGCCCACATGGCGTCGATGAAGTCGACCTTCTGGTTCTTGTACTGGAGGTAGAAGGCGTGCTCCCAGGCGTCGAAGACGAGGACGGGGGTGGAGCCCTGTCCGACGTTGCCCTGGTGGTCGTAGACCTGTTCGACGACGAGGCGGCCGCTGAGGGGTTCGTAGGCCAGGANGCCCCAGCCGGAGCCCTGGGTGGTGGCCGCGGCCTTGGTGAGCTGGGCCTTGAACCCGGCGAAGGAGCCGAAGGACTCGGTGATCGCGTCGGCCAGCTCGCCCACGCCGTCCTGGGCCAGCGGCTCGCCGCCGCCGTCGCCCGTCATGTTCTGCCAGT